>WFLY01000058.1 GCA_009177215.1 Bacillota bacterium
GTAATGGCGAGAAGGAGCTTGCCAACGGCAAGAAAGAGCTTGAAAATAAAAAGAACGAGACAGCCGATAAGCTGGCAACTACCAAAAGAGACTTGCTGACGGCAAAGGCAGATTTGGAGGCCGCCAAGATGAACCTGACCACCAATCTGAGTACTGCGAAAGGTCTGGATGCAAGTATTGCCGAAATCAATATGATTCAGAATGCGCCCACTACATACGCTACGGCATGTCAAAGTATTATATTAAGCGTATCCGGCGGAAATGCAGGCGATGCAGCTAAGGCAAAAGAGCAGATAGAAGCTTTGAAAAAATCTTACACAGAGAGCAGTTTACTGGAGCAGGCGGCTTCCGCGAACGAGCAGATGGCAGGTATGCTCAATACCTTGAAGACACTGGATTGGACGGATCCCCAAAATATACAGATGGTTTCCATGATGTTAGGAGGTATTTCACAGGGAGCTTCGGCGGTTATGAACACCCAGAAGCAGAATTTGCAGGACGCCTTGAATTCTCTGACTAACGGCATGGGGCTTACAGCATATGAAAAGCTGGTAAACAGCACGGTTGCCACTTTGGACGAACAACTGAAAGCTGTAAATAACGGTCTGGTAGAGGTGGAAAAGGGACAGTTGACCGCAGCAATTGAGTTTGCCAACGCTAATGCGGAAATTTCTCTGGGTGAGTATCAGATGGAGCTGGCAAAAAATCAGCTGGATTCAGCGGCAGAGCAGATTAAGACCGGTGAGGAGCAGCTTACCGACGCTGAGGAGCAGATAAAGGAAGGCGAGGAGCAGCTTGCGGAGGCAAAGGAATCCGCCTACGAAAAAGCGGACATGAACGGCATTCTTACTGTCGATACCATAAAGCAGCTTCTGGCGGCACAGAATTTCTCTATGCCTGCAGGATATGTGACAGAGGAAGGCGTTGACTATCTGGTGCGTGTAGGAGATAAGCCGGCAACGGCAGAGGAGCTGAAGGCTCTGCCTCTTATGGATTTGCATATGGATGGTGTTCCCGTGATTACGCTGGGAGATGTGGCAGATGTATTTTACACGGATAATTCGGATGCCATATATACCAATGTAAACGGAAATGCAGGTGTGATGCTGACCTTGCAAAAGCAGACCGGATATTCTACGGGAGAGGTGTCAGACCGTTTGATTGAACGTTTTGAGGAGCTGATGGCTCAAAACGACAAGCTGACTATTATCACCCTGATGGATCAGGGTATTTATATTGACTTGGTTATGGATTCCATTATCAACAATGTGCTTTTCGGAGCCGTGTTGGCGATTGTGATATTGATTATCTTCCTGAAGGATTTAAGACCTACATTTGTAATTGCTTGTTCCATTCCCATTAGCTTGGTAACGGCAATTGTGTGTATGTATTTTAGCGGAGTGACATTAAATATTATTTCCCTGTCCGGTCTTGCCTTGGGAATCGGTATGCTTGTGGATAACTCCATAGTGGTGATTGAAAATATTTACAGGCTTCGCAGTGAGGGGCTTTCCATGCAGGAAGCGGCAACCGAGGGGGCAAAGGAGGTTGCGGGTGCCATTATCGCCTCTACTCTTACCACAATCTGCGTGTTCCTCCCTATTGTGTTTACGGAGGGTATTACCAGACAGCTTTTTGTGGATATGGGTCTGACCATTGCCTATTCACTATTGGCAAGCCTTGTTATTGCTTTGACGGTAGTGCCTGCAATGTCTTCCAAGATATTGACCAAAACGCAGGAAAAGAAACAGGGCAGGCTGTTTGGAGGTCTTGTAAATCTGTATGAAAAGCTGCTTGATGCTTCTCTTAAGGTAAAACCGTTAGTGTTTATTCTGGTATTGGTATTTTTAGTGGGAAGTGTTGCGGCGGCTATATCAAACGGTACGGCATTTATGGCAGATATGGATTCCACCCAGCTTACGGTCAGTGTGGAGTTGGATAAGGAAGCTACGTTAAAAGAAACAGGCGAGCTGACAGATAAGGTGGTTGCGGGTATTTTGGAAATAGAAGATGTGGAAAATGTGGGCGCCATGACAAATGCCTCTACCATGTCCATGCTTGGCGGAGGCGGCGGAAGCACCAATGCCACATCAATATATGTGGTTGCAAAAGAAGATAAGACGATGTCCAATGAGGAAATTGCAGAAATTATCAAGGAGAAAACTGCAGAGCTTCCGGCGAAAATCAGTGTTGACACCTCCAGTATGGATATGAGTGCGTTGGGAGGCAGCGGAATTACCATTCAGGTCAGAGGACGTGATTTAGATACCCTGCGCAGGATTGCAGAGGAAGTAGCAGCAGTGGTGGAGAGTGTGGAAGGAACGGCAAATGTGCAGGACGGTCTTGCGGATTCCGACGAGGAGCTGAGGGTCAAAGTCGATAGGGATAAGGCAGTAAATTACGGTTTGACGGTGGCACAGGTTTATGCACAGATAGCAGCCAAGGTAGCCGATGCAGGCAGCGCTACCACTTTGGTAGCTGCCGATAAGGATTTCAATGTCTATGTAATGAATGGCAACGATATAGAGCTTACCAGAAAACTGTTGGAGGATATTGAGATATCAGGTACTGACAAGGACGGAGAGAGCGTAAAGGTTGCTCTGTCCGAGATTGCGGAATTCGAGAGCGCACAGTCCTTGAATGCAATTAACCGTGCAGACCAGACAAGATATGTTTCCGTGACGGCGGAAATTGCTGATGGCTACAATGTGGGTCAGGTTGCCACCAAAGTAGAGCAGCGGCTTGCCGGTTATGAGCTGCCGGAGGGGTATCGTCTGGTATTCAGCGGTGAGAATGAGACTATCAATGATGCGATGGAACAGGTAATGCTGATGCTGCTGTTGGCGTTGATATTTATGTATTTGATTATGGTGGCGCAGTTCCAGTCGCTTTTGTCACCCTTTATCATTATGTTTACTATACCTCTTGCATTTACCGGAGGTTTCTTAGGGCTGTTTATCACCGGCAGTGAGGTAAGCGTTATTGCCATGATTGGTTTTGTTATGCTGGCGGGTATTATTGTAAACAACGGTATTGTTTTGATTGATTATATGAATCAGCTGAGAGAGGGCGGCATGGAGCGCAGGGAGGCTATTCTCACGGCGGGGCGCACCAGACTCCGTCCGGTGTTGATGACGGCGCTTACCACGATTTTGGCGCTGTCAACTATGGTATTCAGCAGTGATATGGGTTCGGAGATGGCTAAGCCCATGGCGGTGGTTACAATCGGAGGACTTTTATACGGTACGCTGCTCACTCTTGTGGTAATTCCTTGTATTTATGATTGCTTTGTCAGAGTAGGAAAGAAGAATAAGAGATAAATGTGTGATAGAAAAAGTGCAACCTTTGGTTGNACTTTTTCTAATAAAACTTGGTAGACGAAGATTACTTCTTACGATACAATGGGAAAAATTAAATATATATTATGTGCCATAAAAGAATGGAGACAAGAGTTAAAAATAAATTTTTCACTCGGCAAGTTTGTGACTGCGCGCTGCTTGTACAAACATTGCATTATGCGCAAAAAGCAGCGCAGAAATGAGGGTAAATATGGGAGTAGGAAACCGAATACTGGAATTAAGAATCAATAACGGACTGACACAGGAGCAGCTGGCGGAAAAGCTTGGCGTATCAAGACAATCCGTGTCAAAATGGGAGATGGAGCAATCACTGCCGGAGATTGACAAGGTGATAATGATGAGCCGATTATTTTCGGTAAGTACGGATGATATTTTGCTGCAGCAGGATGAAATTAAGAAGCTCCGTCCTCAGGAGCTGCATTTGGGCAGTGTTTATCTAATTGTGCGCAATTTTGAGAAAGCGATTGGATTTTATGAGCAACTGTTGTCCATGCCTGTATCTACCCGGAACTGCGGCAACAAATTTGCAGAGTTTTATTTTGACAATAAGTGTCTTGCCTTAATGAATGAGGAAAATCTGCCGGGGCATCATTACACGGATGGTGATTATAAATTTGTTTTGAATTTTTGGGTGGAGGATTTGAAGAAGGAGTATAAACGCCTGAAGGAGTTAGCTATCGGATGTATGACGGAAATTAAAAAGGTTAATGAGGGTTATTATTATTTTCATATTTATGATTCGGATAATAATGTATGTGAAATTACAGGGGGATATTCCGAAGAGGAAAGCTGCAATGAATAAGCTCAGAAAAAGTGTGCCTAAAATACATGGATGAAAGCCAAACAAATGCATTATTTATTAATGAAATATTATAATATCGCAAATATTAGTGATTAAATATTGATATAATTTGTTAAATATGCTACAATAATTATCTAAAACGGTAGGTAGAAGGGGATGATACCATTGGGTTGAGTATGATATTTAACTCTATAAGAGGCATTAATCAAGAAGTTAATTATAAACTATTGAAAGGGGGAAAAGTTTGAAAAAAATGAAAAGATTTACTATGGCAAAAGTAATTATAAGTATGGCTTTATTGATAACAATGATGCTTGGAGGAACAGTTAAAGTTTGGGCAGCATCAGCGGAGGCGCATGAACATTCATACGGAAGTTATGAGTATGTTGAGCGAGTGATTTTTACAGATAATGTTGTATCTTTATTTACTTATGAGCGAGACGGGCACACATACGAGGTACAGAGAGTTACGGAATGGTGTTTGTTTTATCGGGAATGTTATTGTGGGGCACGTGGATGTTATAGGGAAGGCGGCAGGACTTACGATAGAGAGGTTTTAATAAGTTAATATCGGAAGAGAAAGTATGAGTTCTTAAAGAAGAAGCTCATACTTTCTTAAATAAAGAAAAATAAAAGGAAATTNGTATGNGNAGAAAGATTTGGTTGATAATCCTTTGTCTCTGTCTCTTGGTATTGGCGGGCTGTGGTAAGGAAGTGAAACAGGGAGAAAGCAATGACTTGACGGAATATTATGAGAGTTCCCAAGTTTTCCGGCTTCCGGGGGAGCATTATCCGTTTACCCTGATGGGAATGGGTAATACGAATTTCTATTACTATCACAGAGAGCTTGTGAGTAATGAGGAAAAGTATACTGAAAATATCGTCTTTTACAGACAGGCGCTGGAAAAGGGAAGCGAACCGGTCAGCTTGAATCTGCCATCGGAAAATCTTTTGCTGCGAGGTTCCCGTATTTTCACGGATTCTGCAGGAAAGGACAGCATCTATCTACTGCTGGGGGAAGAAAAAGAAGGAAAACTAAGCTATTCCCTTGCCGGTTTTGACACAGAAGGTACGCTTTTAGAGGAGGTTGCTCTCGAGGATACCGGGGTATCCGGTGATTACCCTGATGCGTTTCTGAAACTGCTGGACGGTAACTTTGCCGTGATTACAAAGAAGTATTTTTTTGTGGCGGACACCAATGGGGAGACGTTGTTTTCTCTGTCCTGTCCGGGTGTGGAATACAGGGGGCTTGTGGAGCTCTCAGATGGGAAGGTTGGGGTGTCTTATGTGGAGAAGAATGGTGAAAACGTCGATCTTGCCATTGTAGATCGGAATACAGAAACCTTATCTAAGGGAACGGCAATTACAGGAGACGGCAACCTTCTGTGTCAAGTTCGAGAGGNCATTGCTTATGTGNACGAGGAAGGGATTCATCAGTACGATCTTATAGCAGGAACTATAAGAAATGTGNTTGGATTGGAAGGGCGAAATNTCGACATTCACCAGATTGNGAATATGCAGNTCANTGAGGATTCTATTTTTCTGCTGGGTTACAGTACGGATGTGACAGCTGTAAAATACATTGCCTACACAACGAAACAGGTGGAAGAGCTTGCCACTGGGGAGGAGGATCATAAACCGGATTCGGAAAAATATGATGCCTACGGAAGGCGCTACATTTATCTGTATGATTTTTCGGGCGACTGGCCCACGGACAGCACAAATCCTATCGATGCGTTTAATGAACAGAGTGACGCATATCAGGTAGTGTTAAAAGATTACCAATATGATGATACTTATGGTTATGACGTGGCAAAGATAGTGGCGTCGGGCGATTATCCGGATTTGATCTTTT
Source organism: Bacillota bacterium (assembly GCA_009177215.1). Taxonomy (GTDB): domain Bacteria; phylum Bacillota; class Clostridia; order Lachnospirales; family Lachnospiraceae; genus Acetatifactor. The sequence goes on from WFLY01000058.1 coordinate 6,017, forward strand.
CTACTTATAATTCGACAATTGCATCGTTTCAGGAAAAGGATATTTTGGAAGATCTTACCCCTTATATCGACAGCTCCGAAAATTTATCTCTAGAGGAACTGTCGGATGCCATCGTGACTGCTTATACGGATCGAGGCAGGCTTTTCGCACTTCCGAACCGTTTTAGTCTGGGTGCATTCTGGGGGGATCGTGCGCAGCTTGGGGAGACTGGATGGACGGTGGATGAGTTCCTTGACTGGATTGCCGAGTATCCTAATGCAGGCGCGCCGCTGGTTGGTACCAGAAAGGCAATTTATGATGCTTGTATACCGGCAGTTTTGGAAATGTGCATTGATTGGAACACTGGAAAGGCTTCTTTTGACGGGGAGATATTTCAGTCTTTTATCACCAAGGTGAAGGCGCTTGACAGAAAGGAGTCTTATACATATGAGGATGCGATGCAGGTGTTGGAGGAGATAGAAGGGAGCGCTTACCGTCTGAATGACGGAGTATCGCTCTCTACAATCGCCAAAGAGGAAAGCACGCAGGGGAGGGAATTGGTGATTAAAGGTTATCCCAGTGCAGATGGAGAACCACTGGCATATATCACCTCGCCTGCACTGAGCATTCTGAGCACCAGTGAGGTCAAGGAGGGAGCATATGAATTTCTGGAATTCTACCTCCTGTATATGAGCGATATAATCGTCCAGAGTATGCAGAAAGGTGTTTCCGGTTTGTGGACAGTAGACCGGTATCTGGAGCAGAACAGAGAGGCACTTCTGCAGGCGGAACCTGATACAGGAGCGCTCTGCACCTTTTCAGAGAGGCAGCTGGATGAAGTTATGAACATCATTCCATATGCTGTGTTGAAGGACTATTCACAGGACGGTTTAAAGGAGTTGATTTGGGAAGAATTGATGCCATTTTTTGAGGGTCAGAAGGATGCCAATATGGTATGTAATGTTATCCAGAGCAGGGTACAGCTGTATTTAGATGAAAATGGCACTTGATAAAAACATTTAACAAAGATAGATGTACAATATACCAAAGAATTGCGTAATTAATGTTGACAAATGGGGGCGTATTTGGTAGAATGAAGAACGGTGATTGCAGAAAATGTAATCCTGTTTGTTGCTGCTGTGGCTCAGTCGGTAGAGCGTCGCATTGGTAGTGCGGAGGTCACGGGTCCGATTCCCGTCAGCAGCTTTGATGTATGAAGTGTGGGCAGTTTTTCTTTATATATACTGTCTCCTGTAGGATACATCAGGTTGTGATTGTAAGTTATAATTTCATAATTGCTGCTGTGGCTCAGTCGGTAGAGCGTCGCATTGGTAGTGCGGAGGTCACGGGTCCGATTCCCGTCAGCAGCTTTGAGAGAAGTCCTTGAATTGCAAGGGCTTTTTTGCTTGTAGGCTTAAAATTAAGAATACCAAACCCTAATTTTTTGGTGGGATATAGCCTGACGGTTTGTTTGGAACTGTCTATCAGTGCATACGAAATGAACGAAGCTCTTCTGCAATAATAATGGAATTTGTTACTACACGCAGTGTCAGGTTTGCAGGAAGATTCGGTTCCATAAAATATCCTACAGTTGCAGGCGTTAGGATAATAATACACTTAAATCGTTAATAAATGTTAATCCCTAAGCAGTGATTGGAAATGTTGCCAAACACATTACCGCCTGCACTACATATTATAATATAAAAGTGTAAAGGGGTATCAATTATGAATTGTTGTTGTTCGGAGCAGATGGATAACGGAGCAAATCCGTATGTGGTAAATATCCGGCAGAGAACAGTTGAGAATCAGAATTTTAGGACAGCAATTTGGACGGGGTGTCATTTGCAGATGACACTTATGTGCATTCCGCCAAGTGGAGAAATCGGTTTGGAAGTGCATGAAGATACAGATCAGCTTATCATAGTGGAACAGGGAGAAGCTGTAGTTAAAGTGGGGAAATGTAAAAGTCAGTTGAATCTTACAGATAAAATTTGCGAGGGAGAAGCTGTTTTTATACCTGCAGGAGCGTGGCATAATATCGTTAATGTCGGAAATGTTCCATTAAAGGTATTTTCTGTCTATGCACCTCCCAATCATCCAAAAGGAACAATGCAGCAAACAAAGGCGGATGCCGAAAGAGAAGAGCAGTGTAAGCAGGTATAACAGCATAATAGGCTTGAGATTATTGACTGCGTAGATGGAAAACGGTTCTCCCAAGATTTTATTCCTTGGGAGAACTTGTACAATAAATATGAAATGGTATAATGTTGAAATAGAAGGGGAGTGTGTTAACTTTTGATTCCACGAGCGCTGAAGCGCATGAAATTATAGTATAATATAGACAAAAAAAGAGTCGGTTCTGATTTATAAGGAGCGACTTGAGTTAGTGGAGGTACTTGTCATGTGGTTTGTGTTTGCATTATTGTCGGCAGTTTTTGCCGCCCTGACATCCATTCTTGCAAAGGTAGGAATAGAAGGAGTGAATTCTAATCTTGCAACGGCACTTCGCACGGTGGTGGTTTTGGTAATGGCATGGGGAATGGTATTTTTGACTAATGCACAGGGAGAAATCTCGGAGATTAGTAGAAAAAGCTGGGTGTTTCTCATATTGTCAGGGTTAGCTACGGGAGCATCATGGCTGTGCTATTATAAGGCTTTGCAACTTGGACAGGCTTCTAAGGTGGTGCCTGTAGATAAGCTGAGTGTGGTGATTACTTTAGTATTGGCGTTTGTTTTTTTGCATGAGAGTTTCACAGTGAAGTCATTTATCGGTACAATTTTGATTGCACTGGGTACGCTGATAATGGTGGTGTAGGATGTATATGATGGAAAAGGAGCCGTGTTTGAGCCAAAGCTTGCCGAGAAATGTGCCGCAGTATCGGCAAGGGAAAGAGCCATTAGCCGGAATGTAAGCTTCGTAATCAATGAGCCATGCTCGTTGTATCAATAAGCATTATAAATAATTATTCTGTGATTTCCGAAGAATGAATCTCACATCATAACCGAATTCGTCACATATGGAGCGGACGATATTTTCAGCGGAATCCCGTGCATTGTCATTAATACAGAAGATACAGCTTGCCTTCTTGCGACTGAAAAAAGAAGGCTTGGTCCAATAGATATAATAAGAAATCTGATTTTTAAGAAGCTCACGCTCAATCTGCTGCTTGCAGGTTAAATCAGATATCTCACATAATTCAATTTCGTTATTAACCGTTTGAGTAGAATATAATGATTGCATGAGTAAACATCTCCTGAGTATAATACACTTTAAAAATATTTGATTCTTAAAAAGCGATAAAGCAAAGTTACGTTAACAGAATAATTATACCATGTGCGTAGGAAAGGAAGTGCCCCGAAGGGGCATTTACTTTACAAGCCATGGCTTCCAAGTATAATGAGCCACGTAAGTGGCGGCAAGGCAGCGCCAGCTGACTTGAATTCTGTGTCAACAGAATTATTATACCACAATTACGTGTGCATGTGCAATGAAATACTTGCCACTTTAAGCAGAAAATTATATACTATGAAAAGAACATTGATAATTAAAGTAGATATTATGTGGAAGTAAAGGAGAGTTGCAGCCATGGATTTTTTTGAAAAGATAGGCGATACCATTAGTACTAAGGGAAAAGAGGCGGCGGATAAGGCAAAAGAGTTGGCTGAAATAGCCAATCTGAAGAGTCAGATTTCCACTTGCGAGGAAGTCATAAAAAAGAACTATTTGGAGATCGGAAGACTCTATTATGAACAGTATGCCGATGTGCCGGATGCACCTTTTGAGAAGCAATGTAAAGCTATCAGAAACGCTAAGAACGGTGTGGAGGATTTGCAGAGGAAAATCAAGGAAATAAAGGGGATTTAGAGCAGAAAATATGCCCCGTATGTTGATATTGTGGTCAACATACGGGGCATATTTGTATATCTCATAAAGCTTTATTGACCCTCGCCGGCAGCCGCCGCAGCAGCTGCGTTGCGCTGGTCGATTTCCCAACGCTGCTGATTGATCAGTGTTTCATAGTCAGGATTTGCAAAGAAAGCAGCATCATGCTGACAATGATTAGTAGTAGGCGGCGTCTGAACTGTCTGTGTACCGTCAGGATTATTAATAATAGTGGTGGAACCGCTTATCAAAGCGGCATCTTCTATTAACGGCAGAGTTGTTGCGCCGGGATAACTGAAAGGGCAATCAACACATGCAGGTAACTGGTCATAGCCGCAGATACTACCTTGATAATGAACATCACAGCTTTCAGTGGGCACCGTACCGTCCGCAAAAAATTCCGTCCGCACGCAATTTAATGCATCGCAAAGTCCGGGAATCGGCAGTTTGCCGGATTGTGTGCATATCGAAGCCTGTACCAGCCCGCTGGGAACGGGGAAGCTTTCGTTCGGAAGATTTTCATGGATACGCCCCATTACCGCACGCCACAGTGTTTTGGAAACAGCGGATTCGTCGTTATTCTTATTGGTGCTCATGCCGATATTGTTGTCGTAGCCTGCCCAGACAGTGCAGGTGTAGTAAGGGGTATAGCCTGCAAACCATACGTCATGGTAATCGGTGGAGGTACCGGTTTTTCCGGCAATCGCCATGCCTTTCTTAAAATTACATTTTGCACCGGTACCGGTGGTAACAACATCCACCATAGCATCGGTCAAAAGGAATGCGGTAGTATCCTTAATAACCTGACGTGTGGCAGGAGTGGTATTATCCAAAATAACATTGCCGTCGGCATCGGTAACCCGAGCATATAGCTTGGGCTGTACATATAGACCCTGATTGGCAATGGCAGCATATGCGGCGTTTAGTTCATAGGTGGTCACACCTTTAGTCAATCCGCCTAATGCCGCTGCCTGAATGATATCGGAATGCCATTCTCCGTTGATCATCTGACCTTCTACAAGAGTGGTAAATCCAAAATTAAGCAGATAATCGTACCCAACCTGAGGAGTCACAACAGTCAATGTTTTTACAGCGATAATGTTTAAGGATTCCCGAATTGTCTCACGAATAGAATTGATACCGCGATAGCCGGTTTTATACCAATTATGGACAGGAGTACCGTCAGCATAATTGAAGGGAGCATCGTTATAAACGGTGGCAAGTGTCTGACCCGCGCTGTCCAATGCGGGAGCGATAGAAGCCAAAACCTTGAAAGTTGAACCCGGGGAACGAGTGGAAGAGGTTGCCCTGTTTAAGGTACGTCTGCCTTCCTTGGAGCCTCGTCCGCCTACCAATGCCACAACATATCCGGTAGCCTGATCCTCAATAACAAGAGCAGCCTGCGGCTGGGGCGTCATGGAAATATTTTCGTCATAATTATCTTCATTGTCCTCAACACCGAGCTCTGCGAGCATGGCGCTACGATAGGTTACAATAGCTTGGGTTGCCTCGTCCTGAGAAGAAAAAATCAAATTAAAATTCTTATTTACATTTGCTTTGAACCAGCTCATCATATTTTCTTTGCTGTAATTGTGTTTTTCTTCTTTGCCGTCAGTGATTGTCAGAGCATAGCTCAGATACCATTTTACATTTGCGGGATAATTTTCCTCATTGGCAAATTCTTCGTCTGCAATCGCCTGAATAGCAGGGTCCATAGTTGACTCAATGCGTAATCCTCCCGCTGTAAGCATAGTTTCGGCTAAAGTATTGGAATAACCGGCAGCCACTAAATCCTCTTTTACCTGTTCATACACAGCATCGGAGAAATAGGAGCCGGAAGTAGAATTGCCCACCCGGTAATTGGTATCATAAAGTCCGATTCGTTCGTATACGGCATCCGTATCCGCCATTGCCTCATCATATTCCGTCTGAGTGATAAATTCCAGCTTCAACATTTTGGTGAGACAGGTTTCGCGGCGCTTTGCATTCTCATCAGGATGCCGGATAGGGTTATATTTGGAAGGATTTTGTGTAATACATGCAATAACTGCACATTCGGACAGGGTAAGCTCACTGCAGGATTTACCAAAGTAACGCAAAGAAGCTGCCTCCACACCCAAAGTATTCTGCCCTAAGTTGATAGCGTTCATGTAACGCAGAAGAACCTCGTCCTTGGTGAAATTCTTAGTGACTTCCAAGGCAAGATATTGCTCCTGAAGCTTACGTTTTATTTTTTTGATGTAGTTTTCACCCTCAGAAGTCCAATCCGTAAAAATCGTGTTTTTCAAAAGCTGTTGGGTGATAGTACTTGCACCCTGCGTTTCGTCACCGCCCGTTTTTAAAAATTGGTAGCCGGCACGAAAGATACTCTTTACATCAATACCATTGTGCTGGTAGAAGCGCTCGTCCTCAATGGCAACAAAGGCTTGTCCTAAATGCTTAGGCACTTGTTCCATGCCGACTTCGATACGGTTGGAGTTGGTGCTGACGTATTGGTCTATTTCGTTACCCATGCAGTCATAAACAATGGTTGCCTGCCCGGAAGCGACTACGTCGCTGAGGCGGATGCTGGGCGTATTTGCCAGAATACCGCGGAAAGCGCCGATGCCGGCGGCAACACCACAGATACCAACACCGACAAATGCTATCAAAACTACCTTGAAACAGGTGAGTATTATTTTTCTCCCCCATTTTGCAGNTTTAGAATTCAGTGCCTTTTGTTTTGCGCGGACACCTTTTTTTCCATAGTTCATAATNTCAATCCTTTCTTGTCGTGGTTACAGNCCTTAATTATTATATCAAAAAAAAANATGTAAATAAAGGTNTTATTTCCTTTATTAAGAATTGTNTCACATTTTNGGGGATNTATGCTAAACTAGGNTNAANATTGTAGAGANNGAGGAGCNTCACANTGCAAANACAANGCAATATCTCTTCCTACCGGGTTCTTCTTTCCGGCGGCGAGGCTGAAATTGTGGAAAAAAAATCCCGTTTTATTGCCACTGTACGCAAATGTGAAACCGAGGAGGAGGCAGTTTCCTTTATTGAGGAAATCAAAAAGAAAAACTGGAATGCCACTCATAACTGTTCTGCATTCGTGATAGGCAGCAGAGGCGAGCTGACAAGATGCAGTGATGACGGAGAACCCGGCGGTACGGCGGGAAGGCCAATGCTGGAGGTGCTTTTAGGGGAGGGGATTCGCAACATTGCGGTGGTAGTGACAAGATATTTTGGCGGAACACTTTTAGGAACGGGAGGCAGGGTGCGCGCCTATTCCAATGCCGTTAAGGAGGGACTTAAGAGTTGCCGCAAGGGGTTGATGCGCCTTGGCTGGGAGGTAGTCGTATCTACAGATTATAACGGTATCGGGAAAATCCTGTATCTTTTGGGGCAGCGAGGGCTTGAGCCGGCGGAAAGTTCTTATACGGATTCGGTCACATTGAAGCTGCTGATTCCCCAAGACCTTGCGGGCGAGCTCCAAAAGGAGATGACGGAGGCAACCAACGGAAGAGTGGGCTTTGAGAGGATTAAGGAACTGTATTATGTCGATGAAGAAAGCTGATAGCTGATGAGGCATGTAAACTCTGTGTGAAATGTCTGAGAATGCCGCCGGCATGAAATAAGCCGGCGGTAAAAATTTTCTCAGATTGACAAAGAAATGAGAGACGGATAAAATATAGAAGTAACATAATGAGGCAAAGATAGCATTTTGAAAGGTGGTGGTTTTTTATGAAGAGTAGTAAATGCAGTACGGACAATCCTCTCCCCGGGCGAAGTTGGGGCATAAAAAATCATCAAAGGAGAAAATGCTATGGAAGAGTTAAAAGAGCTTGAAGAATTAGTTGAACTTCTTGCATCCAAGCAGTATACCAAGCTTCGCCAATATCTTGCAGAGCTGAATGAAGCGGATATTGCAAGTCTTTTGGAGGAGCTGGAGGAAGAGGATATGTTAAAGATATTCCGTATTCTTCCCAAGGATTTGGCTGCGGATGTATTTTCTTATTTGGATGTGGACAATCAACAGTTGATTATCATCTCCATGTCGGATAAGGAAGCCGCTAATATTATCAATAACCTGATGGCGGATGATGCTGCGGACCTTTTGGAGGAAATGCCCGCCAATATTGTAAAAAGGCTGCTTGCCAATGCAAGCACCGAGGCTCGCAGGGATATCAATCATTTGCTGCGTTATCCCGAGGACTCTGCTGGCAGTATTATGACTGTGGAGTATGTGGATCTGAAGGAAAGCCTGAGCGTGAGTCAGGCGATTGAGCGTATCCGCAAGGTGGGAGTTGATTCGGAGACCATTAATATTTGTTATGTTTTGGACGCACAGCGTAAGCTGGTGGGAACCGTGGCACTGCGGTATCTTCTGCTTAGTGAGGGCGATGAAATTATCGGCGACATCATGCATGAGAATGTTATTGCCATTAACACCCTGATGGATCAGGAGGAGGTTGCAAAGCAGTTCAAAAAGTACGACTTTACCGCTATGCCCGTTGTGGACAATGAAAATCGTTTGGTGGGTATTATCACCGTGGATGATATTGTGGATATCATGGAAGAGGAGACTACGGAGGATATGGAGAAGATGGCTGCTATCGTGCCCAGCGATAAGCCATATATGAAGACTACGGTTTTTGAGACCTTCAAAAAGCGTATTCCATGGCTGTTGCTTTTGATGGTGTCGGCAACCTTTACCAGTGCGATACTCACTTCTTTTGAAACATCTCTTAGTGTGTGTACGGCGTTAGTGGCATTTATCCCCATGCTGATGGATACGGGAGGAAACGCGGGAGGTCAGGCGAGTGTGACAGTGATTCGTGGACTGTCGCTAGGTGAGATAACCTACCGCGATGTACCCAGAGTGGTCTGGAAGGAGATAAGAGTAGCGGTTTTATGCGGTGCGGTTTTGTCAGCGGCTAATTTTGCCAAGTTGATGGTATTTGACAGAACGGGCTTATTAGTTGCTTTGGTAGTGTGCCTGACGCTGATTGCCGCAGTATTGATGGCTATGCTGGTAGGGTGCCTGTTGCCTATCGGAGCGAAAAAAATAGGCTTTGACCCCGCAGTTATGGCAAGTCCCTTTATTACAACCATTGTAGACGCATTATCTTTGCTTGTATATTTTCAGGTGGCAAAGATGATTCTGAGAATTTAAAAGAAGGGGATTATATCATTATGGAAAAAAAGAATTTGGAAAATCAGCCAGAACAATCGGATGAGCCCGGCAAACCGGNGGAACCCAACAAGCTGGCGGTAATGCCGGTGGGANAGCTGCTGNTATCGCTGGCGATGNCGGCAATTGCGGCACAGATTGTGAACCTGCTCTACAATATGGTGGATCGCATCTATATCGGCCACATTCCGGAGGTAGGGTCTCTAGCATTGACAGGCTTGGGGATTACCCTGCCGGTGATTACGCTGATTGCGGCATTTGCGGCGTTGATTGGTTTTGGGGGAGCTCCCAGAGCTTCTATTGCACTGGGAAAGCAGGACAAACAAAAGGCAGAGGAGATTCTGGGCAGCTGTGTTTTTACGTTAGTTGTTTTGGCAGTGATTTTGACAATTATCTTCTCCATATTTGCCAAACCGATTTTATATGCCTTCGGGGCAAGCGAGGACACGATTATTTATGCCTATCCATACATGCGCATCTATGTGCTGGGCACGCTGTTTGTGCAGGTTACTACGGGTCTCAATGCCTTTATTACCTCTCAAGGCTTTGCATCTGTGGGAATGAAGACAGTGATGATAGGAGCCGGTCTTAACCTGATTCTGGACCCCGTATTCATTTTTGGTTTTTCCATGGGAGTTCAGGGGGCGGCTCTGGCAACCATTTTATCACAAGCAGTTTCGGCGGTATGGGTGATTCGTTTTTTAAGCGGCAAAAATACCATACTGCGTATCCGCCGCTGTCACCTGCGTTTTTCGCCAGAGGTTATGCTGCCGGTGGTGGCGTTGGGGATTTCCCCCTTTATCATGCAGTCTACAGAGAGTCTTTTATCCGTCTGCTTTAACACTTCGCTTCAAAAATATGGCGGAGACATTGCGGTGGGAGCCATGACGATACTTGCCAGCGTGATGCAGACCTCAATGATGCCCTTACAGGGGCTTTCTCAGGGGATGCAGCCAATTGTCAGCTTTAACTATGGCGCGGGAAACTTATCCAGAGTACGCAAGGCATTTCAGCTGACCCTTACAAGCTGTCTGTGTTATTCCATGCTTTTATGGGTCATTGCTATGTTGTTTCCTCACATGCTGGCACGTATCTTCTCTACTGACGAGGCGATGATACGATATACGGCGGGAGTCATGCGTATTTATATGGGGGCTTCAGGTATTTTCGGGGCGCAGATTGCCTGTCAGCAGNCCTTTGTTGCCTTGGGNAAGGCGGTACAGTNGCTGTTCCTTNCAGTGCCTTAGGAAGATTATCCTTTTAATTCCGCTGATTTATATTTTTCCCTTGTTCTTTCAAGACAAGGTATTTGCGGTATTTTTGGCGGAGCCGGTGTCCGATGCGCTGGCCGTGGGCACCACGGTAACGATGTTTACGCTGACGGCATGGAAGCTGATGAAACCGAAAAAGGGGAAAGAGGTAAGGTTAGATAAGTGATGACAGAGCTGTTAAATATGAGTCAAAGAGTTTGAATACGGCAAAATGGCAGCGTATATGAAAAGGAGCAATCTGTGTGAGATTGCTCCTAAATTTATGATTCTTTCAGGAAATCAAACTGTGACATGTACAGATTATAATATTCACCCTTCTGTGCGAGAAGCTCTTCGTGGGAGCCTCGCTCCAAAATGCCGCCCTTATCTACATACATAATGCAGTCCGCATTTTTGATGGTAGATAATCTGTGAGCGATGATAAAGGAGGTACGCCCCTCTAAGAGGCGGTTCAAACCCTTTTGGAGTAATATCTCGGTCTCTGTGTCGATACTGGAGGTTGCCTCGTCCAGTATGAGGATTTTCGGGTCGGCAAGCAGCGCCCTTGCAAAGGAAATCAGCTGTCTCTGACCGGCGGAAAGACGGCTTCCGCGCTCGTTTACCTCGGTGTAGTAGCCGTTCTCCATGGCTGAGATAAAGTCGTGGGCGCACACGGTTTTGGCGGCGGCGATAACTTGTTCGTCGGTAGCCTCACGATTTCCGTAGCGAATGTTATCCATAATGGTTCCGGAGAAAATAAAGCTGTCCTGCATCATAACGCCCATCTGTTCCCGCAGGGAACGGATCGTCACTGTGGAAATGTCTGTGCCGTCAATCAGAATCTGCCCGGAATCCACGTTGTAGAATCGGCTGATTAAATTCACAATAGTGGATTTACCGGCGCCGGTGGGTCCTACAAAGGCGTAGGTTTCGCCTTCCCTTGCGGTAAAATTAATTTTATTCAGTATCTGATGACCTTCCTCATAGCTGAAGCACACATCCTTAAATTCCACGGTTCCTTTGATAGGGGGCATGGAAACGGCGCCGGGGGCATCCTTTACCAGCACGGGCTCGTCGATTGTCTCAAAAATACGCTCCAAATAGGAAATTGCGGTGAGCAGGGAATTGTAAAAGCCTGCCAGCGTATTAATTGGAGCCCAGAAGCGTCCTATGTATGCTGTAAAGGCAATAATGATACCCACTGTTAAAGTGGCATCCGGCATTAGTATCCATTGAATGCCCAGCACGTACACAAAGGATGTAGTGATGGCGGAAATAATATCTACGCTGGGTCCCATGGTAAAGTTAAACATAACGGCGTGCATCCATGCCTTGCGGTAGCCCCGGCTTAAGTGATTAAAAATATCGGTATTTTCCTCCTCGCGGACGAAGGACTGTGTCACCCGGATACCGTTAATGCTCTCGGCGATATAAGCGTTTAGGTTGCTCTGCTTATTGGACTGAATCTGCCATGCGCGGCGTTGCTTTTTCTTGATAAAGACAACCACCAGAGCAAGCAGGGGAAGACCGCAGAGACAGACCAAAGTAAGCCTCACGTCACAAATCAGCATAAAGATGATAATAAAAATCAAGTTACACAAATCTGTAATGGTATTGACGATACCGTTGCTTAAAAGGTCGCTTAAGCTGTTTACATAATTTACCACGCGCACCTGAATCTTGCCGTGAGGTCTGTCATCATAGTAAGAAAAAGGCAGTTCCTGCAAATGGCAGAAAATATCGGTTCTTATGGAGTGAATAATATTTTGTCCGATAATGCTCATTGTCTGGATTTTATATCGCCATGTGACGGCGGTGTAAAGAGCAATCAGGACAGTCAACACACACATTAGTATTATCTTTCCCATATCTTTATCAGGAATATAGTAATCCATGATTCGTTGGAAAAAGATAGGTATCAGCATGGTCAATGCCGAAGAGCTTAACAACAGGACAATGACAAACAGCATTTTCCCTTTGTAAGGCTTAATGTAGCCCGCAAGCCTTTTCAGCTGGTTGACGTCAAAGCTGTCCTCCAAAATCTCATCCATATCATATTTGTTGCGTGCCATGCTTATACGCCCCCTTTCTGATTTGAGTTATGTTCCTGTGCCAGTAATTCACTGGGGATTTCACCGTATTGATTGTGAAATGCCTTGGCATAGTAGCCGCCTCTGGCAAGCAGGGAATCGTGAGTTCCCTGTTCGATAATATGTCCGTTGTCCATTACCAGTATCAGGTCCGCATCCCTTATGGAGGAGATGCGGTAGGCAATGACAAACACGGTACAGTTTTTTTGAATATTTTTCAGTTGGTTCTGAATATAGCTTTCCGTCTCCATGTCAACTGCGGAGGTGGTGTCGTCCAATATGAGAATGGCAGGATCCTTAAGCAGTGCCCTTGCCAAAGAAATACGCTGCTTTTGACCTCCGGAAAGTCCCACGCCGCGTTCGCCTACAATGGTGTCATAGCCGTCGGGCAGAGCTTGGATAAAGTGATTGGCGTCTGCCATGATAGCAGCTTTTTTCACTGCTTCAAAGCTGCAGTCCGGTCTGCCGTAGGCAATATTTCCCTCGATAGTGTCAGAGAAAAGGAATACATCCTGCATTGCCATACCGATATTGTCGCGCAGTTGATAGAGGTCAAAATCCCGAACGTCTCTGCCGTCCACAAGCACTTGGCCAGAGGTGGTGTCGTAAAAACGGCACAGCAGATTCATGAGGGTGGACTTACCTGCGCCGGTAGAGCCTATAATACCTACGGTCTGTCCTGCAGCAACCTTAAAGTTAATATCCATAACAATATCCTCGTCATCGGCGCGGTAGGATACATTGCGGAATTCTATATTGCCCCTAAGCTTACAGCTTCTGTCACTGCCGGCATAGGGCGTCTTTACATTAGGCTCCTCGCTATAGGTGGCGTAGATTTTTTCCACGGAGGTGACAAAGTTTTGGATATCGTTAATCCACCAGCCGGCCATACGCAGGGGAGTGTTCAACATCCACAGGTAGCCGTTTACCTTTACCAAATCGCCCATGGAAATGCTTTCCTGAATGACAAGATAGCCGCCGTACAGCATGAGAACTACGGTGAGAGCGTTGGAAAGAACTTCGTAAATGGGTACATATTTCATCCAGATTCGGGAAGCCTTAATCTGGGCGTCCTTAAATTTATCATTTTCCTTTTGGAACTTTTCAATTTCGTAATCTTCCTTGGCAAATGCTTTTACCACCCGGTTGCCGCTGACATTTTCCTGAACAAAGGCGTTCAGGGAGGAGAAACAGTCGCGGTTCCTTTGGAAAGCGGGCTTTACGTCCTTTGCCTGCTTGTAGGTGGTAAATGCGGTAAAGGGAAGCACTACCAGCATACAGAGTGCAAGCTTTATGTTTACGGTAAAGACCATCAGAAGTGCAAAAATAAATAAAAGCACATTCTGATAAACGGCGTAGATAACATAGGCGACAAAATGCCTGATAGCGTCCATATCGCCTGTCTGGCGGCTCATTAAATCGCCGGTACGCTTCTTATTATAGAAGGAGAAATCTTCCTGTAAAAGCTTGCGGTAAACCTTGTCGCGCATATTGTAGAGAAGCCCCTGAGAGGCAGTCTCAAACACTAGCTGATAGAGAAAGCGTAAGGCTCCTGTCAATAAGGTGACGGACAAAAGGCAGATAATCAGTTTGGGTAGCAGGTCATAATTTCCCTTCTGAATGACATCGTCCACGATAATCCCGGATATGTAGGGATTAATAATGGAGAGGGCAGCAATAGCGGTTGTCAAAAAAATGCCAAAACACATAAGACCGCTATATTTCTTTAAAAAGGAAAAAAACCATTTCATAGGTGTCATACTAAAATACCTCTCATTCCGGCTGTGCCATTAGTGTTGTGATAGTATATTTCTCATTTTATAGATAAAGAATAAAAAGAAAATGGAGTATCTTGCGGGATTCATGTACGATTTTGACAAAAAGCATTTTACAATTTTGCCGGGAGCAGTTACAATAGTATATAAAGACGAAGCAGGTTGAATGAAAGTGTGTTCAACCTCCCTGCTTTGTTTAGCAGGCAAGGCAGCTTTGGAGGAGTAGCAATAAATGGACGAACAAAAGAAAATTAAAGTAGAAGACCTGAATCCTACCTTTCTTTTCACATGGAAGGGAACAAGGCGTGAGGACGAGCCAAGCTATCACAGTCATGATTATCTGGAGGTTGCGTTTGTTCTTTCCGGGGCGGGTAAGTATCGGATTGAAGGTGATATTTATGGCATACAAGAGGGCGATTTTATTATTTTTAATCCGGGAGTCAAGCATCAGGCATTGTTTGCAAAGGAATGTGAGGTGCCTACTACCGAATTTTTTGTAGGGTTTTCCGATATTCAGTTTACCGGTTTCCCGGCAAATTATCTGCCGGTTTCGGACGGGGCTTATATCCTGCATACCACAGGAGATCTTCGGCAGAAGCTGTTCAAAATCTGTTCCTCCATGGAGGCGGAGAAGTCGGTCTGCAGAGAGGGCAGATATTTTATGCTGAAGGCATATCTGATGCAAATGCTGCTCCTGATTATCAGAGAGCAGTGTGAGCCGGTGGCTTCTACAGGGGGGTATTCCTTTGAATCCATGAACAGGAAATATGTGGTGGAGCAGATAGTGAGCTATCTGGAGGATCACTACGACGAGAAGATATCCTTGGATCAGATTGCGGAGAATATGTATTTGAGCCCCTTTTATATTTCCAAAATATTTAAGAGTGAGACAGGCGATACTCCCATCAGACATTTGATTAATATACGTCTGGAGAAGGCGCGGGAGATTTTGGAGAGCGGATATAGCGGAAGCATTCAGGAGGTTGCCGCATTGGTAGGCTATGATGACGCCTATCATTTTAGTAAATTGTTTAAAAAACGCTATGGAATTACGCCTACACAGGCTAAAAAAGGTGTTAATGCCTGATATTTTTTTGACAGGATGTTTTTTTTTCGATACTTGTGTCTAAACCGTTTGCAAGGGAATAATAATTTGATACAATCAATTAGGCTGGTGTAAGCGGTTATAAGATAGCCGTTGTTTAAAATANTGTGCAAATANCCAAGNCGGGGCAANNGTCTTCTGTTAAAGGGTATGAGGGAATGAGANGTATATATGANGTATTTTTTTGAGTCTAAGCTTGAAAAGAATGAAAAGGGATATATGATTCAGATTCCCTTTAATGTGTGGGAGGTATGTAAGCTCAGGGATGTGATTCAGGGCGAGGTCGTGCTGGACAACAAAATTATTAAATGTGAGCTTCTTCCTAAGGAAAAAGGCAATTACGAGATTCACATTGAGGACGAGGAGGCAGTAAATGTGGAAGTGGGGGTATCCCATAAGATTTTACTGCATATCAACGGTTCGTTGATTCGTATGGATCAGAACAGTCCTTATACTTTTGAGAATCCTATCCGAAGGATAGATGGTATGCAGGTAATAATCCAGCCTGAGGACGGACTTTGCGGTCAGGCGTGTGTCGCTATGCTTGCAGGCAACACCATTGCCGAAGTAATCAGCGTAATGGATTGCAGGGAGTGGCAGGCAACCATGGGACGAATGATTTCGGCATTGAATTATTACGGCATTGACCATAGTGATGTGCTGGTATACACTGAGGGAAGGGATGCCGTGCTGCCCAAATGCTGCATTATGATGGAGAAGATGGGGCGTTTCTGCCACTATCTGGTTCATTATGACGGCAAATATTATGATTCCAATCTGGGTGTGCTGGAGGAGTATGATATGAGTAAGCTGCTGGGGTATTTGGAGATTAAGTGCTAAAATTGTGTGGACATGATTAGTGGGAATAAGCGAAGAGGACCGTTTTGAAAGGGAATATGGCGGTTCTCTTTATTATTTTGATTGTAAACGGAGGTATCGTAGTATATGAAAAATCTGTGCAGGCGGACGCCGCTTATATGGTTAATGCTGTGCTAACACAGATGTATACGGGTCTGGGCGTTGTGGGTGCATTACTTGGCGAGTTGTTGGGCGTGCTCTTACGGAAATGCCCGCATATTTAGAGGGAAACAACATGTGGGGAGATTTTGTCGGAGAAATTGCCAGAGGTTATGCTTTTATGCTTGTTGTAGGTATTTATGCATTGATAACTTCAATTGGCAAAAACAAGAAAAAGTAAAAAAATATAAAAATTTATCATCAATTATAAAGTAAATATTAAATCGACCGCACACTGACGAAGTGAGAAAAAAAGAGAAAAAGTAAAATAATGGAAGAAAATAAGAGCAAATAATTTTTAAATAGCCCTGTATACATTTGCAAAGAGCTACATATAAAATTAATATATGGTTTAGTGATTAGCACTCGATTCACTTGAGTGCTAACAAAAGAAAATAAACAGCAGGGAAATAAGGAGGAATCACTATGAAATTAGTACCTTTAGGTGACAGAGTAGTATTAAAGCAGTTGGTTGCAGAAGAGACAACGAAGTCCGGTATCGTTTTACCCGGGCAGAATAAGGAGAAACCCCAGCAGGCTGAGGTTATAGCAGTAGGCCCCGGCGGTGTGGTTGACGGTAAAGAGGTTAAGATGGAAGTGAACGTCGGCGACAAGGTTATCTATTCCAAATATGCAGGCACTGAGGTTAAGATGGACGAGGATGAGTATATCATTGTAAAGCAGAACGACATTTTGGCTGTAATCGAGTAGTATAATTGGCAGCGTCTAAGGCGCAATGAAAGTATTTTAATAAATTTTGGAGGTATATTACGATGGCAAAAGAAATTAAATATGGAGCAGAGGCTCGTGCAGCATTAGAGTCAGGTGTAAATCAGTTGGCAGATACCGTGAGAGTGACTTTAGGACCCAAAGGAAGAAATGTGGTTTTGGATAAATCTTTCGGAGCCCCCCTTATCACCAATGACGGTGTTACTATTGCAAAGGAAATCGAGTTGGAGGACGCATTCGAGAATATGGGTGCACAGCTGGTAAAAGAAGTTGCCACCAAGACAAATGACGTTGCAGGCGACGGTACCACAACGGCAACCGTTTTGGCACAGGCAATGATTAACGCAGGTATGAAGAATCTNNCAGCAGGCGCTAACNCTNTTATTTTGAGNAAGGGTATGAAAAANGCTANGGATTGCGCAGTGGATTCTATTGCAAAGATGAGCCAGAAGGTCAACGGCAAGAATCACATTGCAAGAGTAGCGGCCATTTCCGCAGGCGATGACGAGGTTGGCCAGCTGGTTGCGGACGCTATGGAGAAGGTCAGCGGAGACGGCGTTATCACTATTGAAGAGTCCAAGACTATGCAGACTGAACTTGACTTGGTAGAGGGTATGCAGTTTGACAGAGGATATATCTCTGCCTATATGGCAACCGATATGGATAAGATGGAGGCAACTCTCGACAATCCTTATATCCTGATTACAGATAAGAAGATTGCCAATATTCAGGAGATTCTTCCCCTGCTTGAGCAGATCGTACAGTCTGGTGCAAAGCTGCTTATCATCGCTGAGGACGTTGAGGGCGAAGCGCTTACCACTCTGATTGTAAATAAGCTGCGCGGAACCTTTAATGTAGTTGCTGTCAAGGCACCCGGCTACGGTGACAGAAGAAAGGCAATGCTTGAGGATATCGCAATTCTTACCGGCGGTCAGGTAATCAGTTCCGAGCTTGGCTATGAGCTGAAGGATACCACAATGGATATGCTGGGTCGTGCGAAATCCGTTAAGGTTCAGAAAGAGAATACCGTTATTGTTGACGGTGAGGGTGACAAGGCTGCTATCCAGAGCAGAATTGCACAGATTAAGGCACAGATTGAGGAGACTACCTCCGAATTTGATAAAGAGAAATTACAGGAGAGACTTGCAAAGCTTGCAGGCGGTGTTGCGGTTATCCGCGTAGGCGCTGCTACCGAGACGGAGATGAAGGAAGCAAAGCTTCGTCTGGAGGACGCTTTGGCAGCAACCAGAGCGGCTGTAGAGGAAGGTATCATCTGCGGAGGCGGTTCCGCGTATATCCATGCTTCCAAGGAGGTTGCAAAGCTTGCCGATACTCTGGAGGGAGATGAGAAAACAGGTGCAAATCTTGTATTGAAGGCACTGGAGGCTCCCCTGTACCACATTGTTGCAAATGCAGGTTTGGAAGGAAGCGTTATCATCAGTAAAGTGCGTGAATCCGAGCTTGGCGTAGGCTTTGACGCACTTAAGGAGGAGTACGTTGATATGGTAGCGGCAGGTATCCTTGACCCTGCTAAGGTTACCAGAAGCGCACTTCAGAATGCAACCAGCGTGGCAAGCACTTTGCTTACTACCGAGAGTGTTGTGGCAAATATCAAAGAAGATGCTCCCGCAATGCCCGCAGGCGGCGGAATGGGCGGCATGATGTAAGGACGGCGTAAATAACCATAAGACCGTATTTGAGGATAGGACCTCGGATACGGTCTTTTTTTGTGTAACCCGGTTAAAGTTTTAGTGCAAACTGGCGATATAATAGAAAACGGATATTTGGTGTCGGCAAAAGGATTTGCCGGCGAGACAGTTCAAAGGTAGAATAGAATATTTGCAAATTTGTTTCGGAGCGTTACAAATTTGCGTGACAGAGCCGAAGGTTATAATCGGTTCCTGTGCCTTTGCAGTAAACGCTCCCACATGGAGGGTTGATTATGAAGATTGGTTCGAGGAATTCTAATGTAAGAGAGATAGCTGTTAAGGATGTAACCGGAAACAGGGTGGCAACCATAAGAATCACAAAGCCGACAAAGAAAAAGACAAAGCGGCTCAGATATAATTTTAAGGAAATTTCCAACCAGATTATGATGTCAAAGACCTCCGGCAGCGCTGGCAAGGTTGTGACAAAGGCAAGGGCGAAGATTGCCATGCTCCAAAGACAGCTGAAGACCGGTGACTATGATTCCAGAGAGCTGGAACATGCCATTATCCATGCAAAGAAAATCGAGAGGATAGCCCGAAAACGGATGAAGCATCTGAAGGAAGAGGAAAAAGCAAAGCGTCAGGGCTCTTGTATGGTTGAAACAGAGGAAGATGATGTTTTCGATAAATACGCTTTGGATTCCGATGAAAGCCTTGAACTGAGCGAGGAGGAAATGGAGGAGCTGATGCGGGAATACCAGCAGCTTATGGAGGATCTCATGGATGAATTGGGAGAGGCAACGGAGCTTGAGGAACTGTCGGATGAACTGATCGGAAGCGTACATGAGGATGTAACGCCTGAGGAGCTTGACCGCTTAAAGAAAAAGCACAGGTCAGACGAGCTGAGGGAAATCATGGAAGCGGATATGAAATATCTCAAGGCTTTGTTCAGTAAATTGGAAAAGGAACGGCAGGAAGCGTCCGGCGGAGTCTCTTTGGAGCTTTCGGGAGTGGAGGTGCCTGTGGAGGCGGCGGAAGTGCCCGTTGTCACGGAGGGCGGAAATCTGGATATTACCGTTTGAGTGGGTCACAATGCCGAAAATCCGGACGGTCACAGTGGGCGGCAAAATGCTACAACGAGATGCTTTTAGTTTAGGAAAAGAGGAATTTGTGCCATGAATCGATTTGAATATATAGTTGAGGGCATTGACGGCGATTATGCTCATTTAAAGAGAACGGATATAGACTCTCAGGAACTGAAGCTGGTGGCGAGAGCGCTTTTACCGGCGGAGATTGCTGAGGGAACAAGGCTNCNTTATGAATGGANGGAATATTTTATNATAGAATAAGTTGAACAATATATTATTTTAAAACCCCAAACTGACTGCTTACTTTCTAAAACGAACCTCTTGCGCAAAGNGACTTTACAGCGGCAAAAAATAAGTTATACTGTTGTTATCAGGCTTGATGAATGTTTTACAATAATGGTTATGAGAGAGGGTCGGTATGAAGGTAAGAATAGAGCTTGACATTGGGCTGAGTGAGCCGGAGGTTTTAATCCGCTGTGGAGAGCTTAATGACTCNGTGCNCAATCTTCAGAATTACATATCGGAACANAGTGGTGTGGGTCAGTGCATTCCTCTTCGCCGTGGTGAGACCGAGTATTATGTAGAGGTGAAGGATATATATTTNTTTNAAANGGNGGGCAGGANCGTGTTTGCCCANACAAGGGACATGTTCTTNGAGNCTGAATATAAGNTTTATGAACTGGAGCAGCTGCTTCCCCATAATTTTATGAGAATATCCAAATCCGCTATAGTTAATATGGATTATATTTACTCCATTACCCGCAACCTGACGGCATCCAGCCTTGTGGAATTTGCGGGGAGCGATAAGACTGTTTTGGTTTCCAGAGGCTATTACAGAGCGCTGGTGGAGCAGATGAGTGCTCGGAGATTGGGAAAGTGGAGGAAAGCTTGAAATTCTGTTTGTGTGTCTGCACAAAATGCTCCGTATGGATTAACATGAAATGAAATCGGGAAAGGATAAGCGCTTCGGAGGACATGCGGAGATGTCCGTTTGAAAGCAGGTATCAAATAATGAAAAAAGGAAGAAAATGGTTTTGGGGAATTTTATTTATTTTAGGAGCAGTGGCTTTGCTTGCGGGAGCTATGGGCTATATGAAAGAGTTTGGCTTTTGGACCATATTTGTATCCATAGTTCTGATAGGCTGGATGGTAGAGGGAATATATAAGAGAAGCTTTGGTATGGTACTGTTTCCGGTAGCTATTTTTGTAATTTTAAATGCCGAATGGCTGGGGCTTTCGGGAATTTCATCATGGACTATCATTCTGGCGGCGGGATTGGCGACAGCAGGTCTTACCATTCTGTTTCCCAATGTGAGACGGAAAAAAAATAAGTATGCAAGCTTTACAATTGACGCAAGCAATGAGGAATATGTACATGAAGGAATAGGGGGAGAGGAGATTCACTGCGAGGTGTCCTTTAATGAGGCGGTAAAATATGTGAACAGCGGTGCCTTTAGCCGGCTGCATACAGAATGTTCCTTCGGCTCTATGAAGGTATATTTTGACAACGGTGCGTTGAAGGACGGTGTAGCGGCAGCATATGCGGAGACCTCCTTTGGTTCAACCATATATTATGTACCTTCTACATGGCGTGTGGTGATGAATGTGGACTCGGCATTCGGCTCCTGTGAGGAAAAGGGACGCTGTAATCCTATGGGGGATAATACTCTTCATATCAATGGAGAAGTGTCCTTTGGGTCTATGGTGATTCAATATGTTTAGCAATGATAGTGGTAACTTCTCATTTCAAGGTATAAGGATTTGATAAAAAGCTACCGAAAGCCAAAGCTATTGCCATAGCTCAGTTCAAAATTTTGTTTATAAATATATTGCGTTTTNTATATACCTGTGTTATGCTNTTAACAAANCATATATTTCTNANNTTCAGGCGACAGTCTTTCTTTCTTAATATTCATGAAAATTTGTGCTTTTAATCACACAATAATTTAAAAGCAGGGGATTTTCGGAGGCTTCCCGTCAGGATTTTATGCAGTTTTTCAGTAAGGCATATCGGTTTCCATATTCCCTGCGAAGGAGGACGCATGGAAAATGAAAACCCTGCGACCGTAGCGATGAAGGCAACGGAAAACGAATATCTGGCAGCAATTGCAGAGAAGCCAATGACGGCAACGGCAAACCGTGAGTACAAAAGTACAATGTTCTGTATGCTTTTCCGCGATAAGAAGGAGCTTTTGGAGCTATATAATGCGGTGAACCGTACATGCTACACGGATCCGGAGGTACTGCAGATAGTCACACTGGAGAATGCCGTCTACATGAACATGAAGAACGACCTTGCCTTTCTAATCGACATGCACCTGAACCTGTACGAGCACCAATCTTCCTTTACCCCTAATATGGCTTTACGGGATCTGTTTTATGTAGCAAAGGAATACCAGAAGCTTGTGGGTGACGCCGGTATTTATGCGGTATGTGGACTGTTTACGCAGGTACATGGCAATATCCGGGATGACGCTGGACGAAGCGGTAATAAGGGCGGTAGATGAGTGTATAGAACAAGGGATTCTGGCAGATTTCCTGAGGAAGAACAAAGTGGAGGCGACAAGCGTGAGTATCTTTGAGTATAACGAAGCAGAGGAAAAAGAGAAGATGAGAAAGGCGGAGTATGCGGGAGGCTATAAAACCGGGGGCGCTGATAGAGAAAATTTGTAAAGCGGTGGAGGAAACAGGAACAGATTGTGAGCCGATAGAAATCCTAGGCAGATTGTGAAGTTGTCATAAAAAATGCAATGTTCTGAATAATACATACCTAATGTGTTAAGCCCATATACTTATAAACGGATTAAAATGCAGGCAGAGACGTACAAACCTTGCAGCTATACATGATTAATCAACAACAGCTGTAAGGGATGTAAGTCCTGTTTTTGTTTAAACCCGTTACAGCTGAGTGATTGAACTGAAAGAGACAGGGAAGGTAGTCGGAAGATTTTTTGGATGCATCAGGATGATGCACTATCGCAGTTGAATCGGGATATGAACTTGGACAGGCTTGGTGGAACCGGAAACTTATGACGGAAGCGGCTAAAAATGTGGGATGGTTTATGAGGGAACATTGCGACAGGCACATATATGTGAAGAAGGACATAAGCGGGGGAAGGGGAATAACGGAATATTTAAAGAACGGTAGTTTATTTAGGGTAAATTGGTTTGAAACAGAGCGCTGGAGACTGATTATGACTGGGAACTTATTATACATAAAATTAAATCAAGCAAATTATGAATATGATGTGCATTCTATTGTGAAAGCCTTTTATGCCGATAAGCAGGTGAAGATATTCACTCCTGAAAGTAAATTAAAGTCGGGAGAGGATAACGATGTTGAATTTTTCATTGAGGTGGAGTTAAATCCTGTGGGCGCGCATATGCGGATATATGAGGAAAATTATCAGTGGCAGTTTAGGGGAANANCTGCTGNCGGAGAGANGGCAGAGGGTGCGGCTTATAAGGATGGNTTTAAGACATTCCTTTATAAATCCTTACAGAACGTCANAGGGANANCCCTGCCTTGGGGAANCCTTACGGGCATTCGTNCAACCAAGCTTGCCTATGGTATGCTGGNGGAGGGGAGAAGTGATGAGGAGATTAGAGATTTTCTGGAGAGCAGGCATTTTGTCAGCAGACAGAAGGCTGATTTAAGCATTGATATTGCAAGGAGAGAGAGGGAGCTTTTGGCGGATGTACATTACGAGGGCGGTTACAGCCTGTATATTGGAATCCCTTTTTGTCCGACAACCTGTTTGTACTGTTCCTTTACCTCCTATCCGATTGCCGCATATCGTAAGCAGGTGGAGGCTTATATTGAATGTGTTATCAAGGAGATGGAATATGTTTCCAAGCGGTTCGCCCATAAAATATTGGACAGTGTTTATATTGGCGGTGGCACGCCAACAACCTTGGAAGCGGAACAGCTGGACAGGCTAATTTCCGCACTGAAGGTTCTTTTTGACTTTTCTGCGGTCAAGGAATTTACGGTAGAAGCGGGAAGGGCGGACAGTATTACGGAGGAAAAGCTGCAAGTGTTATTTAAACATGGAGTCGGCAGAATTTCAGTAAATCCTCAGACCATGAAGCAGGAAACCTTAGATATTATCGGTCGAAGAGCTACCGTGGCGCAGGTGGAGGAAGCCTATACCTTAGCGAGAAAAGTGGGGTTTACCAATATCAACATGGATTTGATACTGGGGCTTCCCGGAGAGACGGAGGCAGATGTGCAAAATACCGTTGACAGGATTGTAGAGCTTACGCCAGACAGTCTGACCGTCCATTCGCTGGCTGTGAAGCGTGCTTCCCGTTTGAATCAATGGATTCAGGAAAACGGAGTGTCCATGCTGCGAAATACCGATGAGACCATGGAAATTGCCGCTAAGGGGGCAGAGAGACTGGGCATGGAGCCTTATTATCTATACCGCCAGAAAAATATGTCCGGTAATTTTGAAAACGTGGGCTATGCCAAACCGGGGAAGCTTGGGCTTTACAATATCCTGATAATGGAGGAAGTGCAGACCATAGTGGCATTGGGCGCAGGCAGTATCACCAAAATCGTTTTGCCGAACGGCAGGATAGAACGCTGCGACAATGTAAAGGATGTTGCCTTATATATAGAAAAAATAGATGAGATGATACAGAGGAAGAGAAAACTGTTTTCTTTGGAGTAGGATGCGGGTACATAATACAAGTGCAAATGAAGGTATGGAATACAAGCGTAGAGTACAGCTATGAAAAGCAGGTGAGNAANNAANGCNNGGAANANAGATGTGAATNNGGNANCATAGCAATNTTAAGGANNCGTGNCGGAACGTATGACGGAGGAGCTTTTGCAGGAGCTGCGGGAAATAACGCCGGAGGAGGAAAAACTGCTTGCCGGTAAAACGGAGATTGAAAAAATATATATGTCTTCTTTATTATTCTACCGGAGTTCTTNGAGTATGAGCTTAANATGATNGAGCCGGAGGAANATTTACTGCGGGGCTTTATTGTTAGCTNNCTGCGGGGTGACAGGGAATCTACAGGTTATCTGCATTTTAAGGTGGCAGATATTTTACCGATACAGAATTTAGTGGAGAACCTTATCTGGACTATCCGCAATAAGCTGCCTAATAAAAGAAGCATTAATCAGGTCACTATGGGGCTGTTGTTTCTGCAGCTGATGAACCATATGGACAAGATAGAGACGGAGGAAAAAAGCAGTCGGCAGAGACTGATTATCTCGGTGCTCAACTATATTGAAACACATTATTGGGATGGGGAACTGGTACAGGCAAAGCGTTTGAATCAGGCTTCATACCTCTTGACTACAACATCGCTGTCTGTTATGGAAATTGCCTCTATGGTTGGATATGATAATATCAGCTATTTTCATAGAATTTTTAAAAAGAGGTATCAGATGAGTCCGCGCAAGTATCGTTTGGAGAACGGTGTTATAAGTAGTATGCACGTTGAACGGGAGTCATATCACAGTGCTGCGAACGGCAGAAAGGGAATTAAGGCTTAATTGCCTATATGATAAGGAGGGGTTGACATGAAATTCAGTAATGGTTGTTGGCTGCAAAAAGAAGGTTGTGAATGCTTTTCACCGGCGCAGGTATATTTTTCTAAAATAGAGGCGGATGCGGTGACACTGTGTGCACCTACAAGTAAAATTTATCACAGAGGCAGCACGTTAGGAGGAGTAAATTTGACCATTCGGATTAGCGCCCCCTTTCCTGAAGTGTTTCGCATTCAGACCTTTCATCACATGGGAGTACAGAAAAAGACTCCTTCATTTGAACTTGCGCAGGAACAGACAGGGAATTTGAGTACCGAAGAAACGGATGACAGGCTTATTGTCACAAGCAAAGGTTTGCGCCTTGAAGTGGAAAAAGCTACCTGTACTATGACCTTTTACCGGGAAGAGGAGAAAATAACCTCCAGCGGTACGAAGGATTTGGCATATATGAAGACGGACTTCAGAGGTTTTTTCTATGATAAAGGATCTCAGGACGCCTATATGAGAGAACGGCTGAATCTTGCCGTGGGAGAGCTGATTTACGGCTTGGGAGAGCGTTTTACCGCCTTTGTAAAAAACGGGCAGAGCGTGGATATGTGGAATGCGGACGGCGGTACTTCCACGGAGCAGTCCTACAAAAACATCCCATTTTATATTTCCAATAAGGGATATGGTGTGTTCGTCAATCATTCGGAAAAGGTTTCCTTTGAGGTGGCTACGGAAGCAGTGACAAAGGTGGAATTTTCCGTGCCGGGAGAAAGCCTTGATTATTTTCTGATAAATGGACCTACCATGAAGGAGGTTTTAATGCGGTACACCGATATTACGGGAAAACCCGCGTTGCCGGCGCCGTGGACTTTCGGCTTGTGGCTGTCTACTTCTTTTACCACCAACTATAACGAAGAGACGGTAAACAGCTTTGTGGACGGTATGTTTGAGAGAGATATTCCGCTTTCGGTGTTTCATTTTGACTGTTTTTGGATGAAAGAGTTTAGTTGGTGTGATTTCACTTGGGATGAAAGAGTGTTCCCTGACCCGGTGGGTATGTTGAGACGTCTGAAAGAAAAGGGATTAAAAATCTGTGTGTGGATTAATAGTTATGTAGGACAGGAATCCTCACTTTTTGCAGAGGGTGTGAGGGAAGGATATTTTCTGAAAAGACCTAACGGCGATGTGTGGCAATGGGATGAATGGCAGCCGGGGTTGGCGGTAGTGGACTTTACCAATCCAATGGCGAGACAATGGTACGGCGAGAAGCTGGAGAAGCTTCTTGATATGGGAGTGGATTGCTTTAAGACAGATTTTGGGGAGCGCATTCCCACAGAAGTGGTATACTATGATGGCTCTGACCCCATGAAGATGCATAATTATTATACATATCTTTATAACAAAACGGTGTATGAGGTTATTAAGCGCAAAAAGGGAGAAAAGGATGCGTTGCTTTTTGCCCGTTCCGCAACGGCGGGAGGACAGAAATTTCCTGTACATTGGGGCGGAGACTGCTGGTCTGACTATGAATCTATGGAGGAAAGTCTTAGAGGAGGGTTATCTCTTACGAGCTCGGGCTTTGGCTTTTGGAGCCACGACATCGGAGGCTTTGAGAGCCAGTCCTCGCCGGACGTTTACAAGCGGTGGTGCGCTTTCGGGCTGCTTTCCACCCACTCAAGGCTTCACGGCTCCGGTACTTATCGAGTGCCGTGGAATTACGATCAGGAGGCGGTGGAGGTGGTCAGGTATTTTGCCAGACTGAAGGCTTCCCTGATGCCTTATCTTTATCGTAATGCCATTGAGACCTCACAGTCGGGCATCCCCATGATGCGCAGCATGGTTTTGGAATTTACGGAGGATAGGAATTGTGCTTATCTGGCAACGCAGTATATGCTGGGAGAGGCTCTTTTGGTGGCACCTATTTTCAATGAAGACAGTATGGCGGAATACTATCTTCCGGAGGGAGTGTGGACCAGTTTTTTGACCAATGAAGTCAAAAAGGGCGGCAAATGGTATGGGGAGAAACACGGTTACTTAAGTATTCCTCTTTATGTGAGGGAGGGCAGTATTGTTGCGGTGGGCGCCCGAAGTGATTCCGCAGTGTATGATTACGCTCGGAACGTTACCTTTAGGGTATACGCCTTGAAGGAGGGAGAAACGGCGAAGAC
>WFLY01000015.1 GCA_009177215.1 Bacillota bacterium
AATTATCGTATTCATTGATAGCAGGTGCAGTAAATAGCAATTATTGCGCCTTTCATATTTATGTGTTAAAATATATTTAGCTTAATCACTAATCAACGGCAGGAGCATCTTATGTATTTCAAGAAATATCAGTCGCATATCTGTTTCTTACTAATCATATCGCTGCTACTTTGTGGAATGTGTTTTGACAATGTTCAAACAGATTCCTCTTTTGTGTGCAGCACCTTTTGTGAAACAATGTCTGACGCAGACAGTATGTTTGATTTACTTTCCTTTNAANATGNATTTTCNNCAGAACAGATTTATTCTCNGAAAATACCGGAACAAAGAGAAATATCCGCAATCATCAGACAGTCTGTAAGAATAAATATTATTAAAATGGGCAGAAGAAACTATCATGCCCTGTGGACTGCGGCTATTTTTCCTCACTATCTTTTTTGTATTCTTATGTATCATGCCAACACGGCTATACATGCTGTCCGCAGCAATACCATTATCTTGGGCTACATACATCACAAGGACGGCAAGAAATCTCATTACTTCATCTAAACACCCTATGACAAAAATATAATATTTTTATGTCCATACAAAGCATATCATTTACATAATTAAGTATGGGCTTTATTGTGTTACTCGAAATTTCTGATTCCCTATGTGAATCGGCAACCTTGACACTACAACTGCCGTTTACATAAAAATTCGTTTTTGGATTACAAACATGGGGAATTCTGTGCAAACTAAAAAGAATAAGTGAAAGGAATTATATATACTATGAATATTGGAACGATTATTTTAATTATTATAGGGGGAACCTGTGGAATTTTTTCTACTTTGTATATTGTTGTATCACTCTTTGGTGTGATAGGATATAAAATATACCGCAAAATGAAACATGGGATTTCTCTCTTTAATTAACTGCCCATAAACCGCCACATTACACATTCAATTGGAAGGAAAGGACAAAAAGACCTATGAATATCAGTATTTTGATCGTTGCCGCAGTAATCCTCCTTTGCGTGCTCGCCGAAAAATTTTCCGGGAAGTTCGGTATGCCGGCACTTATCCTATTCATGTTTATCGGAATATTGTTCGGAAGCGACGGCTTATTCAAAATCCCTTTTGACGACTTTGCCGCCGCGGAAAATATCTGTTCCATAGCTCTCATTTTTATCATGTTCTACGGCGGTTTTAACTTAAAATGGAAGCTTGCAAAGAATATTGCCGTAAAATCCGTTTTGCTGTCCACTCTGGGCGTTATTATCACAGCGATGGTCACGGCAGCTCTTTGCCGGCTATTTCTGCACTATACTCTGGTGGAAAGCTTTCTTGTGGGAGCCGTGCTCTCATCCACCGATGCCGCCAGTGTCTTTGCCATTCTCCGCCAAAAGAAGCTGAACCTGAAGGACGGCACGGCTTCTCTTTTGGAGATGGAAAGCGGCAGCAACGACCCCATGGCTTATATGCTCACTTTTATCGGTATCGGACTCATGGGCTCGGAAAATATGGGAAATATTCCCCTACAGATTTGCTTACAGCTAATTATGGGTGTCATTGTGGGAGCTGTCTTTG
Organism: Bacillota bacterium; assembly: GCA_009177215.1. Taxonomy (GTDB): domain Bacteria; phylum Bacillota; class Clostridia; order Lachnospirales; family Lachnospiraceae; genus Acetatifactor. The sequence goes on from WFLY01000015.1 coordinate 1,570, forward strand.
CCCTTCTGTGTGTCTGGCTGCTCAAAAATTCACACTTGATTTCAGACGGGCTTGACACCATATTTATGATTGCCATGGTGCTTCTGTGCTATGGGCTGACTCAGCTCACAGGCGGCAACGCTTACTTAAGCGTGTACATAATGGGAATTTTCATCGGCAACAGCCCCATCAAAAACAAGTCCACACTGATTCCCTTTTTTGACGGCGTCACCGGACTTGCCCAAATTTTGATTTTCTTCCTGCTGGGGCTCTTGTCCTTTCCCCACAGAATGCCGGAAATTTTCCTCACGGCACTTGCAATAACGGCCTTCCTCACATTGATTGCAAGACCTCTTGCCGTGTTTTTACTGCTAAAGCCTTTTCGCTGCAGCACGAGCCAATGTGTGCTTGTCTCATGGGCAGGCCTGCGCGGGGCGGCTTCCTCCGTATTTGCCATTATGGCGGTCTCACACGGCGCTGTTATGACCCATGACCTGTTCCATATCATATTTATGGTATCCCTGTTCTCCGTTGCCGTTCAGGGAACCCTGCTGCCCCAAATTGCCCGCAGGCTCAAAATGATTGATGACAACGCCGATGTGCGCAAAACCTTCAACGACTATCAGGAGGAATCCGCCATTACCCTAATGCATATGCTGATTCCCGAAGGACACAACTGGGTAAACAAGCTGGTAAAGGATGTGAATGTTCCCACCGGCTCCCTTGCCCTGATGATAAAAAGGAACAAGGAAACGATTATCACCAGAGGCGATACCCGTATCCTTGCCGGTGACGACGTTATCCTAAGCGTTCCCGCTTACGAACCAAGCGAACAGGAGAAGCTGGAGGAAATCATCGTCACCAAGAAGCATGTCTGGTGCAACCACACCATCGCAGAGCTGGATCTCCCCTCCGACGCCCTGATTGCCATGATTATCCGCGGCAGCGAAAATTTGATTCCCAGCGGGAAAACCTTGATTCATGAAAATGATGTTATTGTGATGTATCATTAGAAGTGGTGGNTTATTTCATTTCCACNACNCTGGTGGCTATCCGTTCCCTGAACTTCACNTCATGCTCCACGATAAGCATGGTGGGCTGATATTCCAAAATCAGTTTCTCAATCTGCATTCTGGAAAACACGTCTATATAATTCAAAGGTTCATCCCATACATACAAATGTGCCGACTTTAACAGGCTTGCCGCAATCAGCACCTTTTTTTTCTGCCCCTCCGAGTACTCTTCCATGTTTTTGGAAAACTGTACCCTCTCGAAATCCAGCTGCCGCAGAATTGCAAGAAAAAGACTTTCCTCCAGCTGTCTTTTCGCCACAAATTCCTTCAGACCTCCACGGAGAAAGGAAGTTTCCTGATTACAATATGAGATGAGCAAACCGGAGGCGGTAACAAGCTCNCCCGTCTCCTTCATANNGCTCTCATCCGATTCCCCTTTCCCGCAAGCCGTTTCCCCGCAATGAGTAAGAATCGCTTTCATAAAGCTTGACTTTCCGCAGCCGTTTCTTCCGTGTAAAAATACTCTTTCTCCCTGCCGAAGCTGGAAGTCAAAATTCCGGAACACCTCATGTACATTGACAGCTAATTCTCCTCCAGTTTGCGGAAGCCCCTCGTTCGCAGCCCCGCGATAAGCAATCCCGTATCCCGTTGCCCGGACAAGCAGCTCCTTGTGGTGCTTCATGGGCATAATCTTTAAATCCACGGTTTTTTCAATATCCTTTAGCAGCCCTTCCTTCTCTGCTATCTCATCCCCAATCCGCTTTTCCAGCTGTTTCACCCTGCTTTGCATTTTCTTGGTCTTTGCGCCGATGTAAGCACGGGTGCTGATATTTCTGTCATGCTCCTTAACAGGGTTGAAACCTATCTTGGTTCCTTCGTTTTTGTCCGCCCAGCCTCTCGCCCTGTCGGATGCCTGTTTCAGCTTTACAATTTCCTTCTTATGCTTTTCGTTTTCCGCTTGATGAAAATTATCCGCCCGGCACTTATTTTCCCACCATGACGAAAAATTGCCGCTTTGTACCTCAATGGACTGCCTGTTCAGCACCAGCACATGGTCGATGCAGGCATCCAGCAAATCCCTGTCATGGGACACCAGAATAAAGCCCTTTTTCTGCGCCAGATATTCCTTTACCAGCTCCCTTGCCTCCTGCTCAAGATGATTTGTAGGCTCGTCAATCAATAAAAAATCATTTTCTCCAGAAAAGAGAACCGCCAGCATCACCTTTGTGCGCTCCCCGTGGCTTAAGGTTCCGAACGGGCGGTAAAGCACCTCCGCGCCCAGCTGCAATTTCTCCAGCTCACAGATAACCCTCCAAAGCTCACAGTTTGGCTTTAACTGCTCCAAAAAATCACAACAGCACTCCCGCATAAGCTTCCCTTCTATCCGATAGGGAAAATAATCAAATTTAACGGATGTAATAATTGCTCCCTGATAAGGATATTTCTTCCGCAACAGATTCAAAAAAGTAGTCTTTCCCTTTCCGTTTCTCCCGATAAAACCCAGCTTCCAACCGGTATCTATGGAAAAGGATACATTCTCAAAAATATTGTCCAAGCTTCCGTCATAACAAAATGTAAGGTTTGATACATTAATTTGTGCCATATTACTCCTCATTTCTGCGCTGCTTCTAAAAATAGTCCGGTCTGCTGCGACAATGCATATGGATATTTGTGTCAGGCAGTGCACAGACACAAAGCACGGCATAAAAAAAGAATCATCTGCTGCCAAATGATTCAAAATATGTCTCTAACCCCGTTAACTGTATGTTCCTTCTATAAAAAAGGCTATAAGCATTCACAGACACCTCTGCCGCTCACACCTTACATTCCAAATTTATGAAACAAAAAGAGAGGTTATGAAAACATAATCCACCTTTGGCAACATGATAAAACAGCTGATTCTGCCACGCAAAATCATACCACCCGTACCGATATGCCGCATAATTTGCGGTATACGTCTGTTCATGTTTCAAAAGCAGCTTATCTTTGCATCTTCTCTCCCTCCTACCCGCTTTGACGGGCATATCAATCAATATATCCAAATTGCCGACTACGACAATAAGTGTATTATAAAGTACTTTTCAGTGCCTGTCAAATGATTCTTGACAAGAAAACCGTAAAACAAGCCCTTTTTACTATCATATTCCGTCTATCAAACCTCATGGCTGCAACATATCCTTCGCCCTTTTCATCACCAGCCTCACAGGGCGATANAATNNTNACATCAGAACCAGATTANNNCCGCANTGNNACAANTCAAAGGGNATACCCNCAACCCACCATNTAAATNCGNCATACANCCCGCTTNTTAGCCCTCCGTCAACCGCGCCGATTACCACATAAGGGATTGCGCAAAAAAAACCGAAGAAAAGACCGTATAATGCAGATAAAATACTCCAGAACCATACGGACTCCTGCCTGCGGCAGCGCCATGCAACCAATGCGAGGGAAGGCCATATATATAAATACATGACCCACCATGTGCCAAAGCCGAACATACACCCCTCCAATAAAATGAAAACCGGTATCACAAACAGAATTTTACTTCCGAAGAATATGGTAAACATAATAATCCAGAAGGTAGTCAGCTCAATATTGGGCAACCCCATCAGCGCTATTTTACATACCTCAATAACCGCAACCATAAGCCCTATTAAGGTGATATCTAATGTAGATTTTATCACTCTGCCTCTTTTTTGCATCAGGTAACTCCACTCGCTTTGGCAGCTTATTCAGCTGAATAGACTGTATAAACAATTTGAAATGCATCTCCGTCAATTACAGGCTGGGTATCAATACCATAGTTACAATACCCACCGTTTACAAAGAACGCCCAATAGGCACCATCCGCATTGTAATCGGCTGTAATATCGTTTACGGTCTCCACCATAAGCCCATACTCGCTTTCGGTTCCGGAGAATTCCAGACCCTCAGCCTCCTCCATTGCGCCTCTCAAATACTCTGCATCAGTCTTCAAATCATACATTGTAGACTTCTGCTCATTGTCAACCACCTCGATGGTAATTGCCTTACTTCCCTCCACGGGCTTTGCTCGGAATACGTTAAAAATAACTGCAAATGCTGCCACAAGTACAACCAATACCGCAATTCCCACAATAATTTTTTTACTACTGCTCTTTTTTTCTGTCATGTTTTTCATCCTTTCTTTATCGCAGATTATTTGCATAAAAAAACCTCTTACCCAACAGGCAAAAGGCTTGTACAGCGCTAAGACGGATTGTGAAATCCGTCTTCTGATATGTACTAACCAATTACTCGTGGTTCTACAGTACCACTACAGGCAGGTCTTCTGACTTGGCTATCATCACTCTGTCTCGTCTTCTCAAAGCCTGTCCGTTTCCGGACTGCTTCAATGACACACATGAAACAGAACTCCCTCCTTACAGCGACGAGTTCGTGCAGGACTTGCACCTGCTTCCCTTTTCACCGAATTAAGGAAATACTTCCTTATCCGGCACCTGTAATGTTTCTAATATCATCCCCGTTCCCATCTGTCCGCCTTGACGGATAATCGGCTCGGAGAGGATAAATTATTTATTTGATATTGTTTTCTTTATGCAATGAAAGTGTATCACACTCACAATAAAAAGGCAAGAAAATATTTGCGCTTTACTCTATACATGCTTACACAAACTTCACGGCAGTGCCATATGCCATAACCTCTGCCGCCCCCTGCATAACGGACGCAGAACTGTAACGAAGGTTTACCACGGCATCGGCTCCCAGTCTCTCGGCTTCTTCTACCATACGCTTGGTAGCAAGCGCCCTCGCCTCATTCATCATTTCCGTATAAGCCTTTAATTCGCCGCCCACCAAAGTTTTAAAGCTTTGAGTAATATCCCGACCTACATTCTTACTTTGGATAGTGCTTCCCTTTACCAGACCCAGCATCTCCAGATTCTTACCGGAAATGTAATCAGTATTCACTAAGATCATCTTCTTCTCCACTCCTTATTTCCTGAATTCTTTCAATGAGGACAAAAATACAGACTCCCGCAAGCAAAAGCGGTACCATACCAAGCAACAGCTTGAATATCACAGGCATAGGCAGCCATGCACATACCGCAAAGAAGCCTATATAATACAGGACAAAGATAACTGTAATAACAATGGGTGCAATCATCTTTCCACCATGCTTACTCTCCATATTGTTTCCTCCTGAAATAATAATTTATTTACAGGATAAATTATAACACAACCAGAATGTAGCGTAAACCGGTTTTTGCCGCTCTTTTGTCCACTACATTGGGATAAAGCTAATCTCCTACATCCTAAAGCACTGCGGGGCTTTCGGCATTATTCTATTACTTTAATCTCTCCCAGCTCAAATATGATTCCGCCCTCGCTGCTCTGCAGAAGGACTTCCGTTTCCAATGTGGGCATCCCCTCATATTCGGCTATAAACACNCCCTCGCTGTAATACCACCNCAATTCAACCTGTAAAGTGATGGTATCTCCCAAAATAAAATGTGAAATATTTNCCAATTCCAGCCTTCCGTCCACACCCTCGTCCATNTNAACTGCGNCAAGTTNCTTTCCGCTTCCACTGTCAATCAGTGTGAGCTGCCTTGTATCCTCATCATACTTAGACTCAATCCGCCCGTAAAGCAGCTCCGACAAAGCATCAAAGTCCAAAGCATTATCCGCCAATGTACCGGTGTCATAATATTGAAGCACGTGCATCTCCTGAGCATCGAATCCTGTACCCGTATAGATATTGAGCGCTACCTGAAGCTGTCTGTCTTCCTCATTCCAGTAGCATTCCGGTCCTATGCTTCTGGGCGAAACATAGTACCAGTCAAAGTAATTCACGTCATCTCCGATTTCAATGGCAACACCCCTACCGGAACACTCCTCATCATTGTAGCCGTAAAGAGTAATATTTTTCTCCGGGATTTCCCCGATACAGACAACCCCCGTCCACCAATTGTAATCGTCCAGAGATACTTTTTTCTTCTTTACATCTTCCCAATCAAGCTGCAGGAACCTATAGATGGGATTGACTTCATAATTATTCGGAATCCAGATTCCGTCCTTACCGTATAATTGCAGCATATTAACCCGTATAGACTGATTATCCTTTAAGAAGGTAATTTCCAGAGCCACAACATTGTCTTCGTTCCAAGCATAATCCTCTTGTAAATCCCCTGACAAATCCATAAACGGGTCCGTCATGCTTTCCGTCCATAGACGCCCTATCTTTACCTCCTCGGAATCTCCGGACAAGTTAAGCAAGGCAATCGCCGCGCCTTCCGGCTCCAAAAGATCACGGTAAAGCATCGTGGAGCTTAGAAGCGCATTGTCATTTAATGCTTTTCCCGCCCCGTTACTCCGATAGTCCATCCTTGTGCCATTTATAGCCCCGCCCATGAGGGAATCCGATAATTCTTCTGCCGATGAGATATTGTCAAACCAAATGATTTCCTCTTCGGTGACGGTATATTTTCCGTCGCGAATCTCATAGGAAATATTCTCCTTCCAGACCGTTACATGAGGCTCCGAGGTCCATGCGTAATAATAAATTTCCGCATGCTCATCGTCGAAGCCGTATACCAAAGCGTCCTGTGCCACATCCATAGGCCACGGGCTTGACAACCCAAAGCTGCGACCAGAGAGTAGGTCTTGCGATTCCAAATCCGCGATTACCTCCTCTGAAGCCAATGATGCAATTGTATCCCCATCCCTATTGACAAACGCCTTAGTCCATTCACTTAACAACAGCTCGACGTCTGTAATCTCACCTGCTGCCCGGCTGTCACTGTCAGGCTCCACAATTTCCTCCGGCTCTGTTCCGGAAACTTCTCCCATATCCGTTCCCATGATTTCTCCATGTTCATCCTCTTCCTTCACCGGATCCGTCAAAAAACAGACCGCCGCTGGCACACAGACAATTACCGCCGCTACAATCAGCCAAAATGCCGGCTTCTTATAATGTAATACCGATTTGATTCTTTCTTTGACCCCAACCTCTCCAAAGGCAAGGGGACATACCGCCAAGGTGCTCCTGTTCATACTGCATGAAAGCAATGCCTCCGAATAGGTCTTTTTCTGATGAGAATCGTAGTTTTTAATTACTTTTTCGTCGCAGGCAAGTTCAATATCCTTACAGAACAAGGAATATGCAAACCAACAAAGGGGATGGAACCAATAGACAGCCAGCAATACATAGCCCAATGGCTTCCAAAAATAATCCCGTCGCTTTATATGTGCCTGTTCATGTGACATTACAGGCTCCAGCGTTGCCTCTTCCATGCCCATGGACAGGTAAATACGAGGTCTGATAACACCCAAAATAAACGGCGTATCTATATATTCACTTATGTATATATTTTCACGAAACCGCACAGCCGTCCGAACCCTATAGCGCAGACGCAGATAACTGACACCTGCATAAGCAAGCATGATACAGACGCCAACGCTCCAGACAATGCCCGCAATAAACAGCCCTACCTGCAACGGATTGACACTGGCACCCGGCGCCGGAGCAAGGGATTCCCGAATCACAGGATTCACTACATTGTCCACAAACACCACTCCGCTGTCAATAGTCGGATTGGTCGAAATGACTGCATCGTGACGAATGGTTTCTCTGCTGGGAACCATGCTGAATATGCTTTCCAAAGAAATCGGGCATACCAGCCGAAACGCCACCATAGCCCAAAGAAGACAACAAATCCACTTTGGCGCTTTTCTCAATAAAAATCTTAAAACAATAACCGCCAAAATCAGCCATCCCGCAGTAATGCTCATATTTAACAGCTTTAAGAATACATTTTCCATACTCACTTCCCCTCATACGAATCCAGCATTTGTCTGATTTCCGCCACATCCTCTTTCGATAAAGCTTTTCGCTTGGTAAACGCTGCAATAAACGCAGGCATGGAACCCTCAAAGGTCTTTTCCACCAGCTCGTCTATTTCCGCTGCCTGCACTTCGTCCTTGGATACCAGCGAAGTTACAATCGTATTCTCACTCTTGACCACACCTCTCTCGGACAATCGCTTAATAACCGTATAGGTTGTGGTGCGGCTCCAGCCAAGCCTTTCGTTGCACAGCTTGGCAAGCTTAGCGCTGTTAATTGGCTCATTCTCCCACAATATCAGGCAAAATCGGTACTCACTTTCAAATATTTNAGGTGTCTCNATTGCTATCCTCCTATCTGTCTAANGTGTTAGACTAATTATAGTCTAACACGTTAGACAGAACTTGTCAANCNGGTNCCTGCTTCTATTTATACTANTANCATTTTTGCATCCGGATTACATTCAATTTCTAAAGCCTTGCCTGTTGGGTCAAANGCTTTTCNTNGANTNCGNGTATTTNCNTCCTCCTCCNAAATNACTACATGANCTCTGTNCGGATTTTCATAANNGCTNNCGNAANAGNGCCCGCCATATCGCTCGGTTCCTNGGATGCTTGTCTGCTGTCTTCAAAAACAATCTTGCTTTCAGCGCCATACTTATGAATCAGCTTNTCTACCNCCNCTTCTTTTCTCCGAAAAAGCATTTCAATNNTATTTTTATCCGTCATTTTGAATTCTCCCAACCTGCAGATTATTTCGTGCTTCACTATATAAGACAACAGATTTTTAAAATGCTACACAATTTCTTACGCTTTTGTATACAGTTTATTCCCGCCGGTAATAAGCCGAGTGTAACAGTTCAGCCAAGTGCCGATGTGCACCTGCGGTAATTGTTTATTTTAGAAATATATGGTAAACTGATAACAATACAGAGATTTTGATTCGTAATTATATGTAACAGTTCAGTCATGCGGAAATGATTGTACACTTTGACCGTGGGAGCTTGCTCACTAAGGGCAAATGCTACAATCATTTCCATAGGGCGGACGCCCCACATGAAATAAGTTGGCAGCAAAACACTTGAATAATCAGTGAAAGTGTGTATTCTGCCAACTTATGAATGGCACGGCTGAATTGTTACCATTATTTTATACAACGGGTTACAGCTCAATTAAGACAACTCCGGCTCTTGAAAGCGAACTACAGTCACAAAACTACTCCGTGGAATCTGTCCAACATTTTCTGGGTATTTGTGTCGGCTGGTTAAACGGACATATCATGATAGAAGATCGTGCAATTACCGGTCGCACCGCCAGTAAATGGGTGCACAAACCGTCAGACAACGAAATCGACTCCTTGCAAAATGCAATTATTCAAGCACTGGAGACTTTATTTCGTGTGAAAGCACAGATTGTCAGCGTACATTATAGCGCAGAGCATTTTTCTTCGGGGAATGCACTCTGCCAACGCTTGAATTATCTGAACCCGGAAGGGTAGCGCTTGCAGGCATATCTTANTTATGAGGAACNNATGATTTTGAACATGCTCAATGAAATACTTNGCAAACANATNAAGAAAGTTGACAAAACCGTNTACTACGNCTTAAANATACTTTCCCAGAAGCTCATGGATTGTCTCGCTAAGCATTTCGTCCTTACGGACGGATTTCGTCTGGAAAAAATTGATATGATGACTTTTGAACAGATTGTCCGTGCCTTTGAGAAACAATATCCTCCCTACAGCCTGCTGTTCAGCACAGAGAAAAGCAACTACTTTGCATTTTGTGTCAGACAATAAACAATACTTTATTACATAGGTACATGCGTTCCCTCANGGGCNTACTATANAATTATTNNCTTCANTATGTCCTATCAAGAATGCACCAACCTAAAATATAANAACAANAAACTCAGGGANCNNNAGCTCTCTGANTTTGGCACAAATCCCGCTNCACNATTCTCATTNNAACGCAGGGAAATTTTATNATTATTNTGTCTGCCAGTACTTATNTTAAGGTATTTCAACTTNAATCNCANNCTTATCCGCACCTGTCTTTATACTTTCAAGCAAAGTGACCTTTATATCCTTTTTGAATACTTCATTAAATATTCCTTCTGCATTTCCTAAGGTACAATAGCACCATGTTCTTGATATCTCCTGTGGAACTCTTTTTACACAAGCGCAATAGCATTCGGGATAACAAAACAGAATTTTGTTATCGGATATGTATTCAAGAAAAGCAAATGTTTCGTTTTGATTAAATAAACTTACAAACCCTTTTATGCTATCCGCCTTTTTCAAATACTTCAGAAGCTTGTTTGCAATTGATTTCCCATCATTACATCTACATTCTTTTCTAATTCTTATAATTGTCTCTATGTCAAAATTTTCTTCCAAATAACTGCAGGCAGACTTTGCCCATTGGTATTTCTTTTCTATATNTNCANTTTNCGNTAGGGGATATNTTTCTTCAAATTCTTTAGCTGTATTAAATCCTACATTTCTGTTTAGACTGTCAACCAATCGTATCGAATGTGCATTATCATTTTGAGCCATAGCTTTTTCCCCCTAAAGTCCAAATACGTTTATCTTGTTATTTTATCCCTGCCAGCTTCCTCACACCCGGTATCACCTTAATCAAATGATATGCCAAAACCGTCAAAACAAAGCTTCCACCACAAATTTCCAATATCTGCATAATCAGACTGTCACACAGTCGCAAAACATAATATGCAAGCGCCACCAAGATTGTCTGATGTAATATGTATATCGGATAAGACGCCTTATTAAAATACTCTGTAAACTTAGTCCGCTGATCCAAAAACTTTTTCCCCAAGATCAGCAAAACCAAAATAGAATTCCAGCCGATATAATTTATCCACAAATCACCGTAATAGGCAAAATTATAATACAGCACAACTAACGCAATCGTGCCAATCACACACAGACCGGAAAGCCATTTTATGCTCTTTTCGATTCTCTCTATTACTAAATCATTACTTAACACAAAATAACCAATCAAATATAAGGCAAGATTCTTACCAATGCTGTAACCGCCGAAATTACCCAGATAATACATTAAACATATCGGAATAAATAGGAACAAGATTCCCACGATTGGAATTTTCTCTACTTTTGCAGCAATCTTCTTATATGGTAAAAAACGGAATATTATCAGAGACAGCAATGATATCAAAAATAAAAACAGTATGAACCAGAGCTGCCCCGGTGTAAATGCCCCGTCATAACCGCTAAAATCCGTAACATGAGTAAAAAAATATTTCCAATGATTCCGGATACCACCTTCATAATTATCAAAATATTTTCTCGCATATAATGTCTGAAAGGGTACGAAAAATATTGTTCCGCCAATAAAGGGAATNANCAATTTNTNTATTNGNTGNANANCAAACTNTTTAACCGTTCTTTTANNCNGCGCATATCGGGNGCTCATNCCGGCAAGTACANAGNGTATNGGCATAAACCACGGATTCACCAATACAATTAATGTGCTGAGTATTTTGTTCCCTTCAACCCATATATAAAAACCGGAACCAAAATCATTCCAAACCATAAAAGTATGCACCGGGAACAATAATAATATTGTTATATTCCGCAAATTATCAATGTAATGCTTCCGCGATCCTATTTCCCGTTCTTTCATCACTCGCTCCCGCCTTGCTTAGTTTGTAACTGTTTCAAATTCCGGTAATGGAAAATCATTTCTTTTTCATTCACGCAAAATCTTTGATCTACCTGTAGACTTCTTCTCACAAAGGTCAATTTCCTTGAAAAATTCCCAATCTTAGTATTACCGTATCTTCCTCATATAGTATTTATTAACAAGAAATCATTATTTCTGAAAAATCTAACTATCACTTTTCTAAAAAATCGTAACTTATCTACTAAAGTTTCAAAGGCATCTATCCTTGTAACAGCCTTAACTTTACCTAAATTATATCATGCTATACTCTTTTTCTCTACCAATAATATAATACGTTTACATATTCTACACTTCAAGAAACCGCCATCCCTGATTTCACAAGAATTGCGGTTTCATTATTTTTCTATTTCCATACAAGACGGAAATTGTATGTGTGTTTTTTGTTTGGCAAAGTACTAATTATATATCCCTAAAATGAGGTTATTTTTCCATGTGTATATACACCTTCAATTAATCCAAATTCAGGGTCATAGTATTTGCCATCAAACAATAATATCCAATGCGTATAGCCTGCATATGTATGAACAGTTAATATAGAGTATTCATACGGAACAGGATTTTTCTTTGAAATGCGAGTATTCCTTTCGGCATGGCTTATTTCATAAAAATCTAATACTTCAATCAACTGACCAATACTTGTTGGTCCGCTAGTTTTCATATCTTTTATTACTTCCTCTATATCTTTTCCTGTAATCATTGCAATACATGCCTAACCGCAAGATGTAAAAGTTGGCTGCATAACCAGTTCCATTGCCGTTCTCCTTCGCGACTTTATTGTTAACCAGCAATACTATGAAAAATTCGTAAAACTATCTGTCTTTGAAACACTATCCACATGAATATATACATCCATACAAGGAATCCCCTGTTTTTCATACACATGCTCAAAACAGGATAATATATCTTTCTTCGGCTTCTCGCGAAATCCATTTGCCTGCAAAAACTCCATTATTTTTTTATAAGCGTTGGGAATACGTTCAAAAGCTGCTGCAAAAGGGTCATATATTGTTATTACCGCATAATCAGACTCTTCCTGATTAGCAAATTCTACACCCGGACAGCTCGTTTCAAATCCTTCCGGTAAAATATAAGCTGCTACATATCCGCGAAGACCAAATCTGTTTTGCAATTCGGATGAAACATATGGGAAATCCCATCCAATCCTCATTGCGTCCGGCTGAATCTTTAGCAAACCTGACCGCTGCGCCCAGTTATCCATGTATACACTTACATCATCTTCCGGATTCCGCGTAACCATCAAATATCTCGCCATCCTAAACGCTTTTACTGTTTTTATTGTAATTTCCGAATAGATTGCATCACATGCAATCATATCTTCTTTGACCAAAGTGTCCAATTTGCAAGAGAACACATCACTTAAAGCGACTAGCTTATTCAATTCCGGAACAATTTCATCTGCTTCCCATCTGGATATTGTTTGACGAAAAACAGACATAATCTCAACCAACTTTTCTTGTGTAATCTTCTTTTGTTTTCTCAAATGTTGAATGTTTTTTCCTAATCCCATACAATTCTCCTTCTAATCAAAAATTTTGACAAAACTGCAACCTTCATAATATTGATTTATTATTACATAACTATTAAGGAAAAAACACCACATCAAAACTGCTATTTCAGTGAATTTTGTCAACTTACAATTTACATTGCTGCTCTTAGATATGCTGACAAATCTTGATTGAATTTATCAATTGATTATATCACTTTCCTTTCCAATTATCTATCACAATTTAAGTAGCACCACGACATACGCATGAATTTCTGCTCCCCCTTGTTTTCTTTCTAATTGGTTTTTAAAAGTTCAAGACCTGCTCTAAAAACTCGGCCGGGTTCATGCTTATTACACAGCAGTTCCGGAATGGCTGTGATCTCATTGCTCTTTTCCTCCACCGTTTCCTGTTTCAAGCAGAATCCGTCTTCACGGTTCACCATTTCCTGCCATTTCCCATAAAGCTGCTGTATGATGTCCGGAGAAATCATTCCAAAAACACGGCATAAGGTATCATGGGAAGGAATCCCATTCTTTCATTCAATGTATTTCTTTAAATAGTCCAGATGGTAATTTGCCCAATACTCCATTTCTACCCATTCATCCACATTGGACAAAGTCGCAAACAGGACAATCACAAGAATATCCTTCAGTTTATGGCGCACATCTTCAATGTAATCTAACCATTCTAATAATTCATTCATGGAACAACCCCCCTTTTTCCTATCATATCAGAAAAAAGGGATTGTTCACAATTTATTTACTCATGCGCTTGTCGTGTCCTCTTTGTAAATCACTGGAAATTTGATGGAACCAGAATACAACGTTTAAAACTTTGCTTTTTTATAAGGGTGTCTGAACCGTTATGACTAATTGCCAAAATTAAGTAACTGTAATAGCCTTTTCTTCATATCTATATTGTATAGGGAATTTGCTGTATGTCCTGCGACAATGAAATGGCAGTATGCCCTGCCTGTCTCAGAAACAGTTTCCCAAAATGATATGAAGGAGGAATCTATAATTTATGGCTACCGGTTATTTAATCATTCAGGCACGGACAGCGCACGACGCGCTTCCGCTAAATGGGGTACAGATCTGGATTATGGATAGTAAAGAGCAGAATACTTATTACGTGACAACGGATGAAAGCGGTGAAACGGAAAAAATTGCTTTAGAAACTCTAGACGCCTCCCTGTCACTGGATCCGGATTTTTCCGGAACACCTTTTATCAGTTATGATGTGCTTGCATTTGCTGACGGCTTTAATTCAGTTCATATTGTTGGCATTCCAATTCTGGATGGGGAGACGGCCATTCAACCGATTGAATTTATTCCAATGCGGAAAATGCAGCGCACCCCAACCGTAACGGAGATTCAAATCGGCGCGCCCGCCGTCTCCATGACGGGGAGGCGTAATCAAAAGGGACCCGATACGGAGCCTCGGGTACTCCGCCAAGTGGTCATTCCGAATCCGATTACGGTACACTTAGGCAGGCCCGATGCGTCCGCGTCCAATGTTCAGGTATCTTTTCCCGATTATGTAAAGAATGTTGCCAGCAGTGAGATTTATCCTACATGGCCAGATGCCTCCCTGAGGACAAATATTTATGCAATTATCACTTTTGCACTGAACAGGACTTTTACCGAGTGGTACAGGAGCCGCGGCTACAACTTTGACATAACAAACAATACCGCTTATGATCAGTATTTTGTATATGGGCGGAATATCTATGAATCCATCAGCCTGATTGTAGACGAAATATTTAATGAATTTGTCCGCAGACAAGGTCAGACTGCACCTTATTTTACATCGTTCTGCAACGGAACCACAGCAACCTGCGCAGGTATGTCCCAGTGGGGAACGGTTACACTGGCAAATCAGGGTCTCACTCCCCTACAGATACTACGTTCCTATTACCCGAAGGATGTGGAGATTGCGGAGACGAACATTATTACCGGAGTGCTCTCCTCCTATCCCGGTACTGCGCTCAAGACAGGGAGCACGGGACTTGACGTACAGACGATTCAGACTTATCTGGAAAGGATTCGGCGCAATTACCCCGCAATTCCAGCGATTACGGATGAAGCGGGCGTGTTCGGAGAGAGNACNNNGGCGGCGGTTGCCAAGTTTCAGAGTATTTTTAATCTACCATCCGATGGCATAGTCGGAAAATCCACCTGGAATAAGCTTTCCTATCTGTATACATCCGTGACCAAACTTGCCGAGCTTAACAGTGAGGGAACTTCCCTTGGGATCGGAACCGTTCCGCCAAGTTCGGTCCTGCGTCTGGGTTCGTCGGGGCAGGATGTCGTTACCCTGCAGTATCTTTTGAATGTAGCAGCCGAATTTAATTCCGCAATTCCGGCTCCGGTGCAGGACGGAAATTTTGGAAAAGAAACGCAGCAAGCGGTTGCGGCATTCCAGCGCGCGGCGGGGCTTGAGCCCGACGGAATGGTGGGTCCGCTCACATGGCAGGCACTGTATAATACTTATCTTGGAATAAATAATGTGATTCCACCCGGCGCCGATGCCAGTGTTACTGAATACGTTGTCCGTTCGGGGGATACGCTCTGGCTAATCGCACGCAGATATAACACAACGGTTGACGCGATTAAAAGCCTGAACGGACTGACCAGCGACAGTCTGAGTATCGGTCAGGTACTGAGGATTCCGGCAACGGATTCTGCAGACGAATCGTATTTTGAATATATTGTCCGCTCGGGGGATACGCTTTGGCTGCTGGCACAGAGGTATGATACAACGGTTGACGCGATTAAAAATTTGAATGGGCTATCCGGCAGCGCTCTTAGTATTGGACAGATACTCAAAATTCCTTCTGCTGGAGCGGCACCCGTTCCGTATTTTGAGTATACCGTCCGCTCGGGGGATACGCTTTGGCAGTTAGCGCAAAGGTATGACACGACCGTCAATGCAATCAAAAGCTTAAACAAATTAAACAGCGATATTCTGAATATCGGTCAGGTACTACTGATTCCCATTGACTGAGCGTAAGCTTAAAAATAAGCTTCAAAACTACCGGTCGATGCGGTATCACAAATCTGCCTGCTCTACGCGGGAAAGAGGCTGGTTTACTATTAGCTGCTATCATAATCATTTAAAAAGGCTTCCGGAGAAATCCTCGGAAGCCTGCATTGGGATTGTTCCATACTCCTGCGAGAGTGTAAATTATTGGATCTGTTGACAAACTAAAAAATTAGGAGCAAAGGGCTTAAAATCGGTATTAACCGACAGCCCCTTTAAATTACTGAATAAATTATAATTACTCGATGATAGCAGCAACCCAGCCAGATCCAACCGTTCTAGCACCATGACTAAATAATCCGTGATATGATCTTCTATGGCAGATAACAATTGTTCCATCAGGTCATATGCCTGCAACATTGATTTACCTCCCGTTGCATAATAGCATACTCAGAAAGTCTGCCTTTTTATAGCAGAAGAGCAAAAAATGAAGCTGTCGCCTTACGAATTTACATTCGTACATATGACAGCCTCCCATTACCAGTATTAAATACCTAACAAATCACTATATGCTTTCAGTGCGCCGTCAGTGTCATGAGCAAGTACCTTCTTTGCCAGAACCTTACCCGGCTGTACGCCCTCCTAACACCATGTTCAAAGCATTACTAAAGAAATAATATTCTATCTTTCTCCCAAACCAGAATTTTCCCATTTATTCATTTGCATTTTTAATCTGCAATATACTGATTGCAATTAATCAACCGTTTTCCTAAATATTTATCATGTGGNACTATTNAGCACTTTTCGATAGACTNTNAATAGCTGTTGTANNGTNTTTTGTGCCACTCCANAGCTTTCTTTTGTATCAAATTCCCAATAAAGCATATACTTAACACTTTTTACAATGCGAGTAATTTTAATAGGGTAAATCCTTCTTTAATCTGCTCCAT
>WFLY01000318.1 GCA_009177215.1 Bacillota bacterium
TTTCCGCCCATTTTTTGGCCGCGAGAAGACCTTCCGTCTCATGAACAAACTTAGTTTGCTTATTCAAAATAATTTTATTCATTAGTTACCTCCCTATTTTATTGTAATCTAGGCGTTTGCGAAACGCCACAAACCACATAAATGCGGTATTTTTTGTTTCTAAAAATAAAATAACTCCTCACATACCGATAAACTCACCGTTATTAAGAACAGCATATGGCTTTTTAAAATAGGAACGGCACAATGTCGTAAAGCCCTGTCTTTCAAAATGCACAGGCTTGGAACAATACATTTTTCTTGCCATGTTTTCAAGCTCGCTTCCGGAATCAATCTCCTCAAAGCGGATGCCGTCCGCCAACAGTCAAATGTTCTCCCAATACCGCAACAATCCCTTTCAGCTCTCCGTTGTCCGCAACATAATGAGAAGCCCGCATTACCGGATTTTCTCCGTAAACCTTTGGCTAAAGTGTGCGGAAATCAAGTCCAAACGCTAAATTTGCAAGTGCCGTACAGTTTTTCAGTTCTTCATAATCAGCTTTCTAAAAATATAGTCTACCATTCAAGCACGCACCCCTTCTGCAAAATTACGTTTGCATACTGGCTTGTCTCCCCCGTTGCCACAATGGCGTACGCTTTTTTTGCCTCCTCATAAAAAGCAAAGCGCTCCAGTTTTCCAATTNCCTNCGTTCCCCTCNCTTCNTACTTGNANATAATATCATCATACGTNCTCCAGATTGAGACATCAGCCATATCCCCCGGCACTCTGTCCATCAGGCTGACAGGCCGTTCCACATACTGGTCAAGGGGAAACACCTCTAAGACTGCCTCCAAAAGCTCCGGTACGCCATGACCGTCCATTCTCAGTACAATGGCATTTTTCCCCATGGACTGCGCTGGAAAATTGCCGTCCGCAATTACAATAGTATCGCTGTGCCCCATCTCACACAAAACCTTCAAAAGCTCCGGAGATAACAGGGGTGAAATTCCTTTTAACATACTTCTTCCCATCTGCGCGCTGCGACGCTCACTTAAATCAATAGTTGAATACGCATTTTTATTCANCCTTCTCTTTTCTTCTCATAACATATTGCTGCGGTTTTGCCATGCCATTCATAAACTGTCGGAATTTACATTTTCGGCACACACTTTATGTTTCCGCATGGCAAACTGTCACAGCATATTTGGTATCTCTTCCATTTCTGCCACATTATCAAAGCCATAAAATCCCACGGCGTTCTCCCTCAGGAACATTCTTTTTTCATCTACCGTAAGCTTGTTGGTGCAGCGGATAAATTCCACGCTCATTTTGTAGGTAATCTCCGTCATGGTTCTTGGATAATCGCTTCCCCACATAAGCTTTTCCATCCCGCAGATATCCCTTGCCTCACAGACAGCATCCACCGCCGACAGGAAGGGATAACCTTCGCTGCTGAAAAGCCATGTCAGCCCGCCGCTTTCAATAAAAACATTTTTATATTTCGCCAGCTCAATCTGCTTCTGCCAGCCGCAGGTTGTCACCATGCCGAAATGACCAATGGCAATTTTTAGGTCAGGACATGCTTTTATAAGGAACTCCATGTCCGCAACCTGTTCGTCACCGTCCGCCAAATCGATGGAGATAAATTTTCCCTGCCTCTGAGCCTCCGAAAATACAGGCAGAACCTTTTTCAAATCCCGGTCCGCCAGCCTTCCGGCACAGATTTTAATTCCGTCAAAGCCCTCTGTGTGAAAATAAGGTCTTTCCTCATAAAGAGAACAGATTTTTAGGCGGTTTTTATATTTTTCTTTGCAGGCAAGCAGGTAATCATCCTGATTTCCGTCGATATATTCCTGCGTTACCACGCAACCGCTTACCCCCGCATAATCCATATTGGCAATCAGGCGCTCCGCAGTATTTCTGTCATCATCCATATAAGGAGGCATCATCTGGCGAACCTCTCCGCCAAAATTGCTCTTACCGCCGCCCACGCCAAATACCGGTCTTCCATCCACAATGCCCTGCNGCNCCTNCCACAGATGCACATNGNCATCTNTTGCGATTTCTCTACTCATAGAGNCACTCCNTCCTTCCTCACTCCAGCATTTTTCTTACATCTCANTCANNACCTTTGCCAGATTNCCTGTGTTATTTNCCAATGCCTTAAAAGCGTCATCCGCATGTTCCATGGGATAAACGGCGCTGACCATTTTCATTACATCTACATCACCGCTTGCAATCAAATCAATCACTGCCTTAAAATCACTGGCATAGGAGTTACGGCTTCCGAATACGTTCAGCTCCTTCTTGAGCAAAACGGAATGTAAAAATGTAGTTTCTTTTTTGCCGTTGCCAATCAAAATAATGTTTGCTGCAAATGCCGCACAGTCAATACATGCAAGAAAAGTTACGGAAAGTCCGCACGCCTCCACGCATACATCAAAACCGTTGCCGCCTGTAATTTTCATTGCCTCGTCCTTGATATCGCATTTGCCGGAATTTATGATGCCTGCGGCGCCGAACTGCTTTGCCATTTCCAGCCTGCCATCAAGCACATCCGCAACATACACCTCCGCGCCCTTTGCCTTTGCCGCCATCAACGCAAATAGACCGATGGGCCCCGCCCCCACTACCAAAATCTTATCCCCCTGTTTTACGGTGGCCCTGTTCAAGGCATGGTAGCTGATTGTAAAAGGCTCTACCAGTGCAAGCTCCTTTGCCGACAAGCCCTTGCCGTTGTAGATACGCTCTATGGGCATTGCCACATACTCGCAGAAGCTTCCGTCTCTCTGCACACCCATTGTCTGATTATCCGTACAACAGTTTACAAAGCCTCTCTGACAGGAATAACAGGCACCGCAGTTAAAATAAGGATTTGCAGTGACGATATCCCCTGCCTTTAGATTTCTGTCATTTTCGGGGATGGATACAATCCGGGCGCTGAACTCATGTCCCGGAATTCTGGGATAGGTTGTAAAGGGCTGGTTGCCTGTATAGCTTGCCACATCCGCTCCGCAGATACCGCAGTACAAAATCTTTAACAGCGCTTCGCCCTCCTTTACCACAGGCATTTTAATATCTGTCACTTCAATTTCAAAAGGACTGCTGATCTTTACTGTTTTCATACTATTTCTCCTCACTCTCCACATACTGTTTATTCCAGATAACGGCTGTCTTTAAGGGCGCCATCTTACTGTAAATTTTATTCTTATAAGCATCTATAGGATTCTTTGTGAACTCCTCCTTATCAATCAGCTCCACAATCTCATCATAATGGCTCTCGGCAAGCATTTTAATTGCCTTCTCCATATGGTCTTGACGGAAATTAATCGAGCCGAAAATCAGATGATTCTCAAAGCCGAAGGGCATTGTGTCATAGGTCACCTGCGGTCCCAGTGAAAAGCTGTTATAAATGCCGTTACAGCCAAGCACTCTGTGTTCAAATGCAATTCTGTGTTCCACATTGCTGCCGCTAACTCCGATAAACAGCGTTGCTCTTCCTCCCAGCTTCCCTACGATTGCCTCTGCCAGCTTCTTCTCGGAATCAAAATCATTTTGTAGATATTCTGCTCCCGTCTGTTTTAGGGCAAACTGCACCTTGGGAGAGTTCATATTGCTTCTCGCCACAAACAGTACCTTAGCATTCTTGTAAGCTCTTTTAATCAAATCGCCCATAAACATTCCCGTAGTTCCCAGCCCGAAAATTACCGTGCGCTCAAACACATGCTCCTTTGCAAGCTCTCTCGCCCGCTCCTCACTGCACTTATTCTTTACCATCTCCACACGGAAGTTATGGGCGCTGCCCAAATCCTCCATCCTCTCAAGCTGGAACAGCATACACGCAAAAGGATCGGGAAATACCATTTTCTTTGCAAAGGAGAGCTTTAGTTTGCCGTTTTCCACATAGCCGTCAGGAATCGGTAACAGCATATCGGGATGAAAAAACTGCCTGTCGCAAAACAAACCGTCCGCCTTATCACAGCCATACTCAAAATAGGTTTCATCCTCCGTATATCGAGTGGGGTCGCAACTGTCTCCTCCCCGAATCAGGACAATGGCAAAACGGTTCTGGGAGGGCACCCAGACAATTCCCTCATGCCCGTTTACCAGTCTGTTCTTCCCTTCCGGGAATTTAGATGACAGCCTTCCTTCACTCCCCATGTGCATCAGCTCGTTATCCGTGCCGCAAAAACCCACCATCACAGGCTCACAGAGTATTCCCTCCTTCTCCTGCTCTCCCCTAAGTCTCCTGCGGCTTATATTGGTAATCTCTACCTCGCCATAAACCAAAGGTTTTTCTTTATCATTTTGAAAATAGGTTCCCTTTACAATCATCTTAAACCTCCATTCCAAAGCGTTTACGCAGAAACACATATCGCTCCGGAAACTTAGGCCGTCTCCACAGTCCACTCTACGGCTAAGAATCCGCGATACTTCGACAATAATTTCCTACTGCAGCCTTTCGACGTCAGACGTTCATACAACACTGCACCGCTTTGTTCTTATATGATAAATTATATATTTTTAGTCATGGGAAACAAGAGAGTTACATGACGTTTTCTTATAATCCTTGTCGCATTCTCGCAAGTTTTAAAATATATCTTTCCAACGTAAATGAGCCATACCTTCCGGCATGGCTCATTTACGATTTTCTTATGAGGGGGGGAGATAGTGAGTTCATCAACTATCTAAGACATATAATAAACGCTAAATGTGTACAAACTGTGTCCATTTTATAATTTAAATATAAAAAAAGCCTTAAGTATTTGATATTCTTCAGCCATGCACAGAGAGCAAACAACACTGCCAGCACTGTCTCCTGCCCTAGTGTACTGACCGCTTTATTTTTCACCAAACGACTTGTCGTTTAACTGAAAGTAATCCGATCAGCACACTAGCAATAATGCTGCATAATGAACTGCAGCTGTGTTTTCCCACGGTAGGTATTGATTCCCAGCTGATAAACCACTGACAGAAGGAATTCTCCGTTTCCCGCATATAGTCTTTCCTCGCTGTCCTCACCGTACTTTTCCCTTAGAAACCGCCCAAATCGCTCCAGATCGCCAAAGAATACTAACTGCTCCTGCTTTCCTTCCGGCGTACGCACCCTGAAGCGCGCGAAGGATTTATTTGTTCCCATTTTCGTTCCTCCCAAAAAGCAAAGTTCCTTCTGGGCAAACAACGGTTTGGGATTCCCCACTCCAAAAGGCTCCAGACACTCCAATTCTTTTGCCAAGCTCTCACTTGCATAGACAAGAGGCATGGGAACATCTATATGTACCTTGGGAATAAAATCATCCTCCGTCAGCCCGTTTTCTCTATTTAGCGCAGCCCGCAGCGCCTCAATATCCTCCTCGTGCATGGACAGCCCCGCAGCCAGCTTATGTCCGCCGTATTTGGTAAAATATTGTTTTACCTTCGTCATTGCCTCATACATGTGATAGGCTTCAATAGAGCGTCCCGAGCCTTTGACACCCTCCTCCGATTTTGTGAGCACAAACACCGGACGGTTATATTTTTCGCGAATACGTCCGGCAATAATCCCTGCAAGACTCTCATGTACATCCGGCAGATAAATCAGCAGCACCTTGTCATTTTCCATGTGATGCGCTCTGATATACTCTTCGGCCTGCTTCACTCCCTCTAGTGTTAGATTCTTACGGCTGTCATTCAAAGCTTNCAGNTGCGCGGCAGCGCTCATAGCNTCCGTTTTCGTCCTGCNCTGCAAAAGCTCCNACGCACGTTTTGCCGTGTCCAAACGCCCAGTAGCATTCAGGCAAGGTCCTAATACGAAGCCNAGATGATAGGCGGACAGGCGCTCACAGTCTATGCCGTTCACCTCCATCAAGGCATTCAAGCCTCTGTTTTTTGTATTTTTCAGGCGTTTTATGCCCTCCCTGACCAGAATTCTGTTTTCATCCCTTAGCTCCATCACGTCACAGACTGTAGCGAAAGCCGCAAACTCCAGAAGCTCATCCATTGCCTCCAAAAGCAGAGGATTCCCCGTGTTTTCCTGCAACGCCTGCATCAGCTTGTACGCCACTACGCCGCCGCAGATATTTTTAAAGGGATAACCGCACTGCTCCCGCTTCGGGTCAATCACTGCCATCGCAGGCGGAAGCTGCTCCTTCCGCGCACCCTCTACCTCCGAAAAAGGAACCTCATGATGGTCGGTGACAATCACCTGTATGCCCAATTCTTTCGCCAAAGCAATCTGCGGGGCTGCTGCAATACCATTGTCACAGGTCAGTATCATTCCCACACCGTCCTGCTTTGCCTCCTCAATCAAATTGTCATTCAGCCCATATCCGTCATGAATCCGGTGAGGAATTGCCGTGTCAACCCTTGCCCCAAGAAGCTTAAGCCCCTCGGTCAAAATATAGGAGGAGCAGATACCGTCCACATCATAATCACCGATAACTCGGATAAATACATCCTGTTCCATCGCCTCCTTAAGCAGAGCCACCGCCTTATCCATATCCTTTAGGAGCCAAGGGGAATAGCAATCCTGTAAAGTTCCCCCCAGAAATCTTGCAATCTCATCTTCCGCCGTCAAATCCCGATTGCGCAGAATACGCGCTAACACAGGGCTTATATGAAATTCCTCCGCCCATTTATTAAAGTCTGCTTTTTTTGCCGCCACAAACCATTTTTCCATCCTATATACTCCACTCAAATTGTAACAGTTCAGCCAGCACTATGGAAATCGGCATAGCCTTTACTGACTATGCCGATTTCATACAATCATTTACTGCTTAACGCTCTTAGTCGGGAACTTCTTTCGAAGCACATACCACAATCCGCCGGTGATACATACGGAAGAATATGCACCGCAGACAATACCTACCATCAGTGGAAGCGCAAAATCACGAATGCTGGTAACACCAAAGACATACAACGCCGCTACCATGACGAAGGTTGTCAGGGAAGTAAAAATACTTCTGGACAAGGTCTGGGTAATACTCCTATTCACTATGTCCTTCAAATCATCATTTCTGCTCATAGTATTCATATTCTCGCGCACACGGTCAAAAATGACAATGGTAGCATTAATGGAATAACCTACAATCGTCAGCATACATGCGATAAAAGTATTGCCTACGGATACCCTTGCCACCGCATAGAAGGCAAGCACTACCAGCACGTCATGAAGCAGCGCCACAATGCTGCTGACGCCGAAACGAATATCGCTGAATCTGATACGAATATAAATCAGCATACAAACAATGGCTATCACAACCGCAAGAATCGTATCGGATTTCATCTCGCCACTGATGGTGGAGCTGATAGTCTCGGAGGTAATCAGAGACTTGTCCACGTTAAACTCCTCCACAAGCTTATCCTCAAGAGCGGTTCTCTGATCTACATTCAGAGAGTTGGTCTTAAATATAACCTCGTTACTGTCCTGAACGGTCTGAATCTGTACCGCGGAGCCTGTTATCTCCTCCAATACCGGAACCACCTCTGCATTAATCTGGTCAAGTGTCTTATTTTCGGCAAAGGTTACTGTCGTTGCCGTACCGCCCTTAAATTCCAAGCTGTAATTCAAAGCGTCCCCTGTATTCACCTTGCTGACACCCATGACAATAAATCCGGCTGCAACCAACGCAATGGAAATTCCGAAGAAAATCCCCTTCTTGGAAAGGAAATTAATGGGCTTTGGTTCTTTGCCGATACCATACCATTTAGCGTCCTTAATTCCCAGCGCATAAAAGGCATTGAGAACAAATCTGGTGACTACCAGTGCCGTAAACATAGACAATACGATACCGAGGGCAAGTGTCTGTGCAAAGCCTTTGATCGTACCGGGCGCCAACAATAGCAACACACCTGCCGCGATCAAAGTGGTGATATTACCGTCCACAATTGCAGACAATGCCTTGTCAAAACCAATCTTAATTGCACTCTTTACTGTCTTGCCGGTGGCAAGCTCTTCACGGATACGGGCAAAAATAATTACATTGGCGTCTACCGCCATACCGATGGAAAGAATAATTCCTGCCACACCGGAAAGGGTCAGTGTCATACCGAAACCGTTCAGGAGTAATACCACTAATGCCACATACATGGTCAGACCCAATGCCGAAGCCACACCTGCAACAAAATATACCGCAATCATAAAAATAATAACAATCACAAAACCAATGACGCCTGCCTTGATACTTGTGTCAATAGCATCCTGACCCAGCTGTGCGCCTACCACCTTGGAATGCAGCTCTTCAAGCTCCAGCTTCAAACCTCCGATACGAATGGTGGAAGCTATATTTTCTGCCTTCTCATAGGATTCCATCGGGGAAATCTGTGCCTGTCCATCTGTAAACACTCCGTTTACACTAGGCACACTGACAAAGGAACCGTCATAGTAGATGGCAAGAGTCTCTCCCTTCTCATAGGCATTTCTTGTAGCCTCGGCAAACTTATCACGCCCTTCGTCAGTCATAACAAGGTCTACTGCATAAACCGAATTCTGCAGCTTATCCTGAGTTGTGACTGCGCGCGCCTCCTTGACATCCGTACCTACAAGCTTAACAGAACCGTTCTCCAGCAGCTCGCTTATAGGCTTATTCAGCATATAGCCCCCCGAAGTGTATGAATAATTGGAATTTCCTTCAGAGTCGGTCTCAGAGATGAAATACAGCGCACCCGGTCTGCCCAGTTCCTGCAAAATTGCATTGGCATCCTTTACACCGGGAATTTCAATATTGATTCTGTCGGCTCCCTCCTGATACACAATCGCCTCTGTGCTATAATTTTCCACACGCTTCTGCAGCTTGGCGATGGTGTCCTTCATATCGGTAGCGCTGGGGGCTTCGTCTCCCACTACCTGATAGGTAATACTGACACCACCCGCCAAATCCAAGCCCAGCTTAATGTCAGCGGCGCTGCCTGTTCCCTCTGCATCGGTTCCAAAAAAGTCCACATAGGTAACCCCCACAATCAAAAGAATCACACAAAGCAGCACAATAATTGCTTTACTTTTTTTCATCTTCTCTTTATCCTTTCTACTTCTTAATATATTTTATACTATACCGTTTCCTCAGCCATAGCCGCCTTCATCATAATCGCACACTCAATACGCTTACGCTGCAGCTTGCAACCAATATCATAAGCATCGTTAATATTGCCGTGAAAATTGTATGAATTCGCCGCACAGCCACCGCTGCAATAAAATTTAGCAAAGCATTTTTTACACTTGTCCTTTGCATATACGTTGCAGCATTTAAACTCATCCCTGATATCTTCTCTTATTATGCCCTCATCTACGTTACCCATGAGGAAATCCTCATTTCCCACAAACTGATGGCAGGGGTAAAAATCTCCCCAAGGAGTCACGGCAAGATACTCCGTACCTGAACCGCATCCCGACAAACGTTTTGCAACACAAGGCCCTCCTTCCAAGTCTATCATAAAATGGAAAAAATGAAACCCGTTTCCTTCCTTGTAACGTTTTAACATTTCCCCGGCAAGCTTATCATATTCCTCCATAAGCTTTGGCAGATCCTCTTCGGTAATGGCATAGGAGTCTGTGGGCTGCGCCACCACCGGCTCCACGGAAATCTGCTTGAAGCCAAGGTCAGCCAAATGCAGTACATCCTCGGAGAAATCAAGATTATTGTGGGTAAAGGTACCACGCACATAATAATTCGTCTGATTCCGGCTCTCGGCTACATGCCTGAATTTGGGAACGATCATATCGTAGCTTCCCTGACCGCCCCTGAAGGGGCGCATCCTATCATGAGTTTCCTTGCGCCCGTCAATACTAAGTACAATATTTGCCATTTCTTTATTGACAAATCCCAAAATTTCGTCGTTTAAAAGCACTCCGTTGGTTGTCAGCGTAAAACGAAACTTTTTATTATAAGGTTCCTCTAAGCTTCTTCCGTATTCCACCAACTGCTTTACCACATCCCAGTTCATAAGCGGCTCGCCGCCGAAGAAGTCAACCTCCAGATTCACACGGCTTCCGGAATTCGCTACCAAAAAATCCAATGCCTTTTTCCCCACCTCAAGGCTCATAAGAGCCCTTTTGCCATGGTACTCACCCTCGCCTGCAAAACAGTACTGACAGGCAAGATTACAATCATGTGCAATATGCAGGCATAACGCCTTTACAACAGTCTGTCTGTTTTTGAAATCAAAAACATAGTTGTCATAAATATCCTGTGCAAACAGTTGTCCTGCCTTTTCAAGTTCTAGCACCTCGTCCACCGCTTCGGTAATCTCCTCCGCCGGATAAGGGATATTTGCCAAATGCAATACCGCCGCCTTGATAGTGTCGGCATCCTTGACGCCTTCGTTCACTAACGGCTCCACCAGCGGAATCATATCATACACAATATCATCCACCACATGTACGGAACCGCTGTTCACATCCATGACGATATTGTACCCATTACTTTTATATTGGTGTATCACTGGTATATTTCCTTTCCAAAAGTTCCCGTACTCACGAAAGAAGCAGCGACCTAAATCGCTGCTTACGCTAGTCTCTCTTTTTCTTTGATTATTATTTAATCTTTTCGCAGCTCTGATTACCTACCGTACNAGNAGTCNTACAAGCAGANTGNCAGGAAGTCTGNCANTCGCCACATCNANCCTTCTTCATGGATTCCTTCAAATCTCTGGTTGTCAAAGTCTTAATGTGCTTCATTTCCAAATAGCCTCCTTATGTTATACAAGTCAATAGACTAATAAACTTTTTCTAGTATAACATAAATTTGTCATTTGTAAAAGGGTTTTTGGAAATATTTTTCCGAAACTTTNGATNTGCATNCCAAACAAGAAAAATTGCCANGATATTANCTCANCATTCCCCCTAACANTCCNCCGCCGGAACACAGAAGAAGCGTTGTAAAGAAGTTCATTCCGGGAGTCTCCAAGGAGTGGTCTACCCCCAAGGAAATCACGGCAAGCACCAAAAAATATGCCGCTCCCATAATAAGCCCCCACATAAATTTTTTGTTTTGCATTTTCTTACCTGACATAAAACCTGCAAAAAAAGTTGCAACAACATAAATCACAATAATGGCGACAGATACAACAGCTGCCTTCAAATGAAATTTATAGAGCAGGAACGCTAAAATAAGCAGCAATGCTGCAGTCAATATGTAAGAAAACAAAAGACATTTCAAAAAAAACAATCCGGATACCTTTTTTTCATTGTCTGTTCGGTTCATCGCCCGACTCATCACTTTATTCATATTCCCTCCATTTTTTGATGCGTTTCACGCTAATGATTATTTGAAATCTTCCGCTAAAATTAGGTAACAGTCCAACCCTCATAATTCAAAAAGCAGCTGATACGCATCCGGCGCCGTCAAAGCGGCATATATTCTACATAACTGAACTGTTACTAAAATACTATNCAGCAGAGCCGGAAAACTTGACAATACCGCCACATATATTGTATAGTTCAATACAAATAACTGCAAAGCTATGAATCATCAAATATACTATAATAATTATAATAANTAAAGTAATAAAGGNGTGGTTTTTTNTGGATANNTCTGGTGTCATACAACNTGTNGTTNNCATTNTTCTGNTNTTTTTGTNAGNCTTTTTCTCATCTGCCGAGACAGCCCTTACTACTGTCAACCGTGTACGCCNTCGGGCTCTCGAGGAGGAAGGCNGCAAACGGGCGGCAAAAGTCAATAANATTCTTGACAACTATAGCAAAATGCTTAGTACAATCCTGATTGGTAACAATATTGTCAATTTATCGGCATCTTCACTTGCCACTACGCTTGCACTGCGCATTAATCTGGCAGTAGGTATCGCAACCGGTATCTTAACCGTTGTAGTTTTGCTTGGCGGCGAAATTATTCCCAAAACTTGGGCTATGCTTTATTCCGATAGACTGTCACTGCTCTATGCCGGTATCATTTATGCTTTGATGCAGCTTCTTACCCCTGTTATCTTTATTGTTGATAAAATGGCAAACGGTGTTATGAAGCTGCTGCATATAGACCCTAACAAAAAAACAAGCACTATGACTGAGAATGAGTTAAAAACTTACGTGGATGTCAGCCATGAGGACGGTGTCATAGAATCCGAGGAACGGGAAATGATTTACAATGTGTTTGATTTCTCTGACGCTTTGGCAAAAGATATCATGATTCCCCGCATCAACATGGTTACCGTCAGTGTAGATGCCTCCTATGAAAAAGTTCTTGGCATTTTTCGCGAATCTATGTACACGAGACTTCCTGTCNACGAGGAGGANNAGNANAATATTATCGNACTTATCAATATAAAGGATTTTATTCTCACGGAGGATGAAGAGCATTTCCATGTAAAGGATATTCTCCGGGATGCACATTATACATACGAGTATAAAAAGATTGCGGATTTGATGTATGAAATCCGTGAGAAAACCACCAGCGTTACTTTTGTTTTGAACGAATACGGGGCCACAGTGGGCATGATCACTCTGGAAGATTTGTTAGAGGAAATCGTAGGTGAAATCCGAGACGAATATGATGAGGATGAGGATGAATACATCAAGGAAGTGAGCGAGCGCATCTACCTTGTAGAAGGAAGTATGAAGCTGGATGACATTAACGACGCTCTTGGCACGGAATTAGACAGTGAAGATTACGACTCCATCGGCGGCATCATAATCGAATATCTGGATAGACTTCCGGAAGACAATGAGGAAGTTACTTTGGAAAGCGGTATTCACTTGAAGGTACAGGGCATCGACCAGAACCGCATCAGCAAGGTATTAATGACCTTACCCGAAAAGACTGCCGCAGATGAAACCTCCGAAGAGGACGGCACAGATACTAAGCATTCTGAATTATCGGAATCTGAATCCGAATAACCAATCACAATAATCTACTCATAAAATACAACTGCTCATGAAGAAGACCCTCTCCTCCATGAGCAGTTTTCTTACATTCGTTCTATTTTCTACTGTGCTTCATAGGTAAAGCTTGCAAAGCCTGCATACTTATCACTCTGCCCGCCGTTAGCGGATGCATACATTCCAACCGTACAGCCCACAAAACCGCCTGCAACCTCGGTAGAAAGAGCCGAAACAGGTATAGAGCCTACTACATTGCCGCCTAAGCTGACACCAGCCGTCAGTCCGTTTACCTCTATCCGCAAAACAACACTTTCTTTATCTGCCTCATATACCTCATTGGCAGGCTGTGTTCCAATCACCTTGTCTTCACCTTTTTCACAGAGAATTACCTTGATAACCTCACTGTTTGCCTCTACACGAAGGTTATATTCATTACTCTGCACTAAAGCAATACCGGCGCATTCCTTGCCGGACAGCTTTGACACATTTACCTTTGTGGTTGCACAAAAAGCATGGTGCTGCTGTCTGATTGCCACATAGGAGGGGCTTGCCTTCTCCTTTAAGGTTTCCGGCTGAAGCTTAAGCTCTAAAGCCTCGCCCGTCAATCGGTACATATCCTCTTTCGGATTGCGGAGCAGTAAAAATTCCGCTCCCAGCTTATCCATTCCTGCAAACTCATAATATCCGGTCTGCTCCACCGAAGGCTTCCACTCAGGGAGATTGATTTCCACCTCATCCGTCAGCATACCCACACCGGGATTCACTACAGGCCAGCCTTCTTCCCAGACTACCTTTGCCAAAAATGTTTCCCTTCCCATGGTAGTGTAACCCTCCAAAGGTCTTACGGCAAGCATTACCATATACCATTCTCCGTTAGGAGTTTCAATAATATCGGAATGACCTACATATTGAATGGGATAATCCTTGCCCAAATGTCTGTGAGTAAGCACCGGATTCTTACGATAATTCTCATAAGGACCCCAAATGTCCTTACTGCGGCATACGGACACACAGTGATCCGGACCGGTACCACCCTCTGCATGCATAATGTAGTAATAGCCGTCTTTATAGTACAAATGAGGGCCCTCCGGCCATGCAACATCGCGCATGGCGCCATTCCAGACATCCTTCTTAGGACCCACAAGTTTCATCTGTGTAAGATCAAGCTGCTGCAGCCAGATATAATAGTCTCCGTTATATTTGCAACCCTCAGGATTAGGATGTGTTCCCATATAATAACAGGTACCATCCTCATCAAAGAACAGACTGGGGTCGATACCGTCCGCTCCTTCTAAATAATGAGGCTCAGACCATGGACCGGCCGGGTTATCAGCCGTCACCACAAAGTTTCCACCAAAAGATACGTTAGTACAAATTACATAATATGTACCGTTGTAATAGCGAATAGTAGGCGCAAACAGCCCCTGAGAATGTCCGCTCTGTACAAGTGGCAGCTGAGACTGCCTGTCCAATACATTTCCTATCTGCTCCCAATGAGCCAAATCTCTGCTGTGCAGTACAGGCAGACCCGGAAAATAGGAAAAGGTGGAATTCACCAGATAATAGTCACCTTCTACCGCACAAATGGACGGGTCGGGATAAAATCCCGGCATAATAGGGTTCTTTGCAATTACAGTCATTTTTCTTCCTCACATTCCCGCATAACGCGATTTAATTATAATTTTTTAAATATTTAAAAATATTGACAAAAGCCTGCTTTACTTCATACTTATCCGTAAACAAACCACAG
Source organism: Bacillota bacterium (assembly GCA_009177215.1). Lineage (GTDB taxonomy): Bacteria > Bacillota > Clostridia > Lachnospirales > Lachnospiraceae > Acetatifactor. Next base: position 14,536 of record WFLY01000318.1, read on the forward strand.
TAAGGACCATTCATCTTATAGCTGTAATCGTCCTTGCTAAGATCCGGTCTGTCATACAGTCCCCAGATAGAAATACCCGTAAGCGGCTTATTCTCTCCCTGATTTAATGAGAGAAACATCTCAAACAGCCTTCTATAATAATCCGCATGAGATTTGACAAAAGCATCGCTGTTCTCATAGTTACGCACTGCCATCTCGGTAATATGTACTTCTATGTCATAAGAGGCAAACATTTCCACTGCCGTACGGATTTTATTGATATCACCGTCATTCATACAGCCCACCTGCTTCCCATAGCCGCCGATGTAGCCCTGCATTCCCACTCCGTCACAAAGCTTCCTGAAATTACCCTCTTCATCCACAGCATAAGAATTGATACTGTCTACAAGCTCACAGATGGCATCTCTCTTTGGATCATAAAAGGTGTTGTAATCATTGTAGATCAATATAATATCCACATTGGGATTCTCCGCCCCGTTTCTCATAGTGCGCACATGTCTGCCGTCATCGGCAATGTACTCTCCGGCACTGTCTCCCACTGCCTCATTCACCACATTCCGGCAGTAAACTGACGGGTATTTGACCCTCGCAGGAATAAACCTTCCCCGTANCTCCTTCCCATATGTAATATCATTCTCCATGTGTGCTCTGCCCGACGATTACACCGGCTATATTTTATAAAAGCTTTCTGCCGGACCTAAATAGGAGCTTGGAAGCTTCCTGTCCACCGGATAAATAAGAATTCTTTCAAGCACTAAACCGGCTTCCATTGCGCCTACGGTAAGCTTCTGTACCCCATCTGCAAAATGAAGCTCCGTTTCCGTCACACGAATCTGATTCAGCACTCCTGCGCACCACTGTCCGTCGCTGTTTTCACCACCACGATAAGCCTCGCTTAAAATTTCCAGCGTCTTACTTTCACCGTTCTGAGTCTTCAGCTGCACCTGCAGAGGACGCTTGTTCTGCAGCGAGTTGGTAGGAGCAGTCCACATCTCCACCCGATACTCTCCCTCCCTCGGAATCAGGAACGAGTAAGTGAGTTCGGGTTTCTCCTCATCCTCGGCAAAATCAGAAGTCGTAGGAAATACCTTCATACCGCTGCCGCTTCTGCCATAACCGGCAAGTTCGGCAAACCCGCCCTTTGCCACATCCTTTTTCTCAGCGAAGTGATTCGCTTCCATAGTAATCACGCCGTTTGTATCCNNAAAAGTCNTTGCGGNCAGTGCCGTNANATCCTNTTTTTTACNCTGTNTCTNNACGGCAATCGTNGTATCGNCGTCACTAATAAGCAATCGCACCTTCAAGNGCGGCTCTGAAGGCAGACATTGTCTGTCACACCTAAGAGTTACACACTGCAAATCAGCAACTTCTCCCTGCATAGGAGTTACGGTAAGCCACTTCGGAATCTCTCCGCCTTCTGCCTTTATTTTATAATGAAGGCTGTCCACTCCGTCATTACTGATTTCTAAAACTGCACCCTCTACACCCTCTGAAAGGAAATCATCCACTTTAATACACATGGGCGAACCGTAATTTTTAACACATAACTCTGCATTATCGGCTCTGGAAACACTCATTCGGGGTTTTGTCACCGGCTCCACATACATTCTCACCGGATAGCGCCAGCCATCGTCATTCCACTTGGTAAATCCAATATGCTGCTCTAACTCCATTCCGCTCCACTTACCGTCACGGAATGCACCAAACTCTGCGGATAAACGTTTATCCTCGCGAATACATTCCTCCAAAAGCTCGCCGTATCTGTTAGCTGCCTTTCTGCCCTGAGAAGCATAATGTGCATTCTTTCCCGCATAGAGATGCATACGGAGCAAATTAATACTGGTCTTCGCAGGATAATATATCAGGCTGTAATATGCCTGCCTTGTAATATCGTCAAGCATTCGATAAAGCGCCTCGTTCTTCTCTTCAATACTCTCAGCCCACGCAAGCATTCTGTCGGTCTCACCGTAATGGCAGGGGTGATAAATCCCTGCATGCAATGCCTCGGGTCTGCGTTTTGCGTTCATATCCACAAAATCCGCGTAAACCTCGGCAATCTTTTCCTGTTGCTCCTTTGCTGCCCCAGGGAAAGTCTGTTTCACCCAACGATTCAGGTATGTACGCCAACTGCCCGGCGCGCTGCTGCCCCATGTCTCGAAATCATAAGCAAGGGTCAGGAAATAATTGAGCGCTATCTCATTGCCTTTTAAATCTCCTACATTTACAATCCACACGTCTCTGATACCGTAATCATAGGCTTGCGTCATCTGCTCCCATGTAAGTGCAAAGGTAGTGGAGGGCATCCATTCATAGGAAACCGGTCCGCCATGGTAATCAAAATGATAGTACATACCGAATCCGCCCTTGTGAGCGCGCATCTCCTCCGTGGGAAGCGTTCTCATATATCCGAAATTATCCTCACAGAGCATAAAAATTACATTTTCAAGCTCCTTCCACTCTTTTAAGCCTTCTGCATTCTCATCGCCGTAGAAGTACGCCTCAACCTCCTTGTATAGCGCAAGGAGCTGGGGAACACTATCCACGTCTTCGTTCACATGCTCACCGATTAGCTGACGCTGCTTAGTAATAACATCCTTTAACAGGTCAATATTGTCCTTGAGGGTTGCATTTGAACCCAGCATAGAGCTGTCGCGCTCTCCTCTCATTCCAATGGTAATCAAGTGCTGATACTTACCGCTTCTCTTAAGGGCATCCGCCCAATATTTGGACAAGCCCTCGCTGTTGGTGTAATAATTCCACTCATTTCCGTAAGGGGAATCCTCTCCCCTCACCTTATCCCATTCCTCACTGGCACGCAGACAAGGCTCATGATGGGAATAGGCGATAGTGATGCCGTATATATCGGCAAGCTCCTCATTTAAGCCTCCCGGTCCGTCCAGTGGGAAGGATGAAGTCCACATTGCCGGCCACATAAAATTGCCCTTCATACGGAGCAGGAATTCAAAGACATAGTCGTACATTTCCGCCGTAAAGCCACCGAAGTGGGAGAAGGTCCAGTTGCCAAAACAGGGCCATTCATCATTGATGAAGAAACCTCTGAACTTTATGCTCGGCTCCTTGGAAACCCTTTCAATATCCTCCGATATTTCAATCCTGTCCTTTTTCAGCGGCTCGGCATCACCCCAGTAGCACATCGGTGAAACGCCGATATACTCTGACAATGCAAACATTCCGTATATGGTTCCCAGCTTATCGCTTCCCAAGATTACAAGCGCTTTCTCAACACCCGCAAAAGGCTCCTCCACTATCCGAAGCGCAAAAACCTCTCGCTTCCCCGATACTTTAGAAACATCTATCTTTCCTGCCTCTACAAGTGCATCCAGCAATGCGCTCTTTCCCAATGTGGCACACAAGACAAGCTGCTCACCGGCACAGTCTGCCGAGGTCAAAATGTCAGGCAGCGCACCGCTTACCTTTTCTACATCCTTTGCCACCTTAGCCGCAACCCGCTTAACCCCTTCAAAAGCACTTTCCTCTATTACAAAGGATAACACCTTTTTTCCTTCAGCCAATGTCATTATATCTTTCATTCTTTCCCTCATTTCCATACAGCAATGTCTGCATTTACCTAGTATTTACTCCACAAAACCAAATCCCAATATAGTAAACAGCTTATCTTCGTCTCCCGAAACAACAGAAAGCTCTACCAAATGCTCCTTACTTTCTGTCTCGGAAAACAGTATCTGTGCATTACAGTGAGTCCAGCCCACCTCTCTGGGATCGGCTGTGAGCACTTCCTTTCCGTCCACACACACCTTTGCCTTAGCGGCATTGATGCTTCCCGAGTCCTTGCTCACCAAAAGAAGCCCTTTACAGTTTATTTTCATACGGAAAGGCTCCGTTCCTGTTTTGTGCTGCCAGTTGTAAGGAAATTCAGGCGTAGGCACATAGTTGTCATCCATCTCTACCGCCTGCAGCTCCTTATCTACCTCGCAAAAGCTTCCCTGTTCCAGCCACAAAATTTTGTCTGTGTTGGTATGTTTATCCAAAAGGCGCACATGAGTAAAATCGGTTCCGAATACCGGCTCCTTGTCTTGCCAGTCCTCTTCCTTATCATAATTTTCCTGATCCACCTGCTTCATTAAATGTATAATACAGTCCGCCATAATGGTATGCCCCATATTTGCCGGATGATAGGAATCATAGAAGAACTGGCTCTTTGTAAGCACTCTTCCCTCTCCGGGCTTCTGATAGAACTGCTCTACCACACCGTCCTTAATGCTTACCATCGGCAGCTCATAACGCTCTCCCACAGGTCCTAATCTTTCCTGCAGATTTTCATCATTAGCAAATACCGCAAACAAAAGCAATACAGCCGTGTCCTCGGAAACAGAAAGACTTTTTCTGACCAGACATTCATAGCAACGCCCTTTTGTCTCATCTCCCTCATCGTTAACCGCAAACTCAATTACTATCAAGTCAGGCACTACCGTTCCCTCTCTGAGCACATCTCTCTCAAAGCGCACCATACCCAGTTCGGAGGGCGTTCCGCCTACGCCTGCTTTGATAAGTTTCACATTGTCTCCACAGCCAAAAGCCTCTTTAAACTTCTCCCATGTCTGATATGCATAGCTCTTTGTGGTAATGGGAATCGCCCCTGCTCCCTGAGTGATGGAACCGCCGATAAAGGCAATGGTAACCTCCTCGCCCCTCTTTGCTTTCTCAATCACATTTTTCAGACGATAATTATTGCCTGTCTGCATCAAAGAGCGTTTCAAAATTGCCTGATACTCCGGTGTCTCTATATCAATTTTGCCGTAGTCCTCCTGCTCCGGCGCAGTGTAGCCTTCCCTCAGATAAAGCTTGACGTCCACCGTTGCCTGCTTTTCCGCCTTGTCAAACTCAAAACGCATTTGACCCGGAAGCGCGTCATCATCAGACCACTCGTAATCATCCAGCCAGATAATCTGCTCCATCCCATCCGGCGTGCACGGCACTTTAATGGTGGTGCCGGAATTATTGGGGTCAGTCTTTCCATACATCTGAAAAGCATAGTTAATAGTCTGATTACGCTCCTCGGCTTCCACTGTGACACCGATTCCCGCCACCATGTCCATAAAACCTTCTGCAGTTTTTAATTTTCCCAGCATAGCTTCATCGGTAATATTACCCACCATTCGTGCGAAAGTAATCAGTCTTACGTCATTTAAATAAATAAACTGTATTCCGCGTCCGTCAGGCTGTGGACTTCCTGCCACTTCCTTCTGTCTGCAGATATAAAAGCTGCTGCCCTTTGCCGTAGGGTCCTTTGGCGCCTTTGGTCCTATCATAATTCTATCTCCTTTATCTTATATGAATAATTTTTCATCCGGCTTATGCACATTGGCACATCTTACATAATTATACAGATTATACAGCCCCATCGTTCATAAGCTGTCAAAATTTATGCTTCTACCAGATACGATAGTTGCCGCTCAAAGCAAGAAATGCAAACATGTAAAGACAATTATCGTAATACCTTCTGCCACCGGTACGCATAGGTTCCTGCCAAAATTTTTCCACCCACCATGCGGCAAGCTTCTGCGCTTCATCTAAACTGCTTAAAGAAAGAGGTCCTTCTACGGCAAGAGCTGCCTGCGCGGTAGTTGCCACAATCGCTACCGGATGAAGCGCCTCCTCGTCAAGCGCCGTTCCGTCAACTTCAAAAATCCTAAAAGGATTTTCCTTATGGGTCACGCCCAGACAATACTGTAAGCGCTCTGCCGCAGCTCTCTGTCCCACATCCTTCTGATACCATTCATAATCCAACCCGATATTTGCCGCCGTACGATAGGCGTCACTGTAAAACCAGTCATGGCGGTCATTCGTCCAAGACATCCCCCTGCTCATAGGGCTTCCGTCAAACTCAGCATATTCCGCATTCATACCCGATACGGGATGACATGCCTTTGCAAGATATTCCCTGCTCACCTTTGCCGCCTCAGCCCAGAATTCCCTGTCCTCCTCATCCGCCCATTGTGCAAACAGCTCATAAAAATGAGGCAGGTGATAGGAAGGATCCGTAAAATCGCAGCCGGGAACAAAAAGAATCTGTTTATTATCCCTGTTCCACATAGATCTGCCCGCCCTGCCGTTTTCTCCCTTGTGAATACAGGCCTTTAATATCTCCTTCGCCTGTTCGGTATAATTGAAGATACCTTCTCCGTCACCCCATCTGTTAGCTGCGAAAAACAGTGACATTGCAAAAAATTCCTCGCCGTCAGGCGCCGGACTGTATGCGTTCTTCTCACCAGTCACCTGACAAGACCATGCAAAATAGCCTTCATTCTCTCCCTCTGACATCCACATATAAGTCTTCGCCCATTTCCAGAGGCGGTCAAACTCCTCCTTCATATTAAGCTGCACACACATCATCATACCGTAAGACATTCCCTCGGTTCTCGCATCATGATTACCGGTATCTTCTATGTAAGCCATATCTTCTCCCACCGGAAAATATACCTTATCCTCTCCATAGAAAAAAGAATCCACTACTTCCTTTAATCTGTTATTAATCTCCTGTTCGTTTTTACCGATTTCCGCAAACACATTACGGTAATCCTGTTTTTTTACGTTGCTCATTTTAATCCTCATTTCTACGCTGCTTTTTTAACATGGGTAACTTTATGTCAAGCAGCGCTCAGACACAAAGTACAATGTGTAAAATAAATTTTACACATTACCTCTAAAATTTAGCGAAAGTGANNCAGTATATTTTCNTGCTCACNTTTATNCTTTTTTATCATAAGATANCCCCCATAAAATTGCTTCCCANANCATGCTNTTTTCTGNTCAATTATTNCNAANAAGCCACTNTAAAAGTANTTTCCCNAANTCCTTCCACAACAACTTTTTTATTGCTCAATATACTTTCCGCAAAACCTGTCTTAAGGAAGCCTATAACGTTCCCTGTATACCATAACCCTTCCCGCAAAATCCATATTATCCTTCTGCTTTACTTTATCCAGATAAGCATGAGGGTCATACTCATCCTCTCCCACCTGCAAAAGACAGACTGCGATATTGGAGCAATGGTCGGAAACTCTCTCAAAATTGGTGGTAATATCCGAAAGGATAAAACCAAGCTCTATGGTACACTTACCCTTGCGCAGCCGCCTTACATGTCTTTTCTTGATATCCAGATTCAGCATGTCAATAACCTCCTCCAAAGGCTCCACCTGATTTGCCAGCTTCTTATCCTCTTCACTAAAGCTCGACATGGTAATTTTTAAAATATCATTGATCGCATTCACAAAAACTTCCAGCTCCGCCCGTGCTTTTTCCGAAAATTTCAGCTCCTTAAGATGCATTTCCTCCGCCGCTTCCATGATATTGCGGGCATGGTCGGAAATTCTCTCAAAATCGCCAATGCAATGTAAAATGGTATTCAGCGTGTGACTGTCCTTCCCCGATAAGGTCTTAGAACCAAGCTTTACCAGATAACTGCCCAGCTCGTCCTCGTATCGATCCACCTCACATTCCAGCTCCATTACCCGCTTTGCCTTTGTCTCGGAAAACTGCGTAATCAGTTCCATGGATAACCTCATGGCTTCCTCGGCAAGCCGCGACATGGATACGGCTGCAATCCTGCTCTGCTCCACAGCGTAGGAGGGCGTCTCCAAAAACCGGACATCCAGAAGATTGAGCGCCTTTTCATCGGCATTCACCTCCACCTGCTTGTCCTGTATTTTTATGGTTAAGCAGGCAAGCTTAACCAAGAGCTTTGAGAATGGCAGCAGACAAACGGTAGCCGCCACATTGAACAGACTGTGAATTGCGGCAATACCCACTGCATTTGCCGGTTCATTCATATAGGGAAAATGCCAAAAAGCATTGAACGTATAAAATCCTACCATAAACAGCGCTGTGCCGATAATATTGAAATAAAGATGAACCAAAGCCGCACGCTTGGCATTTTTTGAGGCTCCTATGCTTGAAATCATTGCAGTCACACAGGTTCCGATATTCTGCCCCATAATAATAGGAATTGCCGCACTGTAGTTTACCGCTCCCGTAATACAAAGCGCCTGCAAAATGCCCACAGACGCCGAGGAAGACTGTATTACCGCTGTCAACACCATACCGGCAAGCATACCCAGTATGGGATTGGAAAAGCGAGTTAATATACCTGTAAACTCGGGTACCTGTGCCAAAGGCTCCACCGCATTACTCATGGTATCCATGCCAAACATCAAAATGGCAAAGCCCACAAAAATAGCAGCAGCATTTTTCAGCTTATCCCTGTGCGAAAACATAAGNATCNCTACACCNGTAATTNCAAANANCGGAGAAAANGAGGTTGGCTNCAGCATACNAATAAAANAGTTGTCGCTTTCCAGACCCACAANACTTAAAATCCNAGATGTTATNGNGGNTCCTATATTTGCCCCCATAATAATCCCCNCCGCCTGCTCCAGCTTCATAATTCCGGAGTTGACAAAACCCACTACCATTACCGTCGTCGCCGAAGAAGACTGTATCACGGCAGTGACTCCGGCGCCTACCGCAACAGCCTTTATGGAATTATTGGTAAGTTTCTCCAAAATACGTTCCAGTCTTCCTCCCGACATCNGGGATANTCCCTCCCCCAGCAGGCTCATTCCGTACAAAAATAATGCAAGTCCTCCCACCATGGTCAGCAAATCAAAGAAATCCATAAGTCAATCCTCTCTTTTTACATAAAATGCAGATAGCGCTGTGCCGTTTTTAATATCCTATCTTATTTATGTAAAATGTATAACCAAAGGAAGTAAATTTTATGTAAAAAATTTATCTGTGTGCCCGATACTCCTAAGCAGTATAAAAGGCTCCGCTATGAATAAGCAAAGCCTTTTACCAGCTCAAGTGATACTGCCACAAACCCTCCTATTGCACTGTTTCCAAAATTCCATCTGCANTCGCCTGAGCCATTTCATTAAAGCGCTCGTCAAACAGCTGATTGTCCGCCTCTGTGTTAATAAAACCTGCCTCCAACAGCACTGCAGGCATCTGAGTTTGATTTAAAACCACTAAATTGGTGCGGGGATTCACACCCTGATTGACAAAGCCCACCTGCTCCAGCTGACTGTTAATATTGTAGGCAAGCTGCGCTGCCGCACCGTAGCGGTTATACACTAAAGATTCAACGCCCGTGTATTGATTGGGATAGGGGCTGGAATTGCGGTGGATGGAAACAAAATAATCCGCCCCCGTCTGGTTTGCCTCCTGTGCCTTCTGAGTAGGACTTTCGTAAACATCCGTAGTTCTGGTATAGTAAACATCCACACCGTTTGCCTCCAAAATTCTGCCCACAGCAAGTGTGAGCGCAAGCGCGTCATCCTTCTCCTGCCTGTTATTATAAACGGCGCCCGGATTTGCTCCACCATGCCCGGCATCCAATACTACCAAAGCCATAAAAAATGCCTCCCGCATATTTGCTACATTATATGCGGTGAGGCATTGGATAATACTTTTATTTTAAAATTCTTCCATACGGAAATAGTTCAAATCCGCGTTCAAAGCATCCGACAGCCGTTTCAGTTCCTGTGCAGTCTCTGCAAGAGATACCGTCGCGTCATTCAGCTCATTCATGGAAGCGTTCGTCTGCTC
>WFLY01000230.1 GCA_009177215.1 Bacillota bacterium
TAATTCAATTCCTTTTGTTACTTCTTTTGTCCACTGACGGCAAATCCATTTTGAACGAAAAATGCCAAACATTCCCCCGGCGTTTATAAATTCTTTCATTATCAATTCATTAGATGCCAATGACGTAAATATCCTAACGGCTGGCTTATTAAATTTCTCTGCAACGTGTTTGCCTAAAAAGAAAAATTGCTCATATATCACCAAATCGTAATCAGAAACTAATTTTATAGCGGCACCATAAGCATTTTTCATTTGTACTGATAATTTTTTGCTATTTTGATATTCTGCAAATTTAGCTCCCGTATATAATACCCTTTCTTTCCAATCAGAAGTTAACAAATATGTAATTTCAATATTCCTTTTTACCAATTCCTGTACTAAACCCAATGTGGGAATTATATGCCCGGAAAATGGTAAATTTATAAAAAGAATTTTCATAAACCCTCCCTTTGTAAACAATTTAAGAAGTAAATATATCTATTGGGATTTGTAAGGTTCTGCAAGTCAGTTTTGTAATTATTTCATACTGTACCGTCATTGGTAGGGCAGCAAAATTTTCTTCATGTAGTATTCCGCTAATCCCTTTTAAAATATATTGTGCTAAAAAATCTATTTCAATGTCATTAGCAACACCAGCAGAAAGCTCATTAACAATAGATTTCACTGCTGGAATCATTGTTTCAACGGTCAAATCATGCAATGTACATTTCATTGACCAGTGTAGTGTGCCGTTTGCTAAAGCTCGAAATTTAGACATACTTTCTGCATAAGTTTTCAATAAAGTCTGCAATCGTTCTTTTGGTGTTCCAGCATGGTCACTTTTAAGTAGTTTAGAAAATAATTCTCCTTGCTGCTGCATAAACCGTTTCATTGCACAATCAAATAATTCTTCTTTCGAACTAAAGTAATGGTAGAACATTCCAATTTCTCCACCAACTTCTTTCAAAATCATTCTTACAGATGTTCCCTCATAACCATTTTGAGAAAATAAAAAGATAGCTTTATCTAAAATTTCATCTCTTTTTCCACCCTCTANAATTGCTTTTCGTGCCATATATAANCCTCCAAATTAAAAGAACNNTGTTCTGNTTATNATAATACCACNTATNNNNGAAAAGTCAAGAATTAAGAGAACNATATTCTGTTTNNTNTANTGGTTCGGAATAGTGTGGTGCTGGCGGTCTATCTCTTGTTTTTAGTTTCTGCTTCTTTACCGTACATGAGCATTACCTCCTCGCTCATATTTTTTTGTAACCCATAAAACACTTTCAAACACATCGGCAACTTTGCCACAAGTCTGCTCCCTCTCCTCTATCAGCCATAAACCTACAAAAGCTTCGGTTCTCTCTGCATAATGTAGGCTTCCAGTGTATTCTTATCGATCAAAGACGGTGTCACACCTTCCCTCGAAATACAGAATCCCGCCGCATAAGAGGCAATCCTGACCGAATCATACAATGTACGCCCCTCAAGCAGATACGAAGCAAGCGCACTGATAAAAGCATCCGCCGCGCCCGATGCATCTATAACATCAAAAGGAACCGCGGGAAAATATCTCGCCTCCTGCCTCGTTTTCACAAAACATCCCTCTGATCCCAGCGTAACAATGACCGTCCCCACCCCTTCATTCAGGAGGTACTCCGCCTGCTTATCCATGTCATCGGCATAAGGACAGATTGCATTAATCTCCTCCGCATTCGGCACGATCACGTCAACATTACCAAGCAGCTCGGTCGACAGGACATCGCAGGCAACGGGCTTTAAAATCGTCTGCGCCCCATGTTTTTTTGCAATTCGACACGCTTCTGTAACGGTTTCCATGGGAATCTCTGTCTGAATCAAACAAAATGCTGCATTCTCAAAAATACGCTCCACCCCTCCGACATCCTGCGGCGCAAGCGCCTCGTTTGCTCCCGACATAATAGATATCATAGAATCTCCATCGTTCTGCACAAAAATATAGGCCTGACCGGTCCTATACCCTGAACAACGTTTTACACCGATTGCATCAATACCCTGTGTATTCAGCTCTTGAAAAACCAGATCCGAATCCACATCGTTCCCTACCCGTCCGATCACGGAAACTCTCTGTCCCAGCCTTGCGGCTCCGATAGCCTCATTGATCGCTTTTCCTCCCACGTAGGAAGCGGAAAGAGAAGAATTGACGGTCTTGCCGGTCCGCGGAAGCACACTCATTTTCAGATAATTGTCTATATTAATACTTCCTATGACAATAATCTTCTTAGAATGATTGTTGTACGGAATCCCGACAGAATCTTCATTGTCGAGCGTGACAAGTTTATGAAATGCCGGAAATGATGTTTCCCCTCTTTCTATTTCGGCGATCAGTCTGTTGCACAAATATTCCCCAAACTCATAATGCTGAATGGTAAACGTAGAAATCGGGCGAAATATATCTTTTTCCCACAGATCATCTTTCAACGAAACAAGTGAAATGTCATACGGAAGCTCATAGTGCAGCTCCTTGACCGCATCATAGAGACTCGCCGCCGCTGTATAATGGGAACTGACAATACCACTGATCGCATGGGATGATATTTTATGAATCAGGCCACTGTCGATCTGATCGTAAATTAGCTCCTCCTCCAACGGAATATGATTCCGAAACAAACCTTTCCGATATCCCGTCGTAAACGCCTCTGTCCCGCTTCCAGGAGCATTGATACAGGCAATCCCCGTATGTCCCGCATCGACCAATGCCTGCACGGCACTATACCCCAACTCCTCATAATCAATATTGACAGCATCTTCATGATCCGAATTAAAAATCACGCAGGGAATCTTATATCGCGACAGAACCTGCAACTGCTCCGAACTTGTCTGACCGACAAATTCCCATATGATTCCGTCCACATGATGAGAGCAAAGGACAGAAATGTTCTTTGCCTCCTTCTCAAGATCACCGCCGCTTTCACGAAGCATGACCGTATATCCGGAATCCTGTGCCGCTTTCAAAATACCATGCAGCGTCATGTTCACAGCAGAAGCCGAACGAAATACAATACCGAGCGTCAGCGTGGTCGTTCCCTTCTCAATCAAGGATGAGTAGGATTGATAATTATACTGTTTTGCAATCTGTAATACACGTTCTCTTGTAGACGGGCTTATACTGCTGTCCTTATTATTCATAATCTTGGAAACCGTCGATGCCGAAACACCCGCAAGATTCGCAAGCTCCCGTATATTCATGGAACTCCCTCCTCATCTTTTTAAATCTATTATAAGTGAAAATATATCAAAAGAAAAGGATGTTTATTTCTAAATGCAGCTTTTTTTAGCCGTTCCTTGTCTGCATATAGTGCACAATTACCACTACACAACAAATTGATTCCGGTAAAATATGTAAATTGCACAAATTATATTGACATTTCACAAATACGATGGTATTTTATGTATAAGAAAACTGTTTCGGAAAATCGTTTCTTATATAGGAGGATACATGAAAGTACTAAATCTAGGTTCACTAAACATTGACAAAACTTATATAGTAGAACACTTTGCAGAAGCCGGCGAAACCATTCAGGCAACGACATACAAAGAGTTCTGTGGCGGAAAAGGATTGAATCAATCCATCGCTCTGGCAAAAGCAGGAGCCAACGTCTTTCATGCAGGATGTGTTGGCCGGGACGGAACCATACTGTTAGAAACCCTCAAAAAGGCAGGTGTCAAAACAGAGCTGATCCGAAAGAGCCGCGAGCCGTCAGGACACGCCATTATTCAAGTCAACCGCGAAGGTCAAAATAAAATNNTGATTTTTGGCGGTGCNAANANCGNNATCNCTCCGGAATNCNNAGACGAAGTNNTGAGTTATTTTACGCCNGGGANATATGNTTCTTTTGCAGAACGAAATAGCCAATGTGCCATACGCCATAGAGAAGGCGAAAAAAAAAGGACTGGCAATTGNCTTTAACCCCTCTCCCATAAGCAGGTCCATAGAGCATTATGATCTGCAGAAAGTAGATTACTTTATTCTCAACGAAGTAGAGGGCAGAAAACTCGCGGGCACGCGCACAGAAGACGCAAAGAAGATTCTCCAAAACCTGCGAAAAAAGTATCCGAAACCAGTCTTCGTACTGACGCTGGGAGAGAAGGGTTCCTATTACGCAGACGATTCCAACCTTTTTCATCAGAAGATCTTCCGGACACAAGTGATAGACACCACAGGAGCCGGAGATACTTTTACTGGATACTTTCTTGCCGGAATCGCCAATGGCAGACCTCCCAGGGAAGCCATGAGATATGCCAGTTTTGCAAGTTCCATATCAGTCAGCAGACACGGTGCAGCGCCAAGCATTCCAGAATGCGAAGAGGTCCGCGCCAAAATGGCGGAACAGTCGCAGGAGACAGAGTCATGACCGACACAGAAATGAGGTGAAACATGAAAGAAGTAAATGACAACACAATAAATACGGACAACAATCTTTTCACTATGAAAAGCATGACATGGCAGCAATATGCTTCCAGAACAGAGGATATTCTTATTATCCCCATAGGTTCCACGGAGCAGCATGGCCCCCATCTTCCCCTTAGTGTGGACACAGTGCTGGCAGAAGAATTTTCTATCCGCATTGCTAAACAGGTGCATGGGGTCGTGGCACCGTCTCTCAATTATGGGTACAAATCCAAGCCTTTCAGTGGCGGTGGTCCTTTGTTTCCCGGAACGATCGATCTAAACGGTCTCACTTTACAACTGCTGGTTCAGGATTTGATTGATGAATTTGTTCGGGATGGTTTTCACAGGATTCTCCTGTTTAATGCCCATTACGAAAACGAACCATTTATCTTGGAAGCGATGGANCTCTGTTCCGGCAAATACGGCAGCCAGATCAGANTCTGGTCAGCAAATTGGTGGGATGCTCTATCCGNTGATGTGATCGACNTGANATTTGNCGAGGTTNCCTNTCCCGGNTGGGCGCTGGAACACGCGNCAGNCACCGAGACATCTTTGATGCTACNCTTTAAGNCGGNGCTTGTATCAGCCTCACTGCCTCTGCAGACCGAGCCAGTGACGCCGGCATTTTGCTACAGATATCCTGTGATGCCGGGTGATATTCCGCCTACAGGTGTTCTGTCCACGGCAGCATCATCATCTGCCATGAAAGGAAAAATAATTGTAGAACACGCAATAAAAAATATCGTGAATTATTTGGAGGAAGAAAAAAATGAAACATGCATGGGAATATGATTACGAAATATTTTGCGAAGCAGTACCCGTAAAGAACAGGACCGACTTAATTCAATGGGACAGTCTTCTGGAAGGGAAAATGCTGGAAGAGGCAGCACAAATGCTCGAAAACGGAAAAGGCGCATGGAAAAAACCGCTCCCGGAATCCAAGGCTCCCTACTCCAAAATGCTGGGGGCCATATCAAGCATGAAAAACATGGGTTACGACGTGGAAAAAGCAGAACGCCTGATTCCCGAAGCATTCGACGCAATAGACAAAGGCGAACTGATCAAACTGCAGATAATCAACGCCCAAGTATTCAAGGCTTTGGCGGAAGCTGAAAAAGTCAACGACCATCCTTACTGGTCTTATACCATTTATGAAAGTTTTGAACAATACGAAAAAGTTGTAGAGCTTCCGAAATATCCCGACTATCATCTGCCCGACGAGAAAAAACTGTTTGAGCAGGTTTACGGAGGCTGGCTGGGTGAAATCATCGGTTCCGCCCTCGGCACGGCCGTAGAAGGCTTTAAGTCCTCAAGAATCTGGGAAGTTTTCGGTGAGATCACAGACTACGTAAAGCCGCCAGAGACACTGAACGATGATATCACCTTTGAACTGGCGCTATTAGAAGCATTCTGTGACAAAGGCTTTGAGATCACCTCGGAAGATATCGCCGATCAATGGGTCGGATATATCCCCTTCGCCTATACTGCAGAGGAGGTGGCATTAAACCACCTTCGCCATGGCATCTATCCGCCGGAAAGCGGATATCTTGCCAACCCCTACAGGGAAATGATCGGTGCCGCAATGCGTGCCGCAGTCTGCGGAGCGCTGGCGCCGGGAAGTCCCCGTAAAGCGGCAGAGCTTGCCTGGAAAGACGGAAGGATATCCCATCACAATAACGGAATCCTTGCAGAAGTCTTCAACGCAGTCATTGTTTCTATGGCATACGTGGAAACAGATATGCAGGTAGTTCTTCAGAAAGCTATGAAAGCAATCCCTCAGGACAGTGAATTCTATTCCGTGCTCGACTTTGCTTACAAGGCTTGTGAAAAATCGGACAATTACAGGCAAGCATATGAATTATGTGAAGCAAAATACAAAGAATATAACTGGGTACACACCTACCCGAATCTTGCGGCCGAAGTCGTGGCGATCTATTTTGCCAGAAATGACTTCCAGAAAGCAATGACGATATTAATGATGGCAGGACAGGATAATGATTGTACCGGTGGTCCCATCGGACACGCATACGGAGTTATGCTAGGCTCTAGCGCGCTGGATCGTAAATTTACGGAGCCTTTAAAAGATCAGCTCGACACGTATGTCAGAACAATGGAAAGCCAGTCGATCACGTCCTTATCTACTAAAACGCTGAAAGCCATCATTCAATATAACTAAGCGGGTCAACCCGCCTACAAAATCACGAGTTTGCCAGCGACAAACCCGCTGCAAACTCAAAAATCCGAAACAGTTTTATACACAACAAAAAGGAGGACACATTATGAAAGGTAAAAAAATCACAGCAATTTTATTAAGCATGGTACTGACAGTCACATGGATGACTGGGTGCGGAACCAATACTCAAAAACCTGCCGCTCCGTCTGCCTCAGAGGAAGCGACCAACGCCCCCTCTAAGGCAGCGGACAGGACTATAGGACTTCTGGTTCCCGCCACGGTGGGCGATCCCTTTATCGCTCTCTCTATCAAGGGACTGGATCAGTTAGCAGAGGAACAAGGCGCTACTTTAAGAACCGTGGAAACACTGGACAGCGCCGAATATGAAGATCAAGTCCGTGCTATGGCGGATATGGGTGCCAATCCGGTATACCTGATGTGGGGAGACTTGTCTGAGATTGCACTCAGGCTGGCGCCGGAATATCCGGATACGAATTTTGTACTCTGCGACGTGGATATGCAGACAAGCGAACCGAATGTAAGCTCCGTATCCGTAGACCCGTCCGAAGCGGCTTTTATTGCAGGTGTTGTGGCAGCAAATAATACAACAGAGAAAAAAGTAGGCTTTATTGCGCACGCCGACAGACCTGTAAGCCGGAAATACAGAGACGGATACATCAACGGCGTGCACTATATCGATCCCTCTATCGAAGTTGCCGTTGCCTATGTCGGGGACGATCAGGACCCCGTCAAAGGACAGGAAGTAGCAAAACTGATGATCCAGAACGAAGGTGTTGATCTGATCTTCCAGTCAGCTTCCCAGAGCGGTCTCGGCGTTATCTCCGGCTCTGAGGAAATGGGCATTAAATGCATCGGAAGCGACGATTATCAGGGTGATGTGAGCGACTGCGTGATCTGGTCGGCATTAAAACCCATCGACGAGGCTCTGTACATGGAAGGAGACGCGTCTTTCAAAGGCACATTTAAAAGCGGAGATAAAGTGTATGGTCTTTCCTATGGTCTGGCGCTGTACACAGACACCGAATTTAATAATTTGTCAGCAGATCTTCAAAATACCGTAACGCAGGTAGTAAACGGCATCAATTCCGGAGAGATTGATGTCACTGCAGACACAACAGAGTAATGACACCAATAACCTCCGGATGGCATTCACATGCTGCCGGAGGTTATCTACAGAGGAGGTATTATTATGAAAGACATCATTCTTGAAGCAAAGCATATCTGCAAATATTTTGGCAATCTGACCGCCAATGACGATGTCAGCCTCAGCGTAAGGCAAGGCACTGTCCATTCGATCATCGGAGAAAACGGTGCCGGTAAAAGTACCCTGATGAACATTATTTCCGGAATCTATAAGCCAAACAGCGGGGAAATATTTGTCAAGGGCAAACGTGCGGTTTTCCGCAATCCCAATGACGCAACGAAATGCGGCATCGGCATGGTACATCAGGAATTTATGCTTTTTCCCGAGCTGACAGTTCTGGAAAATCTGATGATGGGATATGAGACAAAGAAATTAGGAGGGTTCCTCAATAAAAAGCAGGCTGCCAAAGACATTCAGGAAATAGCCGAAAAATACGGTTTCTCCATTCCGCTTGATAAGAAAGTGTCTGAACTTCCGGTCTCGCTCCTTCAGCAGGTAGAGATCGTCAAGATTTTATATAAAGGCGCGGAGATCATTATTCTGGACGAGCCCACCTCCGTATTGACGCCACAGGGAATTGAAGGACTTTTTCAGGCGATCAGATACTTGACCAAACAGGGTAAAACAGTCATCCTAATCACCCACAAGCTCAAGGAAGTCATGGAAATCTCTGATTATATCACAGTACTGAAAAACGGTGTTGTGACGGGAAATCTGAAGCCCGAAGAGACGGACGAACACGGTCTTGCCAACCTTATGGTCGGACGGCAAGTACTTTTCAACACAAATAAGCAGGAAAAAACAATCGCCGAGCCTATACTAGAGATCAACGACCTGACTGCGCTTGGAAGCGACGGCAACGAGAAAGTAAAACACGTCTCTTTTTACGTCAGAAAAAGTGAAATTCTTGGAATAGCCGGTGCAGCCGGCTCAGGTCAAGGTGAGCTGATCGAGGCGATCTTTGGTCTGAGAAATCCCGAAAGCGGCACTAT
>WFLY01000141.1 GCA_009177215.1 Bacillota bacterium
GATTCTTTAAGCGATATCATATGTTTCGGTGTACTTCCTTCTATTATAGTGTACATGATTTCCGGCGGAAATATAGCGAGCGTCTGTATATCAGGTTTTTATCTGCTGTGCTCGCTGATTCGGCTGGCATACTTCAATGTAAACGAAGAAGAACGCCAGAGTCAGACGCAGGCTCCCAGAGAGTTCTACCTTGGGCTGCCGATTACTACCGCAGCCTTGGTCCTCCCCGCACTTGTGGGGCTTGGCAACATCTGCTTATTTCCTTTGGATATAGTCAGCCCTATAGTGCTTTTAATCATAGCAATCGCATTTATTACACCTTTTCATCTGAAAAAGCCCGGACTGATTGGGAAAATACTCCTTATCCTTTGCGGCGTTGCAGAGCTTGTTATTCTTCTTTGGAGGGCAGCATAATGAATAAAAACTCTCTCTCCGTACGCTTTTTATACGGAACCAAGGTCGGACGTTTCCTGCTGTCACTCATTCAAAGGTGCGGTATTGACCGTTTTATCGTAAGATTTCTATGTTCACCCTGTTCAAAACCTTTAATCAAACGATATGTGAAGCGGCACAACATTCCCTTGCATGAATTTCAAGTGCAAAGCTTTCGTACCTATCGTGATTTTTTTGTGCGCAAAAAAAAGAGAACAGAGGTAGATTTGACTCCTTCTCATTTAGTAAGCCCCTGTGACAGCTATCTGAGCGCATTTCCGATTTGTGAGGACAGCAGTTTTTCCATCAAAGGTTCTCATTACCGCCTGTGTGACCTGCTGCAGGATGAGGATTTGAGTAAATCCTATCACGGCGGCGACTGTCTGATTTTTCGGCTCTGTGCTTCGGACTATCACCACTACTGCTACATCGACAACGGCTTTCAAGGAAAAAATCATTATATCCCCGGGAAGCTTCACAGCGTTCAGCCGATAGCCTGTGAGAAATATCCCGTCTATACCCTCAACCGCCGTGTTTGGACATTGTTGGCAACGGAGAACTTTGGCCCGGTAGTTCAGACGGAAATAGGCGCTTTAATCGTGGGCGGTATTGTGAACGAACACGAGAATACCCGCTTCCTTAAGGGCGAAGAGATGGGACATTTTGAGTTGTCCGGCTCAACAATTGTTTTATTGTTTCAAAAAGACCGCATCTGCCTTTCCCCCAATATCGCAAGGCATCTGTCCGATGGCAGGGAATTTCGCGTAAAACAGGGAATGTGGATCGGAAATCAAAAAAAAATTTAGGAAAAGAACTAATGAAAACAAAACTTTCTCAATTATTTCCAGCATACGCCAGACTTCCTTTGTTGTTAGTAGTAATCTGGAATCAATCTGTGTATTATGGCGCCAGGCTTCTCACGCTGAACCGGTATCACTACAATATGGAACTTGATATAGACAGGGCAATGCCCTTCCTCCCTTGGACAGTATCCATTTACTTTCTCTGCTATCTGTTTTGGATTGCGAACTATATTATCTGTGCAAGGCAGGAGAAAGAGCAGGCTTATCGCTTTCTGTGTGCAGATTGTCTGGCTAAGCTTGTATGTCTTGCCTGTTTTCTTATTATCCCCACCACAAATATCCGCCCAATGGTGGAGGGAAATACCATCTGGGATGGGCTAATGCAATTTTTGTATCAATCTGACGCTGCCGATAATTTATTCCCTTCCATTCATTGTCTGGTCAGCTGGTTCTGTTATATCGGTATTCGCGGAAAACGCAATATTCCACTATGGTATCGATGCTTTTCCTGCATAGCGGCATTTGCCGTGTTTTTCTCAACGCTGGCAACCAAGCAGCATGTATTGGCGGACGTAATTAGCGGCGTACTGCTTGCCGAGGGCTGCTATTGGATAACGGGGCATACCGGAATTCTGAAAGTGTATACGAGATTGATGGACAAGCTGAGAAGGGCGGAATATACGGAAAAAAGTTGAATTTGTGATTCATCTGTGTAAATCACCTTTCCACCGATTGCTATTTTGGTACAACCGTATAAAATCAAGGAAATTCCACATTTGCAGGTTCTACCTCTCCTCCACCACCTGAAAAATGTAGAACTTCAGATAATAGGATTGATCCGCAGCCCACAAAATCGGGTGGTCGCACGCCTGCGTCCGGAATTCGACCTGACGCAGCCTTTTATGCGCCCCTGCTGCCGCCTCCTTGATAGTCTTGGCAAACAGTTCAGGCTCCATAAAATGAGAACAAGAACAGGTCACAAGAAAACCACCGTTTCTCACCAGCTTTAAGCCCCGCAAATTAATTTCACGATAACCTTTAACGGCATTTTTTACGGAATTACGCGATTTCGTAAATGCGGGAGGGTCCAAAATCACCACATCAAAGCTCTTATTTTCTGCCTCCAATGCGGGAAGCAGCTCGAATACATCGGCACACTGAAAAGTCACTCTGTCCTCCAAATGGTTGAGCTTAGCATTTTCGGCAGCCTGATCCACCGCAAGCTGTGAGGCGTCTACGCCCAGCACGCTTTTTGCTCCCGCTATGCCTGCATTCAGCGCAAAAGAGCCTGTATGGGTAAAGCAGTCCAGCACCTCCTTATCCTTACAGAAACGGTGAATGGCGGCACGATTATTTTTCTGATCCAGGAAAAAGCCCGTCTTTTGACCGTCCTCTACGTCTACAATATAATGTACGCCGTTTTCCACAATCTCCACCCGTGTATCAAAAGGTTCCCCGATAAAGCCCTTGTAACGCTCCATCCCCTCCTGCAGACGCACCTTTGCGTCACTTCTCTCATATACTCCGCGAATAATGATGCCGTCCTCGTCAAGCACCCTCTTTAGGGCGTCTACTATCGTAAGCTTCCACCTGTCAATGCCAAGGGCGAGGGATTCCACCACTAACACGTCGGCAAATTTATCAATGACAATTCCCGGCAGGAAATCCGCCTCGCCAAAAATCAGCCTGCAGCTTTCAGTGTCTATAGTCTGTTTACGGTACTCCCAAGCATCTCTAACACGCTTCTCCATAAACGCCTCATCTATGACAGCGTCCTTTTTTCGTGCCAAAAGGCGTACTGTAATTTTGGATTTGGTATTGATATAACCGTAACCCATAAAATAACCGTCAAAATCCTGTACAGTCACAATATCACCATTTTCAAAGGCTCCCATAATGGTGTCAATTTCATTGTCATACACCCACATACCGCCCGCCTTCAGGGTGCGTCCTTCTCCCTTTTTCAAAGTAACTATTGTATGATGCATCATTTTCCTCACTTCCGCACTGCTTTTAATTGCTCATCTTTTCTGAGACCATGCGTATAAGCAGCTTCCTGTATGCCTAATATACGTTTCGGTAAATATGCCCCGGCTGCTCTAAAGCCAACAGCTTCTCCTTCACATCAAGCCCGCCTCCAAAACCAACCAGCTTACCGTTTCCGCCAATCACCCTATGGCAGGGTACGATTATCATAATAGGGTTACGGTTGCATGCCTGTCCTACTGCCCTCGCTCCGCCCGAACAGCCTATCCTGCCCGCAATCTCGCCATAGCTTCTGGTTTCCCCATAGGGAATCTCTAAAAGCGCCTGCCAGACTTTTTTCTGAAATTCAGTTCCCTGCATATATATAGGAATATCAAAGCTTCTACGATTACCATCCAAGAATTCCGTTACCTGCTCCGCCGCACGCTGCAAAAGGAGTGTTTCCTTCAGGGAAGCCTCCTCTAAATTCCCGGTACTTCCAAGACTTACCAATAAATCCCCCTCCTGCTCCAAATACAGCCGCCCTATGCTTGTCTCTAAATACAATCCGTATTTCATGGCTCCCCCGCATCAATAATATGCTATCATCTCTTTACAAAACAAATAATAATTTTACCGCAAAAATATTTAACATAGCTATAAGAAATAGATGCTTTTTTGTTTAATTTATATATATTATTCGTTTTCTACTTGACAATCAACTTCTTTTTATTTATTATTTTAATGTTGACAATCGGCGCGTGGCTCAGCTTGGTAGAGCGCTGCGTTCGGGACGCAGAGGTCGCGTGTTCGAATCACGTCGCGCCGACGATTTACAACCCCTTGTTTTTCAAGGGGTTGTTTTTATCTTCATATCTGCCAAATTATCTTCAATAAAATATATGTAGTACGCTGTTATTAAATTTATTCGTATTTGTACAACTTAAGCATTGAAATCATTGATAATAGGGGCAATTTGTGACAACATATTATCCACATCTTCAAACATGCTGCTTTTGGTAGTTCCCAGAATTCTTGCGTGGTTAATATGCTGCACAACCTCCTGATACTGTTTTTTTATCTTGTCAAAGTATTTGTATAATGACTGCAGAGCCAATTTTGATTCATTGATAACTCCGTTGATTTCTGTCTGCACCAATGTAGCATTTTCTGCTGCCTGTGTAATGTTATCAAACATTTGATACGTTTCATCTACTTTTTGAATACTCTGATCCAAAGCCTGCCGTGAAGTGTTGATGCTCGTATTCAATTTATCCGTACCCTGCTCCACATCATTGATACCGGAATCCACATCGGCAACCAGATTCTTGATTTCATCCGCCAGATTTTTAACCTCGTCTGCTACTACCGCAAATCCTTTTCCCCGCTCACCTGCTTTGGCAGCCTCAATAGAAGCGTTCAGCGCAAGAATGTTAGTCTGGTCAGCAATAGACACAATTTTGTTCATGTATGTTTTAATATTTTTTACTGCTGCTTGAAAGTCTTCAAAGATGCTTTCCATCTCATTAAAATATGTCTCTACCTGTAATGAGCTGTTTTTGAGCTNCTCCACTTCATNTTNTGCCTGAACAACAGATTGGGAAATATCCTGCTTTACTGTTGCAAACTGACCGGATACCTGACTAATGTTTGAAAAAGTCTGGTCAAAATCCTGCAATGTCTCCTGAAAATGTTCTGCTCCACCGAGCACACTGCCAAAAGAACTGCTAACCATACTAAGCTCCCGTAGGGAAGCTACCTCTTTCTGCACAAGCTCCTTTTGGTATTCTCTTAAACTGTTCGCCACATGAATTACCGGATACAGTTCTTTCTCTTTATTCTGGGATTTCTTATTAAATAGCATTTTCCTTCCCTCCCTTATTCAAATACGACACAAGTCATAGACTGGTTGACAAATTGATTGTTATAATGCTCCCCATATCCTACAAGACCGGCATGATTACCTAAGACAGCCATTTCCCGCAAATACTGCTGCATATAATTGTTATCGCTAAACAACAAATACCTGAACAGGCAGTTCACGGAAAATACTGCGGATATTTTAGGGAAATCACTGCGGATTGTCTGAATCGTATTCTTTACAATTGCCTTATAGTCTCCTAATTCTAACATGATAAGTACATCCGAATCATTTACCTGACGATAACATGTCAGTGCATTTCCGTTGACCTCTTTAATAGATATGATACAAGTGTCGTTTCCGTTGACTTTTCCAAAGGGATTCTTAAAAGTCTGTGTCAATATTTCCTTATCCGATACATGAAGAATATCCTTATATACCTGTTTTGCCGGTTTTCCGTTCAATTCCCCAATTGTATAATTGGCTTTATTCGTCTTAGAAGCGATAAAAGAATAATTTCCCAACTGATGATAGATGTTTTCCTTGTAAGCTTTTACTTTTCCGTTATTATTTCTGATTAGCGCATATGCTACAGCATCATGATACACCTTACCATTGGCAGAAACCTTACCTGCGTCTCCTGTTCCCCCTACCAGAGATATATTCCTATGCTTTAGTACGCTATATATAGTAGTCAATACACAGGCATCATTTCCGGAACAAAAATCGATACAGACCGTATTATCCCATGAACCGTTCACCTTCTCTACNTCCTGNTCCAAACNGCTAATGTATTTTACCGGCNNTGAGGATACATTCNCCAGTNCATTAGCTGCCACACTNACTCCATCGAAAAAGNCTATGATTCCGACACCTTTCTCCACTATTCTAGTATCATAACACATTCCGATGCATCCAATGCTGGGTACCTGCGGATAAAGTTTTTCCAGCTCCTTTACATGCATTTCAAACTGTTCACTGTTAGATATCAACATAATCACTTGGGGGTTGCTTAATCCTTGAACAGCCTCTTTTAAATCTCCGCTCTGATTCATACCAAAAAACTGTCTCAATATTTTGTTCCTCTCTTCCATTTTATTGACATTCAACTAAATTATATTATACTTCACAATGATATTAAAGGTCAATAATTATTCCTTTTGTGTTCTACNTATAGAGGTGNGGAGACATAAAAATTAATTCTTGACTAGTCAACATGTAAACAATTTGATACAATAAATAAAATGGTACTTGCATTAAAAAAACAAAACAGGAAAGGAATTATCATTATGGAATTTGTTTATGAACTTCCTGCCAATATGATGCAGGAAACAGTTAATCACGGAGAGATAAAACGTTTTACTTATGACACTCAGACCTATGAAGAATGGGATAATCACATTCTACATAAAGGCACATGGGTATATCTGCCATATGGATACAGCCCCTCTAAACAATACAATGTTTTATACCTTTTACACGGCGGCGGTGTCAATGAGGACTGGTGGTTTAAAATGTTTCCCGACACGGTTCAGATACTGGACAATATGATTGCCCAAAAAATATGTGAGCCATGTATCATCGTTGCGCCAACCTACTACAGGGGAGAGGAGGAGGCTGACAAAAATGCCGAATACATCACAGAGCATTTTTGTTACGAACTGCGCAAGGATCTGATTCCTGCTGTGGAATCAGCATTTTCCACCTATGCGGGCGGCGATGTCTCTGAAAAAAATTTAATTAAAACACGCAATCATCGGGCTTTTGCAGGTCTTTCCTTAGGTTCTATGACCACCTATCGGGCGGCATTTTACAATAATTTTGATTTATTCTCATGGTATGGACCTTTTTCCGGCTGCTGCGGACCTAACGGAGACCGGGATGCGGAGGTCGAACGTATTCGGGAAACACTTGCCAATGCAGAAAGCAAGGGCTTACAATTGGATTATCTTTTCTGCTGTAACGGTGATAAGGATATTGCCTTTGCAGAGCATCAATACATTATGGAAAAGGCAGTACAGGTGTGTCCGCAACTTGTTCAAGGCAAAAACTACGACTTTTTCACTATACCGGGCGGCGTACATGATATGAAAGCATGGCAGCTCCACCTTTATCACGCCCTTCAGATATTTTTTCAGCCCAAACTTTCTTGAGCGGAAAGGAATCCCGAAATAATGAAGAAGCTTTGTTCTTGCATACTTGCAGCCCTTTTGTTAGCAGGCTGCGGCAGCAACACAAATACACCCCCCACAATTGATACAAAACCGACATGGGAAGCTGAGAAAGGCACCGCCTCGCAACCTGAAACCGAGAGTAGAACCGAAGCCACTAACGAACAACAAAGCAAGAAGGAGACTATCACGATGAACGGAATAAATATAATGGAGGACTGCCCCTCCTCAGTTTACGAAAAACGGAATAATGTAACATATGGAACCGTCGTACACCAAACCTATCACTCGAACACTACAGGACTGGACAGAGGTGTCAATATTTTGCTGCCCGCTAATTATGACGACTCAAAGGAATACCCCATTTTATATCTTCTTCACGGTATTTTCGGAGACGAATACTCTCTGAGCAATGACAGTGAAATCAAGCTTGTAGAAATTATGGGGAATTTAGCGGTAGACGGGCTGGCAGAGGAAATGATTGTTGTCCTTCCCAATATGTATGCCACCACAGATCCCGAACAGCAGCCTGCCTTCAATTCCGAGAGCGTTGCGCCCTATGACAATTTTATAAATGATCTGGTAAATGACCTGATGCCTTTTATGGAGAAAAATTATTCCGTACTCCCGGGAAGAGAGAATACGGCCATTGCAGGGTTCTCCATGGGGGGAAGGGAGACCTTATTCATTGGTCTTAACAGACCCGATTTATTTGCCTATGTAGGCGCTATTGCACCCGCACCCGGACTTACTCCCGGCAAGGACTGGGCAATGACCCATCCCGGACAAATGCAGGAGGAGGAGCTGACCTTTTCCGGCAAGGATTTCGAGCCTTTGGTTTTAATGATATGCTGCGGTACAAATGACGGCACTGTAGGTAAATTTCCTGAGAGCTATCACAACATATTTGAGAAAAATCAAGTGTCTCACGTCTGGTATGAAGTGCCCGGCGCAGACCATGATGCACAGGCAATCAGAAGCGGCTTAAATAATTTTGTCCGCGCTGTTTTTTAGACCTGCTTTTTCTGATATTAAGAATGCGGTGTCATTGTGAAGCAAAAACAACAATGACACCGCATATTTTAATTCAGAAATGCTACATACTAAATATGAACTGCACAATATACCAATCTAAACGGAAACGTCAGACGAGGTTTTACAGCTTCTTAAATAAGCCTCTCCCACACCCCATATTATAAAAATCGTAGTAATATTCATAGTCTGTTGAAAGCTAAATATATTATTTATCGTATATGCCAGCAAGCATAGTCCACAGGCTCCTGCAATCCCATTCTTTTTTCCTGCCTTGAGATAACGAACTATAGCGCTTATCATCATTCCGATATAACTGACAGCGCCAAGCAATCCCATGTCAACCAAAACGGTAATCCATTCATTGTGGGCGTTTGTCAGGGTCGCTGTTCCAAAACGGCTTCTCACCAGCTCCAGCAGCTGCGCACTTCCGTTCCGATACAAAAATCCCGACATACAGTCAGGTCCCACTCCGACCAGCTTATGTAAAACATCCTGCTCCAGAAAGCACATAACTCCCGCCATCCATGTGGCGCCCCTGCTGCTGCCCCACCTTTGGGAAAAAGTAAACACCTCTCTGCCTTCCANAACGCTTNTTTTANCCGGACACAGGGTATTAAATATAATAAGCCCCACAAAAATCACAGACAAAGTCAATAATGCTCCNACNAATATCTTGNCTATACAACGGCTGGCCTTGACAGGATACTCTCCCTTTTTATTCCAGTAAAAAACAATTCCCAAAGCCATAATTGACAATAGTGTCATTATAATTGTCAGAACGCTTTGNGTCANCAGATTCACGAATACATCCTGAAAATTTATATTTTCAGGAAATAACTTNCTNACAATATATGTCAACATACAGGCTGCCGATAGAATCAGCGTTATCTGCCAANAATTCTGCATTCTNTTTCCATCAGTACCGGAAAGACAAAACATAACNATCAGCACTACCGTCANGGTAAAGATACCGCTGGCGCTTCCCTGCGTCACCAAACCCGCAAACCCAATAAAAGCATACAACACTATTAAGCCTTTCTGCCATCTTTTATTTCCCACTCCCAGCCAAATCATTGCAATTGCTGCAAAAAGTATGGACACCAGATATCCGCAATACCAATTTGTATTACCGATAGTAGAAATAAAAAAAGCGTTCTTGGCTTCCATTTCAATGGGATAAATGTTAAAACGATTCAGATATCCCAAGATAAATACCACTGTCGATGCCGGAAAAAGCAACAGGAAAAAACGTTTACTTTTAATCCATACCCTAGAAATAAGAAAATATGCCATAAGCATTATCAGTTGGGGAATCAATCCCATATACCAGCCTGCCGCTCCCCACACTGCCTGTTCCTTATAATCCGAGCACATATAGGAAATTAAAAGACTGCAGCAAAAAAGTGCAGCAAAAATATCTGTAACGGAAAAATGCTCTCTAAAAATTGTCCGCAATTTTCCGGCTGTCAGACTTTTCAAATCAACTAAAACGTGCTTCTGAAAATACACCGTTATTTTCAGAATGCAATAGATAACCAGTATGGGCAGCAAGAGCCTCCCTAACCGGACACTCCACCGACACATAAAATTTGACTTGTCAATTCCGATAGATACATAGCCCTGCGTAAAATAGAAGGGCATTACCAC
>WFLY01000139.1 GCA_009177215.1 Bacillota bacterium
CGGACGGCAGCGTGGGCTGTTACCTGAATCAGGGGAACTATATGTACGGCATCTGCTCCCGGTCAAAGCATAAGGAAGCGTGCTGGGAATTCATAGAAAGCTACCTGACCAAGCATTTTGAACAAAAGCTGCCGATACAGTATTCGGCTAGGAAGGATGTCATAAGGAAGCAGTTTGAGGAGGAATTTGAAAAGCATGGAGGCGGGTATGAAGGGTTTGAGTTAGAAGAAGCATGTGCGGCGTTTGAAACTATCTGTGAGCAGGCGGGCGACACGCAGAAGTGGGATGAGGTCTCGGCGGAAATACTGTTTGAGGAGCTGCAGCCGTATTTTGCAGGGGAAAAGACTGCAGGGCAAACGGTAGAAATCATACAAAATAGGGTACAGA
The DNA here is from genome assembly GCA_009177215.1 of Bacillota bacterium. Taxonomy (GTDB): domain Bacteria; phylum Bacillota; class Clostridia; order Lachnospirales; family Lachnospiraceae; genus Acetatifactor. The sequence goes on from WFLY01000139.1 coordinate 388, forward strand.
CTTATCTGAATGAGACCCAATAAAAACGATTACATGACCTGCCATACATTAAGATGTAACAACGTGGTAAATGTATGGATAAGTTTCAAGAAAACATACAGTCTGTTTCACAGGCGGAAAGCGGGAAGGAGAAAAGATATGGAATCAACAGTATTTAAGAGGGGCAGGCTTTTTATAGCAATGGGTATGGCGGCATTTTTATGTATTCACGGCACTGCGATTAAAGCACACGCATACGCGTGCAGCAAATGCCTTCAGCCCATGGCGGAGATTTGTAATGGCGAAAAAAAGGATTATGAACGGGGTTATCATAGTTACGGTTTTTTATTGTCTAAGCAATGTTACCTTGTGGCAAAGGTATCAACCGGCAAATACCATTGTATTTGCGGTAATGATGAAGAATGGAAAAACAGTGACGGCAGCGCTGCAAAACATTTATGCGTGGAGGAGCATTCGGCATGCTCCAAGGGGTACTATAATGTCTGCCCGTTCTGATATTTACGATGAAAGGGGTATGGGATGAAGAGACGGCTTGTGATTTTCAGTATCATATGTGTGTTCCTGCTTGCCGGCTGCGGCGAAACGGAGGAAAGCAACAGCGGGGCGTCTGCGACCAGTTATGAAATGGCGGAGTATACAGTGCCATATTTTGGAAGTCATTTTGCTGTTGTAGATAAAAATGTTTATTACGTGTATGAAAACCCGGAGTTCACTTATTTCTTAGGGAAACTGGACCTGACGACCGGTGAAACCGAGGAAAGAGGGATTTATTTTGCCGAAAAGTGCAATATAGGGGCCTTTACGGTAGACAGCGAGGGGAATTCCTATTACTATATTGGCATAGAGGAGGGGGAGTGGATATGGAATGGCTATTTTGCAAAGCTGTCGAAGGACGGGGAGCTGGTTTATAAGAAACCGTTCCCGAAAGAAACCTTCGAGACCATAGGCATGGATTACAGGATAAAGGTCAAGGAGGATGAAGTCATCACATACGGCGGCAAGGGAAGAGCCATCATGGACGGACAGGGGGAGATTTCATCCATCGATCAGGTCATAGAAGAGGAAGAGAGGGGAAAATACGGGGCTTTTCAGGGGGCAATGTATTATAACAAGGAACCTTTCTCCTATGAAAAAATATTTGACTTGATTGATTTTGGCATTGAGCATGACTTTTTAAGCAATGTGGTGCATTATGAGGACGGGATGTTTGTAGGCTGGTACATGAATGCGTATACCGGGTGTACGGCATATGTTTTTACCCCCTGTGAAGGGGAGGTAGCAGCCCTGCCCCAAAGCACGGTGGACACGGAGCTGACCCTTGCCGTGCTGGAGGCGGATTCCATGGTAAAGGCGGCAGTGGTGGACTTCAATAAATCCCAGAGCGATATCCATATCACTATAAAGGAATATGCCGCAGGAGGGAAATCCGTAGAAGACGGGTATGCCGAACTAAACGCAGGTATTGCCGCCGGCAATGCACCGGATATCATAGCGTTAGGGCCGGACGGAACCCACAGCAGCCTAGTGGGGATGGGGATACTGGAGAACCTGCAGCCGTATGTGGATAACAGTAAAGTAGTCCATGAGGAGGACTACCTCAAACCGGCATGGGAAATCGGCAAGGATGGGGATTTCCTGTATGGAATCCCCACGGAATTCAGCGTCCAGACAATAGCGGGCAAATCTTCCCTTGTGGGGGAACGGTGCGGGATTGATTTCCCGGGAATCCGCAGNCTGCATGAAAAACATCCCGATATGGCGCTGCTTGCGGAGGAATCAAAGCTTGGCGTGTTCAGCCTTTGTATTTCCTTTCAGGCTCCGGTATTCATAGATTATGAAAAGGGAACGGCCGATTTTGACAAGGAAGAATTCTATGAGCTGCTTGCATTCTCGGACGGCTTCCCGGAAGAGGCGGGGNAGGATGGCAGGGAGGCANTGCTGCATGACTGCTATTTATACAGCATAGACTCCTTTATGCAGGTATACAGGGATTTAGGAACAAAGCAGGTCACGTTTATCGGGTATCCCACCGCGGACGGCAGCGTGGGCTGTTACCTGAATCAGGGGAACTATATGTACGGCATCTGCTCCCGGTCAAAGCATAAGGAAGCGTGCTGGGAATTCATAGAAAGCTACCTGACCAAGCATTTTGAGCAGAAGCTGCCGATACAGTATTCGGCGAGGAAGGATGTCATAAGGAAGCAGTTTGAGGAGGAATTTGAAAAGCATGGAGGCGGATATGAAGGGTTTGAGTTAGAAGAAGCATGTGCGGCGTTTGAAACTATCTGTGAGCAGGCGGGCGACACGCAGAAGTGGGATGAGGTCTCGGCAGAAATACTGTTTGAGGAGCTGCAGCCGTATTTTGCAGGGGAAAAGACTGCGGGGCAGACGGTAGAAATCATACAGAACAGGGTACAGACTTATCTGAATGAGACCCAATGAAAAAAGCTGATTGTAACAGTTTAGCGTAAAGTAAATACCGTTTGACAACTTAAGTAACCACTTAAAAACTTATTATTGAAACCCATTATATGTTTTGCTAGACTTNGAAACGAGGAGACGNTATATAGAATTTTTTGGGAAATTTTTAGAGAANGTATTGTATTTGGAAATTTTTTGTTGAATTGAGGGTGTGGTTATTTGTGTAAAAGGGAATATTAAAATCGTCTCCTCTTTTCTGGAAGATTTTTGAATAAAATGTTTGTTTCATAATGAGGAAATGTTTCTCGGTATCTTGAATCTGGAATTGCAATTTGTTATATTATTAATGAGGTTACTATGTAATCGTTCATATGAAAGCTTAAACATTTGGCAAAGAAAGGTAAGGTAGCTGAGTTGAAGATTATAAATAAAAATTTGAATGCGTCCGGAAGCGCATGTCTGAAGGGGTTTATTTATGACGATGAATTTTCAAGACCTGCTGTGATTGTATGTCCAGGCGGCGGTTATATGATTCTGACACCGCATGAGGGTGAGCCTACTGCAATGGCTTACTATGCGAAAGGATATAATGTATTTGTCTGTTATTATCCGATTAGGGAGGAAGCCGTTTATCCGGCTCCCCAGCTTGCCGTGCTGAATGCCGTGAAGCTTGTTCGGTGTAATGCGCAGTTATGGAAGGTACGTGAGGATGCGATTGCGGTTGCAGGATTTTCCGCAGGCGCACATGTAGCGGCATGCGCGGGAACCTTGTATAATGACAGCGAGCTGATTTCTATATTGAACGCAGAGCCGTCTGCTTTGCGTCCTGATGCCTTGATTCTTATTTACCCTTGTATTGGCGTCGATATCCCCGGATATAAAAAAGGAAAAAATGAAAAGCATGTACTGAGATGTGACGAGCTGGTTGACAGAGCCACACCGCCCGCATTTATAGTGACAAGCTTTGGCGATAAATATGTGTCCTGCAATCAATCGCTAAATTTCGCAAGGGCATTATCGGATAATGATATCCCCTTTGAGCTTCATTGTTTTGAGCCGGGAGACCACGGAATGTTGAACGGTGATAACAGGAATCTTAGTGAATACACTACCCGAGACCTTGGGGCAAAGTGCTGGTTTCATCTGTCCATTGAATGGCTGCGTGACAGATTTAATCCGGAGGTTGGTTTTGGCTGTAATATCAGTGTTGAAGGAAGAACACATAAGGATTATTTTTCACTTAGTCAGTCGGAGTAATATAGGAAGGCTCTCACTAGCCGTTAGGAATAGTCACAAATGGTAACAGTTCAGCCATGACATTCATAGGTTGGCAGAATATACACTTTCACTCATTATTTCAGTATTTTGCTGCCAACTTATTTCATGTCGGGCGTCCGCCCTATAGAAATGCTTGTACAATTTGCCCTTAGTGAGCAAACTCCCACGGTCAAACTGACAATTATTTCCGCATGGCTGAACTGTTACCACAAATGTACTGTCTTGTTGAAAACAGTGGTTTTTTTCAATAAACTATGTTAAAATAGCAAAGGTGATAATTGTGTGTCCGCCGAAGGCGTGGCAAGAGGCGCTGCGGACAGATGGGAGCATAGATGATAAAGGTAATTGGAGTAAGATTTCGTGCGGCGGGCAAAATTTATTTTTTTGATCCACTGAATTTTTCAATAAAAAGAGGCGACCATGTTATCGTGGAGACTGCCAGAGGAATTGAATATGGTACTGTTGTTTCCGGTGTTTGTGAGGTAGAGGAGGAAAAGGTGATTCAGCCTCTGAAGCCGGTGATTCGAGTTGCTAATCAGCGCGACATGGAGCAGGAGGCGGCAAACAAGGAGAAGGAGAAGGAGGCCTTCAAGATTTGTTTGGAGAAGATTCAGAAGCACAATCTGGAAATGAAACTGATTGATGCGGAATATACTTTTGATAATAATAAGGTACTCTTTTATTTTACTGCGGACGGAAGAATTGATTTCCGTGAGCTGGTAAAAGATTTGGCTAGCGTGTTTAAAACCAGAATTGAGCTGAGGCAGATTGGTGTTAGGGATGAGACCAAGATTGTGGGAGGTATCGGTATCTGTGGAAGACCTCTTTGCTGTCATAGCTATTTATCTGACTTTGTGCCGGTGTCCATCAAGATGGCAAAGGAGCAGAATCTGTCTTTGAATCCCACCAAGATATCAGGGGTGTGCGGCAGATTGATGTGTTGCCTGAAAAATGAGGAAGAGACCTACGAAGAGTTGAATAGAAGACTTCCCAATATTGGGGATTCGGTCACTATGGATGACGGTTGTAAAGGGGAAGTCCACAGTGTGAATGTTCTTCGTCAGTTAGTCAAGGTAATTGTGGACGTGGAGGACGAGAAGGAGATTCGCGAGTACGATGTGGATAGGCTTCGTTTCAAGAGAAAGCATGGCAAGAGGGAAAAGTTGGAGCTTTCCAAGG
>WFLY01000163.1 GCA_009177215.1 Bacillota bacterium
TTAGTCATCCGCAGAAAATAAACATTGATTGAATCATTTTCAAGCAATTCCTGATATTTTTTATCGTGGTCATCAAACATATAAATATTTTTATTATGCTTAACACAATTATCCAGCAAATATAAAGCATATTTTTTCCTCGTAATACTTTCTAACATTTCCGTATGCCCTATAATCANTNTATCAAAATCATNTTCNNAATNTANGTTTTCAATATNTTTAATAATATNATCTGTTTNTAAAGTATNGTTTAATAAGNNGGNAANACTTTTGCCTATATTACCTAGATATTTACAATCATAAATATCCTGCAATTCAAATGACAGACTCTCACTAAATCTCACTAAGCTATGCACTTCTTTATTGAACGGGAACACAATGGCTTTTTTAATCACAAAGCATTCTTCTGTTTTTTCATCCAGCAATTTTATAACATTTAATGCTGCTTTTCGCAAAAAATCATAAATTTGACCAATTGTATAATTTTTATGATTTATTTCGTTATAAATTAGCGCTGTAACATGAGGTGAGGAAAAACTTGTGCCGGCGACTTTTAGAAATCCTCCGCTGCCCCACGGCAAAACTTGAGCCGTAGCTGCTATTCTAATATTTACAATTGAATTTTCTATATATTCAAATTCATCAAAATGTCTGCACTCTCTAATTTCATCAACTCCTAAAACGCAAGAAAAGGCTGCCGGATAAGAGACACAGCCCAAATTTGAAAAAGCAGATACTATTATTGTATTCCTTGAAGCCAATTGCATACAGACGTTTTCAAATTCTTTGACATGAGAGCAATATTCAACTCCCAAACTCAAATGAATAATTTTGCAATCAATATTCTCATCAACATATTTTAAAGCTTGTTGCAAAAGCATCGAACTTATTGACTCATTATTCTCATCATCCTTGGACAGCTTTATTATGTAAATAGCAGCATCCTTACATAATCTTTGTAATATTGAAAAAACCGCTGTTCCGTGTCCTTCCTCGTCGGCAAATTCTCCCTCCAAAATCACAATGCCCTCATCATCACTTAATTGTAACGTACAACCCTTTAAAGCTTGATTTTTAAGTGCCGGATGGCAAATATTTACTCCGCTGTCAATTAGAACTATATCTGCTTGTTTCTTCATGTATACTCCCTTTCCACCTATATTTTCCCCATAATGTTCAAATACCCAAACAAACTTACCACTCAAGCATAGACAGCATATCCGAAATTTATAACCTAATAAGGGTAAATTTCGGATATGCATAATCTATAAATTTATATAAAAACAAGTCAAAACTTTACAAAATAATTACATTACTAGAATCAAATCGTTGGTATGCATGATTTTTTAATATTTAGCAGCAACCATCGCCCTTATAGAAAAATACTGTATTAATAATTCTAACCTTTTTATGTAATTTTCTCATATTATCTACCTCCTTTCCTCTTTTATTAATTATTTTTATTTGACTCGTTTTTATCAAAGCTACANTAGCGGGCTTACATTTTCAATAAANTCCTTTATCGTTCGATTTTCATCAAATANAAGCAATTCTTCAGGCA
>WFLY01000149.1 GCA_009177215.1 Bacillota bacterium
CGCCAATGTGGATGGTCTCATTGGTTGGCCTTTTCTCTCCCATTGCACACCTCTTTCCGGCGTGTCCGCCTGTGTTGTAGCGCCAGTATAGCACATGGCTTTGGCTGTTTTTGACATACGTATTATCGCTATTAATATGAGATTTCTCTTCATCCGACATTAGATGATACGTTTCCGATTGACCAATCATTGCCAGATAGCTCTTTAAATCCATTAATAAAATGGATAAGTAGTATTGATAAGTGTTATAGCCGATAGCTGCAATGTCTCGCAATGTAGGGGAAATGATTCCGCCTACATTTTCTATCTGTACCGGGGTAGGAGATAACAATTCAAAATAACTTAATTTCAAAATCATCCTCATTTCTGCGCTGCTTTTGTACATTAGAAATTTTGTGTCCGGCAGCGCGCAGGCACAAATTGCCGATTAANAAATCAGTCTAATATTACTTTTTTCGCTGGTAAAATGACTGATATGTATATGACAGGCATTTACCGTAGAAATTTGGTTCCTGAGAATATTGCTTCAGTGGATTTTCCTCTAATGATAGCCTGATATCGCCGATAGCGTATTTTCTCCTTATGTCATCCGCTATTTGGGAATGTAATATGGAAGAGTTGATTGCCTGAATGGAGCTGTCAATTCTGTTGCCATAGATGCCCTTAGAGTGAAAATACTCGGTATCATCAGCTGATAACCTTATTGAGTCCTTATGGCAGATAACGCAGATATCGAGCCCCANTTCNTNNATATGCTGATTTGCCGCTTTCGTCAGATAGGTCTCAATGAATATGGCGCAGTTGTTATCTGTCATGGCTCCTTCTATATAAGGAGTATCAAAACAGTGTCCGGGTAAGGTGCTTGTTTCAAATTTTCCGCCGTACCAGTTTTGTTCTAACGTATAATTTTCATTATCTAATTTTGGCATAATAAGCCTTGTAATATCTTCGGTATCACAAAATAGTGACATAAGATTTGTTTTAATCCTGCTCATATCAGACAGCGGATTATAATATTGTTCAGCCATAACTTACCTCCTTAGGTGTTTTTTTGGATACAAATTTGGATACAAATTTGAATACAAATGACGATGCTGCCGAAACAGCAGCACCGCCACCTGCATTAGAAATGATAAAAATAAGAAAAGGAAATAGCTTTATCAGATAAATTTTAAGATATTTTGCGATGCAAATCCCTGATTTCTTTTCTGAAATAATCACTAAACGTGGCATTCAGCTTTAATATAAAATCTGATTTTGAAATATTCAGATTGGATTTAGACTGCTCCGGAGGTATATATCGTGAAGTTACCTTTAATCCGGGAAATAATTTGATTTCCACATAATTATTTTTATCGCTGAATTTATCCCTCACTACGTCTCCTAATGAATTTAGAATCTTTGCAATATCATTAGCAGGACATCCTGTTCTATTATGTATCTCGGAAATAACATGCTTTTGGTTATAATATGTTTTTTCTTCTTGTATTGTAATTCCTCCTTAAGGATTACCCTATCCTATATAACTTTAAATTGGCTTTCGTATGAGTGGTGAAATAAAGTTTATTTTTCCGAATTTACTCTTTTTTTTGTGGTTTTATACCCGATGCCAAACAATTTTATATCATTTCCTCCCGGCTCTAACTGTTCAATTTCAGAAGAGGAATCAATGATTGCCTTTTTAAAGCTGTCATTACCGCACAAATATAAAACACGGAGCAAGGTATTTTTTATCTGTGAGTTTTCTTTATTTTCTAATGAACAGAGTAATTTAAAAAAAGTTGAAAATCCGATTGTTTCATTATTTATATCTGAAATGAAATCACTGTAAAGTAATTGTGTCTTTGCAAATTTGTCATCCTTATCCAAGTCTGAACCAAATATATTATTTCTGTCCGATATATATTTTCTTGTCGTTTCATATATTTTATCAATCTGCTTTTGATTTACCCCGGAGGTTCTGAATAATGAAGGATTCAAAATAGATACAAAAGTCAGCCAAGCCTTTTTATAGGGATTCCTGACCCTAAAGTAATTTATGG
>WFLY01000082.1 GCA_009177215.1 Bacillota bacterium
AAAAAAAGACCAAGGAATTTACCCCAACGTCACTAAGTTAATTTTGTCAGAGGAGGAACTGGAAAGGGCAGTTGATAATGCCTATCTTACGGATTTTGTACAGAGTATTCCGGAGGGGATTGAAAAAAGAGTGGGAGAAAGAGGAAGCCTTCTTTCCGGCGGACAAAGGCAGCGGGTGGCGATTGTCAGGGCCTTTTTAAAGGATGCGCCGATTCTCCTTTTGGATGAAGATGCTTCCGCTCTGGATTCCCAGTCGGAGGAAATTGTCCAAAAGGCCATAGAAAGGCTGATGGCAGGTATTGTGATTGCTCACCGGCTTTATAAGATCAGGGATATGGATCGGATTCTGGTTTTGGAGAAAGGCCTTGTGGAAGGAGTCGGAACCCATGAGGAACTTTTTGCGAAGAGGGGCAGATACTATCAGCTGTGCCAGCAAAACAGTCTTGGTGTTTCGTAAAGTTTAATAAGCCTTATTTTAACTCATTTTAGGGGGAATCATGAAAGAAAAATCAAAAGAAAAGATGAGCCTGTTACAGGCAATGCGCAATAACATCTATGTCATGAAGCTGGGGAATGAAATTTCCCGGTCTCGTGTCATACATGCTTTTATTACAAAGGTATTTTTTTACTTTGAATGGATTTTTTTCAGTGCATATTTCCTGAAATATATTGTGAATGCTCTTGACACCGGAAAAGAGGCAAAAGAGATTTTCCTTTTTATTCTGTCCTGCGGCGTTCTGTTTTTTGGAATCAATCTGTACCGTGACTATATGGAAAACGTGATTGTTCCTTTGACAGATACCCGGATTTACCATGGCTTGTACCTGAGGCTTTATCGAAAAGCGAGAAATGTGGAATTGCGCTGCTATGAAAATGCTGATTTTTATAACAGATATACAATGGCCATTGATGATGCAGGGACAAAGGTGACTACGATCATAGACAGCTTTTGGGGAATATTGACCGGTATTGTGGCAGTGGTTGCTGTATTTTACACCATGTTTGAGATCGCACCGCTTTCCGTGTTATTTATTATTTCTCCCATGATTGGGAATTTCCTGTTCGGGGCGGTCTGGAACAGGTTTCTTGTGGAGCGGTATCAGGAGAATGCGCCCCATGACAAGGTCATTAACTATGTAAACCGAATCATGTATCTGGTGGATTATGCCAAGGAGATCCGGCTTTCTAATGTGTTCCGGCTTCTTACCAGACAATATAAAGATGCCACAAAGGGCAGCATGGATCTGGCTGATAAATATGCGTTCAAAACAGCGGTCATGGAATTTTTAAAAAATGAGTTTACCTTCACTATTATTTTTGAGGGTGTACTTTTTTATGCTGTCNATGAAAATATNNTAACANAGNGGATAGCATNAGNGGAACTGACAGNCATGACAGGTCTGATGGTNNCTGCCACATGGATNTTGANTGGNTTGTNNGAANNTATTATGAATATGGTAAAGAACGGGATGTTTATCAGTAANCTTCGTACNTTTTTGGAATACAGGGAAGAAATTCNGGAGNATCAGGATGGGATTATGGTGGAAACCGAATTTGAAACNTTGGAGTTTGACCATGTATGTTTTTCTTANCAGCAGGAGGAAACNATCCNTGATNTGTGTTTTACGATNAAAAAGGGAGAAATGATAGCCNTNGTTGGTCATAATGGTGCCGGGAAGAGCACAATNATCAAACTTATGTTNAGGCTCTACGACCCNACAGAAGGAACCATCCGTTTAAATGGGATAGATATCCGCAAGTATAATCTGCGTTCCTACAGAGAGCTTTTTGCCACAGCGTTCCAAGATGTATGTCTTTTTGGGATGACTGTCAAGGGAAATGTTCTGATGGGGGACAAAGGAACACCGGAAGAGGAAAAACGGGTGATAGAAGCACTGAAAAAGGCGGGAGTTTATGAGANGATACAGCAATTGCCATATGGGATAGATACCATGATGACAAAGGAGTTTGACGAAGAAGGAGCAGTGCTTTCCGGTGGGGAAAGTCAGAAGGTGGCAGTGGCAAGAGCCTTTTACAGGAAATGTCCGATCAAGATATTTGATGAGCCATCCAGCGCACTTGATCCCATTGCAGAGTATGAGCTTTTTAAAAGCATTATGGAGGATGGAAAACAGAATACCATGATTTTCATATCTCATCGTCTGTCCTCTGTAAAAAATGCGGATTGTGTACTAATGCTGGAACAGGGAAGGATCATAGAGCGGGGGTCTCACAGGGAGTTGATGGCACTTCAGGGCAGTTATGCAGAGATGTATCGAAAGCAGGCAATGAATTATCTGGCAGTAGATTCTGTGGAGGACATGGTATTATGAGTGAAAAAAATAAAGGAAATGTTCCAAAGCACAATGCAAAGCAGGTGTGGTCAAATAATCTGTTTTTGATCCGATTATGCATTCAGGCATCGCCGGCCTACGTCATTTTTGTGACGTTGAATGCAGTCAGAAACCAGATTTCTGTTTTTTTGGAGCATACTTATGGGATCGGTTATATTTTGGAGGCGGCGGAATTTCATTATCCCTTTAAACGAGTTGCGCTGTTTGTATTGGGTCTGGCTCTTTTTGTGACATTGGAGATGGTTTTTTCTGCATGGGTATCAAACTATATCAGTGCAAAGAATCTGCCGAAGGTGAGTCAAAAGGTTAAGCTTACTCTTTATGAAAAGGCATCCGGTATGGATTTAAAATGTTATGATGATCCGGAGTACTATAATCAGTTGGTGCTGGTTTTGTCAGAAGCAGATAAACAAATTGATCGATGTATTACTTTCCTTCAGAATACGTTTTCCGGAATTGCTGTATTTTTAACCACCGGAATTTATTTTTTCTATAAGGATCGTGTTTCTATTCTGTTTGCTGCTGCATCATTTATTATGGCATTTTGTTTCAACCAGATTTATAATCGCCTGACCTTTCAGCTGCGCGTTATCCGAAATCCTCTGGAACGGAAAAGAGATTATGTAAAGAGGGTCTTTTACATGCAGGAATATGCCAAGGAACTGCGCTTAAACCCGAAGACGGCGGAAGCCATATACCGAGATTTCGAACGATGCAATGAGGAAATTTACAAGGTGGAAAAAAGCTATACAGGGAAGCGGTTTTGGCTTAGTTTTTTACGCAGGTATGTCAGCAATAATTTTATGAGTGATGTGGTTTATGTCAGCTATTTGGTTTTTAGGTCAGTGGTTATGGGAGGATTGTCGTATAGTAGTGTGGCAATTTTATATAATTCCTTCGGAAGGCTGAAGTGGAGCATGAGCATTTTTACGGATGTATACCCGTATGCCTGTGAGACAAGTTTATATGTCCAAAAGATTCGGGATTTCCTAGCGATGCAGCCTGAGCTTGTAAGTGAGAAGAAGCTTCCGGTAACGGGTGGCGCCAAGGAAATTGAGATTCGGAATATTTGTTTTGAATATGGGAAGGCAGGACAAGGAAATGCGCAGATATTGAATGATATTTCTTTTNCAATACNGCCGGGAGAAAAAATNGCTATAGTAGGCTACAATGGNNCAGGAAAAACTACGCTGATGAAACTTATAATGAGGCTTTATGATCCTGTATCCGGACAGATTATAGCAGANGGCAGAGATATCANGGATTATGATTTGCNNGANTATAGAAAANCNATTGGAANAGTATNTCANGACNTCANAATTTTTGCAGGCTCTGTGAAGGAAAATGTTCTGATGGATGCAGCAGCCCCAGAGATACCGGAAGAGCCTATAAAGCAGGCATTGGTACACAGTGGACTGGAGGAACGCCTTGCCGCCTTACCGAATGGTATGGATACGATGATGACTACAGAATTTGACAAAGAGGGAGTAAATCTTTCCGGTGGGGAAAGCCAGAAGCTTGCCATCAGCAGAGTATTTTATAAAGATGCAGGGCTGATTATTTTGGACGAGCCGTCCAGTGCATTGGATCCCATTGCAGAGTATCAGCTGAATCATGCGATGCTGGAGATGGCGGAACACAGGACAGTGATTTTTATTTCGCATAGGTTGTCAACGACACGCTTGGCAGACCGGATCATCCTAATGGAAAATGGGCAAATCGTAGAACAGGGAACGCATGATAGTTTATTAAAGGCACAGGGCAAATATGCACAAATGTGGAATGTGCAGGCAGGGCAATATTTAGCTTAAATAAAAAAGAATTATAGTTTATCAATAAAAGCGATAACTATAAAATAAACTTAATGCAGAAAAAGTTTGATTGAGGTAAAAATGAATCATTATTATTTTTATTTAATCGGGAGGAAATAATATGTTAGAGTTACCAGAAAGCTATACGATATCTAGCCAGATAGAGAAGAGCTTGATAGGAAAAAAAATAAGTTATATTGAAGTATTACATACACCTCACAGTTTTGCGTTCTTTCATGG
>WFLY01000220.1 GCA_009177215.1 Bacillota bacterium
TATCATAAATTCTAAGAATTGTGTACTTTATCTTCTCATATTTTTTTAAAATATATTGCTTTATGTCTTGGAAAAACGATAATTTATCAGATTCAATATTTTTTGTATCGCCGGAAGCGGCATTTTCAGCGGATGCACCGCAATGGTCTGAACCGGAAATCTTCCCTGTGGAAACGTTTTCCGTATGCCCCTCTTCTGACCGGTCGTTGCTTTCAGAAATCGTCAGGCTTTCCCAGCAAACTTCTTTCTCAGCCTCATCCGCATCGGATTGTTTCTTTTTTTCCACCGAATCAGTTTTTTTTGATTCTAACTTCTCTTTTGAAGCTGAGGAATCGTAAATCGTAAAGCATAAAAGCTTTGCAACCACCTTACCCGGCTCGGGATAAACAAACCGTATCCTTAAAAGTCCAAACAGCCAATTTACATTAATTTTAACAAGCATAGCCTCAGTATTTTTGCTTCCGTAAATTCGATAGCTTATCGGAACAAACAGTACCAGCAGAAGCACAATAAGCAGTATCCCGAGAAGCACCAGGAGAATGATTCCTAACACGCTCAATATATTAAAAAGGATAGCTAACATAACAGATACTCCTTCAAGGCACAGTCGCCTCTCTCTTTAAGACACTCCCGCACGATTTTTTCTACCAATGAAACCGCTTCGGCATAATTGGCCGTAATGCCAATAATATAAGGAGGATATTTGCTATAGTAGGACTGCGCCAGCATCCTTGCCGCAAATATTTCCAGTTGGTCACTTGTGTTTCGGGAAAGCGCAATCACATAAAGCGTGGAAAGAAGGGGCTTCTTTATTAATTTCTCTTTTAGTTTATCCAATTTATCGGATCTAATGCTTTCACTCAGATATAATCCGGGGTAAAAGGTAAGCTTTCTCTCCATACAAATCCTTCCTTCATAGACAAGCCTTATTCATTATCCCTAAGTATACCACATCTTCGGTGATATCGGTACATTTATTTACAGATTGACATAATTAATATTTCGTAACAGTCAGATAGGTGGAACTGATTGTCATTCTGTCAACTTATGAATGTTATGGCTTAAACTGTTGCGATATTTTCCCATGACCAAACCGTTTTGGTTGGACATATTTTTTAAGATTTTGATTGACATTGTATTATAATAATTTATACTAAAAATAAATGAAAAAATCATAAATGATCTAAACTTGTCAAAATAAACGTAACAGTTCAGCCATGCCACTCATAAGTTTGCAGAATATACACCTTCAGTCATTATTTAAGTGTATTGCTGACAATCATTTTCGTATGGCTGTTACAAAAAAAACAAGTTATTGATACTGGGAAGGAGCAGCTCTTGAAAGTATTAGCCATAATGGAATTGAAGCCCGGAATGATTCTGGGGGAAGATGTTGTTCATCAGGGAAAGGTTATTTTTCCTGCCGATACAAAGCTGGACGAAGTAAATATTACTAAATTAAACCGCTATTCCATCATGTGTGTTACCGTTAAGGAGAATATCGACCTTGCTACCACACACTATGAGAAGCTTCGCTATGACAACGGCTTCCGCCTTTTTGAGCTTCAATATGGAATCTCTCTGAAAAACTATAAATTATTGATGCAGAATTTCTTTGCAACCGGCAATAAAATCGATGACAATGCACTTTTGGGTATTTACTATGATTTAAATGCAACGATTTCATCGGGCGCCGTTCTTTTGGATTATCTGTATAACATGACGCCCAGCGAGGATGAAGTGACCTATACCCACTGTCTTGATTCCGCTCTTCTTGCAGGCGCTATTGCAGATTGGCTCGCTATGAATGAGGAAGCACGTAAGACTATGATTCTGTGCGGCTTTTATTACGATATCGGAAAACTGCTCCTGCCTGTTGACCTGCTCTGGAAGCCGGGTAAGCTTACAAATGAAGAACTTGCGACAGTAAAAAAGCATCCTGAAATGGGGTATAATCTGGTTAAAAACCTTAATCTCAAGCAGCATGTTAAAAACTCCGTAATCATGCACCATGAGCGTCTGGACGGCAGTGGCTATCCTTATCATTTATCAGGAGACAGTGTTGATAAATATGCGCGCTATATGGCAATCGTGGACGCTTATGTTGCCATGGCCGCACCCCGCTCTTACCGAAGCGCTTATTCCCCCCTTCGCATCCTTGCGGATTTTGAAAATAATATAAGCAAATTTGATACCGAGCTTTTAATACCGGTCATGAAAAGAATCGCAGATGCACAGATAGGCACCAAAGTGAGATTAGAGGATGATACACAATGGGAAGTGCTTATCATAAATCCCAGTAGATTTTCACGCCCTCTTCTTCGCAATGACAATAACGAAATTCTTAATTTATTGGAACGCCCGGAATTTAATATTAAATAAAAAGGCAGCCGAAAATACTAAAAGTATTTTCGGCTGCCCCAAAGATTACTCCNCTTTAGCTCCAGATATTCNTTATANGCCTNTTCCAAAATCNNCTTTTCATTANAAAANCTTAGCAAATGATAGGCTTCGTGATACTTGTAAAAACCGGAGTCAACAAAGTATTCCTCTCTTTGTGGTTTGCTGTAATAACTATCAGCCATCATCAAATACCAATGAACCTCTTTTTCCACGGTATCATCGGGAACATTAAAGGAATATTCACTCTTCCCGATGTATTTAATAATGGTTGCTTTCGCACCGGATTCTTCCATAACCTCGCGCAAAGCAGTTTCTTTAAATTCTTCATCCTGCTCCACTGTGCCTTTAGGCAGAACCCAGCCTTCGTATTTATTCCTGTAATTCTTGTACAGGAGTAAAATCTTACCACGAAAAATTACCACACCACCACAGCTTGTTGCTTCTATCATTGCAATTCCTCCTGATTGGTGTGCCATGCTTGCCTTAGTTCAGTATAGTCTAAAATATACTTTCCTGCAACCTTTATTTTTTGCTGTAATAGGCATTAAATATACGTTTTGCAATAGGAACAGCATAATCTCCTCCGCTTCCCGCACCCTCCACGATAATCGTAACACATACCTCGGGATTATCTGCGGGAGCAAAGCCCGTAAACCATGCGTGGCTGTCGCCCTTTACATTGTTGTATTCTGCGGAGCCGGTTTTGCCTGCCGCCGTATAAGAAAGCCCGGAAAGCTTTGAGGCGGTTCCTTCTTCTACTACTAATGTCATCATCTGCCGCAAAATATCGGCTTCCTCCTCACTCATCAATTTCCCGTAGCTCTCAGGCTTAAAGCTCTTGATTACTTTGCTCTCGTCATTCTCCACTCTGTCCACCACATAGGGCTTCATGAGAATACCGTTATTGGCAATGGCACAGGTAATCATATTTAGATGTATAGGTGTAATCTGAGTTTTTCCCTGCCCTATGGAGGTCTGCATCATTTCAGCGTCTAAGCCCTCCGCAGGAATATTCACATAGCTTTTTGCATGACTTAACATAATAGGCAGCTTCTCACCAAAGAGCAGCGATTTCAGCGTCTCGGAAAATGCTTTGCGGTCCAAGCCAATGCCAATATTGGCAAAGGAAGAATTACAGGACTTGGCAAAGGAATATTCAAAATCCACCGAGCCATGATTGATTCCGTGATAACAGCTGATTTTGCTGTTGCCCGAATGAAAAGAACCGTTACATTGATATTGGTAATCCCTGAAGGTGTCGGGGTTTTCCCTGATATACTCTAAAGAGGTCACTATTTTAAATGTGGAACCGGGAGGATAAAGCCCGCTTGTCGCCCGATTAACCAAAATTGAGCTTGTGTCGTCGGCAACCAACGAATCCCAGATATCCGCTATCTCATTGGGGTCGAAATCAGGATGCGATACCAGAGCAAGTATTTTACCGGTGGAAACCTCTGTCACTACAATAGCGCCTCTATAGATGTCAAGCTGCTCGTCGNCAATCTTTTGTATATNCACANCCAATGTAGTATATACATTGTCGCCGGGATTTTTTAATCCCGCCATATCATTCGCAGCCTTGTTGCTAATGGAGGTATTGGTGTTGATCAAATAGTAATTGGCAAGCGCCTCCACACCCATCCGTCCCTTGGTGGAATATCCTACAATATGAGAGAAAAGATTATGATAGGGATATACTCTCCGTTCCTCCTGCTCATCGTCCAGAATCGTTTCTGCCAACACATCACCGTTCCGGGAAAAAATACTTCCCCTGTAATTTCTGGACAAAAGAATCTGCTGTCTGGAATTATAGCTGTTATTTATCATGTCTTGCTCTCTGGTCGCAGTAAAATAGCATAGATATCCTATCATGCCTATAAATAACGCCACAAAGACGCCGGCGGTGATTAAAATTTCACGCTGGCTGCCTAAACGCTTTTTGCCAACTTGTTCGTTCAGCCGGCTTACAGCCTCCCCAACCGGCTTCTCAGAAGACTTATCTATTCTCTGTTGTTTTGTGCTCTGCCGTTTTGCTTCTTTCGGCTTCTGAATTTCTTTTTCGGACAAGGCGCTTACCTNCTTCNTGTTGCAGTCTGATATAAATACCCTGAATAATAAAGAACATTATCATTGTCGTCATAACGGAACTGCNNNCATAGCTGATAAAGGGCAGGGTAACTCCCNNAAGCGNAATAAATTTAACACCGCCTCCCACGGTAAGGAAAATCTGAAAAATATACATAATACCAATTCCATATACAATCATCTGATAAAAACGGTCATGTATCCGGATTGCAATCCGCATTATCTCCAAAAAACAGCTAAGGCAGATTAAAATCAGACAGATACCTACGATAACACCCATTTCTTCACAAATTGAAGAAAAAATAAAATCCGCAACCACAAAGGGAATCGCCGTCGGATTTCCCTGCAGCAGACCCATACCGAACCAACTTCCGCTTCCTATGGCAAAGAGGGATTGTGTTATCTGATAACCCTGATTGTCGATATAGCTCCATGGGTCCTGCCATGCCAATACCCGTATCCTCACATGGTCAAATAATCTGTAGGCAATATATGCTGCGGTGCTTCCCCCTGCGGCTCCGACAAGAAGATACCAGTAATTTCTGCTTGCAATAAATACNACCATGNCNAAGCCTANAAAGAAAANCAAAGCACNCCCCAAATCCGTAGACACCACTAACACGATTACATGAATTCCCGCNAGAAGAGCCGTAAGTATCACCCGTTNNAGGGAANCATCCTCCCACAGGGCGCCCGCAAGGAAAAAGAGAAATAGAATTTTTACAAACTCCGAGGGCTGAAAGGTAACGCCGGCAAGGGAAAATGAAATCTTAGACCCATGAGTCACCTCACCGAAAATAAGCACGGCACTGAGCAATGTAATACCCACTGCGGCATACAGCCATGTTAGCTTTTTCAGAAAACGGATCCTAGTGAGCAAATACGGGATTGCCAGAGAAAATGCCAGAGAAACTAAAACAATGACATACTGCCTGACTGCCCTGTTGAAGGATAGTCTTGCCACCATGCACATTCCGANTCCCNACAGTATACACATNTTGTTTAAAAGAAGATTGTTAGCATTCTNATAAATCATTGTTACCNGCANAATNGCTGCAANAAGAAATATTTGTATAAAGGCATAAANAAATACATACTGCATATCACGGCTTACCAAAGCCAGATNGAGAAAGCATAAAANCTGCACAGCAANTATCAAAAGGCTTTGGAAAGCATAAAAGCCTCTGTGATGCTNCTCCGGTTTATGCCGCAGCGCCAAAAAGCTAAATAATGTATACAAAATTACCAGTAATGAAATTAAGTATTTAGATAATTCAAAAATATATTGCTGCATTAATTCTCACTTCCGGATTCTTCACTCCACACTGCGCTTCTCATGACCGGTGGTGTAATCCTTATATGGTAAAACAGGCGGCTTTGCTGTCTGTTTTATATTTCTTGTTTCCAAAAAAAATAATATGATATCCAACATTTCGTTACTGCTCTCCACGGTAAAATCCAGACGCATGGCGACACTTCCCTGCCAGCTGCCCATCTGTCCGTGCAGAGAAAGGGGCACGCTGTTATAGATAACATTCATACAATGGGTGCAATTTAAATAAACCGGAAACTGCTTCTTGTAACGGTCGATTAATTGACAGATATCACCGCCGTTATTTTTATACTTCCGGCAACCTGCCATGGTTTTTGCCACGCAATTGGCAGTAATCATCATGGGAATTCTACCATAAATAATTTTTTCACAGGGAACACCTGTCAAAAGTAATGTCCGCTGTTCCTTCCCGTTAAGCTCTAAAGGCATACAAATACCTGCAAAATACGGCTTTATGCAGGAAATACCCTCTGTATTCCAGAGATAAAAGCCCGCGTCCGCATAAAGCCTTCCCTGATAACGTTTCTCTTTAAGGAAGCCCAATCCCTCCATGGAACGCACTAGAAATCCTGAAAATACGGAAAAATTATCCTCTGCCAGTGTATAAAGCCGCTCTAAGTAGGCGGTGTCCGAAGCCCGCAAAATATAAGGCAACGCTACTGCTATCTCACAGCGTTCCGAAAGCAGACGGCATATATCCAGCGTCTGCCGTAATATGTCGGTATTTTCCGCCAGCAAATCACCATTGATATATATTCTTCCTATTCCCTCAAAAGAGATTCTAGTTATCCAAGAGTACAAGCCCTTTAGTTGTTGGAAGGTTTGCAGTGAAAGAATCAGGCTGTTTCCGGCGGCACTTTGAAGATGTACATATCCGGATGATGAAACCGCCCTCATGGCCGCAGAGAGATTTACATCTGCGTCCATGTTGATATCTGAACCTGCGTTGATATCTGCATCCGTGCTGATATCTATGGATGTGTTGTCGCATGCTCTTATTCTTCCCGTTTTCCTCTGGGTTTCTATCAACGCTTCCTCCATGGCGGTGACAGCTTCTCTCCTAAGCTCATTGATAGCCTTTAGCGGGAAAAAGATATTTGCGTCTGCGCGAACCTTTAATCCTTCCAAAGAAAAACAGCTGCCTCCCAGTTTGCGCAGTTGCTTTTCAATCGTTTCCTGAGTGACAGGCTGTTTCTGCGCCGTTTCTACCATGGCTCCCGTCACTGTTCTTGTCAGAGCGGCTTCTTCTGCAAGAGATATTGACAGCTGCGCAGGCTGTCCGCACACAAAGCGCGCCTCTAACGCAGCAGGTATGTTTGGAGCCTTTTCCAAATACTTTTCACGGATTTTGGCAAGGAGCTTATCGTCACTTCCACTGTAGGCAGGGCTTGTCAGGGTAATCATATTCTTGCTGTTATGCTTGTGATAATAGCCATCCTGCATTTCACTTCTAAGATATAATGAAGAAAGCGCCTGCATATCTTTATTTTCAATTGTGTAGGTATTACCTATATTGTTCCCTGCATTATCTTCTTCTAAAGCAGCATAATACCTATCGATATACTTCCGGTAAATTGCTGTAACCCCCGCCGCATATTCAGGCTTTTTCATACGTCCTTCTATCTTAAAGGAATCAATGCCTGCCTCAATCAGCTCCGGCAGATATTCAACGGTACACATATCCTTAAGGCTTAAGGGATAGCATTCCCCTGTCTGCCCGTTCGTTCCCCTTACCGTGTAGGGAAGCCTGCAGGGCTGGGCACATCTCCCTCTGTTACCGCTTCTCCCCCCTAAAATACTGCTGAAGAGACATTGACCGGAGTAACAATAACACATGGCGCCGTGAATAAAGCATTCCAGTTCCAAGCCGGTCTGACGCTTGATTTCAATGATTTCGGAAAGATTCAATTCCCTAGCGGGAACAATTCTGACAGCTCCCATATCCTGCAACAGTCTGGCTCCGTGAACGCCTGTAATTGTCATCTGTGTACTGACATGCAGCGCCAATTCCGGAAAGTGTTTTTTGATATAATGAAACACACCGATATCCTGCACGATTACGGCATCCAGTCCAGCTTCGTAAAAGGGAGCAAGGTATTCATAAAGCTCCTTCAGCTCAGTATCCTTTACTAGAGTGTTGACTGTCAGATACACCCTTCTTCCCCAAATATGGGCATAACGGATACATGCCGTCAGTTCTTCTGTTGTAAAGTTATCGGCATAGGCTCTGGCACCAAAACGACTGCCGCCCAGATAAACGGCATCTGCACCGGCATGTATGGCTCCGTAAAAGCCCTCCTTATTGCCGGCAGGAGCCAGAAGCTCTACTTTTTTCTTACCATTCATAATAATCCTCCATGCTGCCAATAACCTGCGAATTTGGGCGTCAGCACAATATTTGCAAAACGAACAAGTTCGTTTGTAAAAAATATTAGATTTTTCACATTACTCTCCATAATGTAAAAGCTGTCCCGAACACGGACAGCTCTTAATTACTTGTCTTTCAACTCAGTTTCTAAACGAACAATTTTTTTCGCATTTTCATTTAAGTCCATTTGAAGCTCCTTGGACTTCTTCTCGGCATTCTCCAACTTAATCTGAGCCGATATCAACTCATGCTTCAAATCATATAACTCCTTCTCCTTAGCTTGAAGCTCCTCTTCCAAAACCTCAATCTTTTTCTTCGCCTTAAAATAATCATCGGCAATATTCAACTGAAGGAGAACTCCCTGCGTCTCCAAGGGCTGTCTTCTAAAGCTGTCAACCTTACCGTATTCATTGACCTTGTTATTAATATAAGAAGCCACCTTCTGTAAATATTCTTCACTCTCGTAACCGCTCAGTGTAAATACCTTGCCACCGATAATAACCTCAGTATCTGTCTTGGAAGCCATATCTNTACCCNTCTNCCATAAAAACTATNACACACNCTACCTTNAATAAGCAAACAATTANCTCTCTACTCATACACTACATTATATATCAGATTGAGATNGCAGGNAAGCATTTTAAGAAAAGATTCCAAGATGATGATACGCCAAATCAGTANNTACCCTGCCNCTTNGGGTGCGGTTAATAAANNCGTTTTTGATAAGGTAAGGCTCATATACATCTNCTATGGTACCNGAATCCTCACCGATAGCCGCGGCTAAAGTATCAAGACCTACCGGCCCACCGTCAAATTTCTGAATCATAGTGAGAAGGATATTGCGGTCAATATGATCCAAGCCCAGCTTATCCACATCCATTAAATCAAGTGCCGTTTGCGCCACTTCCTCGGTAATAATACCGTCATATTTAACCTGTGCAAAGTCTCGAACTCTTTTTAAAATGCGGTTGGCAAGGCGGGGCGTTCCCCTGCTTCGTCTTGCCATCTCCATGGCTCCGCCCCTCTCAATTTCTACATCCAGAACCCTTGCCGAGTGCATGATAATCTGCTGCAGATCCTCCACTGTGTAGAACTCCAAATGATGAATCATGCCGAAACGGTCCCGCAAAGGCGCCGTCAAAAGCCCTGCTCTGGTAGTGGCGCCCACCAAGGTAAATTTAGGCAGTTCCAGACGCACGGAACGCGCCGAGGACCCTTTTCCGATCATAATATCAATACAGTAATCTTCCATGGCGGGATACAATACCTCCTCCACCTGACGGTTCAGGCGGTGGATTTCGTCCACGAAGAGCAGGTCGCCCTCCTCTAAATTATTGAGAATTGCCGCCATCTCTCCCGGCTTCTCAATGGCAGGTCCGCTCGTCACCTTTAGGTGAACACCCATCTCATTTGCAATAATACCTGCAAGAGTAGTCTTACCCAGACCCGGCGGTCCGTAAAATAGCGCATGATCCAAGGCATCTCCACGCAGCTTTGCCGCCTCTATATAAACCTTAAGATTTTCCTTTATCTTAGATTGACCAACATAGTCATTCAGAGTCTGAGGTCTCAGGGAACCTTCCAGCTTCACATCCTCTTCCGTTATATCTGCCTCAATCATTCTCTTAGCCATAAATCAAATTCCTTTGCCTGTTAGGGGAATGCCTGTTAAAACATTTTCTTAAGCGCCGCCTTTAAGACTGCACCCGAATCCATGTTCTCAATTCCTTCTATTGCATTTACTGCCTTAATACTTTCCGACCGCCCGTAACCCAGAGAAACAAGTGCTTCCACAGCCTCTTTCTTCTGGTCGCTGTCCGCGTAAATATTGCCTGCGGCGGTAGCCGTAATCTCCCGGTCAATCATAGCATCGTCTATCTTGAGCTTGTCCTTCAGCTCTAAAATCAAACGCTCCGCTGTTCTTGCGCCAATGCCCGGAGCTTTGGTAATTGCCTTGGTATCGCCTGAGAGAATGGCAAATCGAAGAGAATCCGCATCCATTACTGACAAAATTGCCAGCGCTCCCTTCGGTCCGATACCGTTTACCGTAATGCATTTCTTAAATATTTCCAAATCATTGCGTGAAAGAAAACCGTACAGCAGGAATGCATCCTCACGCACACAGGTATAGGTATGTAAGCGTACCTGTTCACCCACGTCCGGTAGCCTTGCCGCCGTATCCGCGGAAATCCGCACATTGTAGCCGATTCCACCCACATCGATTATCACATTATCCTCTGCAATGTCCTCAATAATTCCGTTTACAAATGCTATCATATGTTATCCTCTATTATCCTCATGAAAAACAGATATTTTTTTTAATTTTTCAAGCGCCATTTTTATGGGTGGTGATATATTTTCCGGTAAGTCTTTAATATCAAAAAACATCAGTTCCTCAACTTCTGATTCCTGTTCTTTTAATTCCCCTGAATAGTCCTTACAGATATATACAATATCTATATTTGATACCTCATCACCATTTGGATATATATAATGTGTTTCTTTTCCCGAAAATACCCCAAACAATTCAATTGAATTTGCTGTTAAGCCTGTTTCTTCAAAAAGCTCTCTCTTTGCTGCATCTTCAACCTTCTCATCCAAGTCAACAGAGCCTCCCGCATAGCCCCAGCAATGATTATCTTTTCTCCTTTGCAAAAGAATTTTTCCTTCACTATTCTCAACAATCACGCTTGCGCCTACTTGAAGTAACGGTCTATGTCCAACAATTTTTCTTAAATCCAAAATATAATCTGACATTAAAAAACCCCATTTCAGTATAATTCTTTAATAAAACAGCTTTGTGTATTCTGTCTGCGTATCCACTATATGATATACAGACACTGTATTTTCAATCTGTCTGTAAATAGTAATATGCTTTTNACAAATAACACTGTTCGATACCCTNTTTGATTNGTCCACGCGTNCGGTGTTAATGAGCCGTAANCTGGAAATACTTTCAATCGTTCNAGCGTGTCTGTTGACAGTTTCTGCTCCGTTTAACTCCGTTACCTCCATACCAATTCCATGATATAATTATATCTGTATTTTTATACCACGTAAAGTAAGTTTGTTTCATTAACTGTAAAACATTACATAAACGAAGTTTTGTAATTTTCCCTTACTACATGTGATTCCGAAAAAAGTCCATAAACAGATAATAGCATACTCGAACATATGTTTCAAGTTTTTTTTAGCAACCTTCTGTACGCAATGGCAAAACATATCAAATGCACTAAAAAAGTGAGTGTCCAGCTGATGGGATAAGAAATATACAGGCATTCCAGCGTATGATATTGCTTAAAAAGCGTATAAATCCACACAATACGGAACAGACATGCGCCGGTTAAGGACACAAGCATGGGCATTATGGAATAGCCCATGCCCCGAAGGGAGCCAACCATAACATCCATCATTCCGCACAGACAATAGGTAGTACAAATTATCCCCAGCCGCAGCACGCCATACTGAATCACCTCTGCCTCAGGAGAATACAGCCTTAAAAGAATGCCGGAAAGACCGTAAACAGCATTTCCCATAACAAGCCCAACTATAAGCACAGACACCTGACATATCAAAAGAATTTTGCCGATTCTCTTAAAATTCCTTGCCCCGTAATTCTGTCCGGTAAAGCTGATTGCCGTCTGATGAAAGGCATTCATGGAAGTGTAAACAAAGCCCTCCACATTGGATGCCGCCGTGTTGCCCGCCATTGCTATGGAGCCGAAGGAATTCACCGAGGACTGAATCAACACATTGGATATGGAAAACAGCGCTCCCTGCAAGCCCGCAGGAACGCCAATCTGAATCATTTTGAGCAGCTTATCAGGAACAATTTTTAAAGCCTTTAGATTAAGCCGGTAACTACTGTCGGATTTCGCCAGACACCGAAGCACCAGAAGCGCCGAAACGATTTGGGAAATCACTGTTGCCGTGGCGACGCCTGCAACACCCATGGAAAAAACAATTACGAACAGTAAATTCAGAGCCACATTAATTACACCCGCAGAAAACAGGAAATATAGGGGTCTCTTGGTATCGCCCACGGCACGCAGCACCGCACTGCCAAAATTGTACGCCATCATGGCGGGCATTCCCAGAAAATAAATGCGCATGTAAAGCACTGACTGCCCGATAACGTCCAATGGCGTATCCATCAGTGTAAGCGCAGGCTTTGCCAATGCAATTCCTAAAACAACCAAAATACAGCCGCTTACCAGAGAGGTCATCACAGCCGTATGCACCATTTCCGAAAGCTCCTTTTCCTTATTGGCACCGTAAAAGCGCGCCACTAAAACATTCGCCCCCACGGACAGACCGATAAAGACATTCACAAGCAGATTGATCAGGGAGCTGGTAGAGCCTACTGCCGCCAGAGACTGACTACCGGCAAAACGCCCTACTACCACAATATCCGCCGCATTAAAAAGAAGCTGCAGGATTCCCGACAACATAAGAGGCACATAAAATACCAGAATTTTTCCCAGCAGCGGACCGTTACACATATCAATTTCATACTTCTTAGTCTGTTTTTGTTCCATTTTAATCCTCCATGCCGGAGCGTTTACGCGACGGGGCGACGCAAATCTCCAATTTGCGTCGGCAATCAGGCAGATTTGTGCCGCCTCCCTTGCGGCACCGCGTTGCAAATCACAAATCCGCATTTGCGATTCAGTTTTGGTCGCTTGCTCACAAATTGTCTCACATTTAAATACAGGCTCCCACCTTGGCGGGAACCTGCTTTTATAATCCTCTTACTTATTGTTGATATAATTTACCAGACCCTCCGCAGCAATAATCTTCTGCATGAACTCAGGAAATGCCTGACCCTGAAAGGTAGTTCCTTTGGTAAGATTGGTAATCACACCGGAATCAAAATCAACCTCTACTTCATCGCCTGCCGCAATCCCCCTTGCAGCCTCGGGGCATTCAATAATGGGAAGACCGATATTAATGGCATTGCGGTAAAAAATTCTGGCAAAGGTTTCGGCAATAACGCAGCTGACACCTGCCGCCTTTATGGCAATGGGCGCGTGCTCTCTGGAGGAGCCGCAGCCAAAATTCTTATCGGCAACAATTAAATCGCCCTTCTTTACCTTATTTACAAATTCCTTGTCAATATCCTCCATACAATGGGTGGCAAGCTCTGCCGGATCCGAAGAATTCAGATATCTTGCGGGAATAATGACATCCGTATCCACGTTGTCACCGTATTTAAAAACTGTTCCTTTTGCATTCATGGCATTAAGTTCCTTTCGTCTCTATATACAATATTCGAAGCCAGCCCGGAAAATATAGTGTATCTTCAGGTCCGGCATATCCGATACTCTCTCGATCACAGCTCGCAGGGGCAGGAAATCTTACCCGTAACCGCCGAAGCTGCCGCAACCGCAGGACTTGCCAGATAAATCTCGGAATTCACATGACCCATACGTCCTACGAAATTACGGTTAGTGGTGGAAACGCATCGCTCACCTTCTGCCAGAATGCCCATATAACCGCCAAGGCAAGGACCGCAGGTGGGTGTGCTGACAACGGCTCCGGCTTCGATAAAGGTCTTAAGAAGCCCTTCCTCCATTGCCTGCATGTAAATCTTCTGGGTTGCGGGAATCACGATACAGCGCATGCCCTTTTTGATATGTCTACCCTTTAACACCTCTGCCGCGATGCGAAGGTCGTCAAGACGTCCGTTGGTACAGGAGCCGATAACAACCTGATCGATCACAATATCCTCCATTTTATGAATCTCATCAATGGTATGTGTATTCTCAGGCAGATGCGGGAATGAAACCGTGGGGCGAAGGGTACTTAAATCAATGGTGTACTCCTCGTCATAGACGGCATCCTCGTCAGCCTCAAAAACCTCGTAGCTACGTGTGGCATGCTCTTCCAGATAAGCCTTAGTAAGCTCATCTACCGGGAAAATACCGTTCTTGCCGCCCGCCTCGATTGCCATATTTGCAATGGTAAAACGGTCGTCCATAGTGAGGTTTGCAACGCCCTCTCCCACAAACTCCATAGATTTATACAGCGCGCCGTCCACGCCTATCATACCGATAATATGTAAAATCACGTCCTTGCCGCTCACCCATTTGGAGGGCTTTCCCACCAGATGAAAACGGATAGCGGAAGGAACCTTAAACCATGCCTGACCGGTAGCCATTCCCGCAGCCATATCCGTACTTCCCACGCCGGTGGAAAACGCTCCCAGCGCACCATAGGTACAGGTGTGTGAATCGGCTCCGATAATTACATCGCCCGGAACAGTCAGACCTTTTTCGGGAAGCAGGGCATGCTCGATACCCATCTCTCCCACTTCAAAGTAATTGGTAATCTCGTTGCGTCTTGCAAATTCTCTCACGCATTTGCAATGCTCCGCAGATTTAATATCCTTATTAGGTACAAAATGGTCGGGTACAAGGGCAATCTTANTCTTNTCAANTACGNNGTCCACCTTCATTNNTTCCATTTCCTTAATCGCNANGGGGCNTGTNATGTCATTNCNAAGCACNNGANCANGCTTCNCCTCAATANGCTGTCCGGCTTCTACCTTTTCAAGCCCCGCAGCCTTGGCTAAAATCTTCTGTGTCATTGTCATTCCCATGTTTGCTTCCTCCGAAATCAGAATATTATGAAATGCACTTTGAACAGTATAACACAGTTTCCGCCAATTTTAAATAGATAAATTTAACCTCTTTCCGCTTTATTTCCCTAATTCTCCGAATTTTTGTATATATTTTTCAGGCAGCTCTCCTTCCCTGATATACGCTGACTGCTCTGCGCCGTACTTATCTACGATAACAATACCGCGAATATAATCTTTGCGGAATACGCTACCGTCATGAAAGGGTCGGCTGTAATGTATCAGCTTTAACAGTTCTTCCATCTCCCCAGTGTCTGTAACCTGTACCATAAGCTTTTCTTTCTCTTTGTCATATGCTGTTGCGGCAGGCAAAGTTTGCCCTGTTATGCTGCCTACCTCTACATTATTATTGCTATCCGTCTCGCTGCTTTCCTCCGCATACACATAATAACGCTTTCTGGCAATCTCTACAAGCTCCCGAGAAGATATTCCCTCACTATAATAATCGCCGCATTCCAATCTGATACAGCTTAACTCAGAGACATCCTTAGGAGTGATATATTCTCCATATCCGGCATCCTGTAGTGCCTTGATAGTATGTGTCATGCCCTCGTATACATCAAGATAAATCAAATACGGATCGGCGTTTAAGTGCAACTGAAGCTGTACAAACGTGCATCCTTCGCCTAATATTGCTCCTTTTGCATTTTCCTCCAAATCCTGATTGTATGCTTCGCAAATAGAAAGAATTACCCCGGCGTCATTTACTTCCTCCAAGCAGTATTCACCGCTTCCGGTGGTAAGAACCATATAAACACAATGTTCTATATCCTCCTCACTGATTTTGTATATGGCATCAACATATTCCTTTTGTAGAATCAGCGGAAGCACCACTTCTTCATTCTCGGCAAAAATTTTATATTGTCTTTCATAGGTTTTCCCGTTTTTCAACGAAACCTTTACGCTGAATCTGTCATAATGATTTCCGGCTCCATGGTTTTCATGCTCCGTTTCGGGCTTTGTGTTCTCCACAGCTGCCTGTAAAAAATCATAAATCAATTGTGTATCCTGAATCTGCATTCTTTCAAGGGGTTGATACACATTTCCATAACCAGCACAATTGGTATAAACGCTGCCATAAACCGCCATTTGGGAAATGTCCGTTTTCTTTGGCAGATAGCTGTCATAGCCATACCAGTCTCCCCAAAAGGAGAGGCATAACAAAATAGATATTCCCACAGAAGCTAACATCCACAGCTTATGTCCGGCAAACGCTTTGAAATCCATATTAAATATAATATCCAGAATGCCAAAGCACAGTACTGAGGAAAGCATATTACCGAACACTCCCCATACAAGGGAAACCTCTCTGGAAGTAAGCAATATAAGCACCATCCAGCCTGTCATACCGACAAGCACACTGCATACTACCTTTATCAGGAGAGCAGCCATGCGATTTTTAAGTCCCTGCTCGGCAAGCTCTGATGCTCTTTTTTGATACAGATGCCATGCGGCAATTCCCATGATAACGGCAATCGCAAAATTGATGCAAAGGCCGGGTATAAGGAGTGATATTTCCGAAACATCACAATCACAGCGGCTGTCCAATATATAAAACGCGGACACAAGCGGTGAGGCATAAATTACACTTTCTGCAGATATCCCTGCCGCATAGAAGGTATCCATGTAGTAATCAAAAAAAATAATAAATATCCCATAGGCCGATATGGCAGCGCCCCCTATGACTCCGAAAGAAACCAAAGCATTCAACACATTCCCGCTCAACATGACGGCAACCAGAAGCAGATTATAGATAAGGAAAAAGCTGACCACCAGTGTGCAGACAGAAGCAAGCGACGTTTTTACCAGATCTCCGACTACTTCCATACCGCCAATATGATAAATTTTTCCTACCGAGATGCAGATAGTAAACAAAAAATTAATAATAAAGGGAACAAACCATATCAAGAAGCCGTCAAGATAACATACCCCAAACAATGTACTGCGTTTTATGGGCAGGCTGTGCCATGTATCAATCATGTTCTTATGAAATACATAACGAAAACCAAAAAGGCCTACTATCAACGCGCCTGCTATGGCAACGATACCGCATAGAACCGTAATAACATCCGAAAAGTGCCCCAGAACCCTGCCCACATAGAGAGCGTCCGCCATAGCTTCATCAACCAAAAAATCTATTCCATAATAGGATTCAAAAACTATCAAATAAGCGATGGGGAGAGCAAGAAAATTACCCAGAACTGACAGCGCAAGCATCCAGCTTCTATGTCGAAGATCCTCTATCATGCATTTAAAAAATAAGTGCTTTGAT
The DNA here is from genome assembly GCA_009177215.1 of Bacillota bacterium. Lineage (GTDB taxonomy): Bacteria > Bacillota > Clostridia > Lachnospirales > Lachnospiraceae > Acetatifactor. The sequence goes on from WFLY01000220.1 coordinate 17,102, forward strand.
GTCATAGCCCTTCACCTCCGTTTCACTGATAAATATTTCCTCTAAGGATAATGGAAGCAACTCATAGAATACAGGATTCATTGCTGCAAAAATATTTATGATTTCTTCCTTCTTTCCTCTTATAGTAACTGTGTAGAGCGCTCCTCTGTTATCTATCGTTACCACGTCCAGCCGTTCCTTGATATTTTGCAGCATGCTTTCTTCTTTAATGACGCACTGTACCTTATGGATATTTAGTTTCATGTCATCCAAATCTCTTGCCAACAAAATGCCGCCCCGGTGAAGCAGACCAACATACTCGCAGATATCCTCCAATTCCCTCAGATTATGGGATGCAATAATGGGTGTCAAACCTCTTTCCGCTATTTCCTTTATAAAAAGGGATTTCACAGCCTGACGCATAACAGGGTCCAAACCGTCAAAGGTTTCGTCACAGAGAAGATATTTTGTGTTGGCGCAGATACCGCAGATTACGGAAAGCTGTTTTTTCATCCCTTTAGAAAAGGTACCTATTTTCCTCTTAATATCCAACCCAAACTTCGGCAGCAGTTCCTTGAATTTATCTACCCGAAAATCAGGGTAAAATGTCTTGTACAGATGCAGCATATCCAATGCAGTACCGCTTTTAAAAAAGAATTGCTCGTCTGAAATATAAAATATGTTCGCTTTGACGACAGGGTTGTCGTACACGGGTTCCCCGTCAATTAAAATGCTGCCTTTATCCGGTTTTAAAACACCGCTTAACATTCTCATAAAAGTGGACTTTCCGGCGCCGTTCGTTCCGATCAATCCGAAAACATGTCCTTCCTCTATCCGGGCGGTAATATTATCGATGGCTTTTATGTTATCAAAGCATTTCTCCAATTCCCTTACTTCAATCATTGTCTGCCTCCTTATAGATATCCTCCATTTGCTGCATAAGCCTCTCCTTCGTTATTCCTGTCTCCATGACCCGTACAGTAAGCTCACACCATTCCTCCAATATTTGCCGCTGCTTGCTCTCCTGCCACTCCGCTGCCGGAGCCACAAAGCTTCCTTTGCCGGATACCGTGTATATATATCCTTCCTGCTCTAACTGGGTGTAGGCGCGCTGAACGGTATTGGGATTTACGGAAAGCTCTATTGCCAGACTCCGCACACTGGGCATTTTGACATCCGCTTCCAGCGCTCCGCTTGTAATAAGTCGTTCCAGCTTTTCCTGAACCTGTTCGTAAATTGGGCGTTTATCCCTATAATCTAACAGAATCACGTTATCTCCTTTCAAGCATCTCTAAGTGTATTAATTGTATCAATACACTTATTCTATCATAAGAAAGAATACAATTCAAGGGATAAATTACCATAAAAAAGTGCCTGCGGCACATCAACTCCCCTGCCCCTCAATCTTGAGGGGTGGGNTTGCTTTCTGTTACNATATCCCTCATAATAATCTTATGAATATCCTCCAANACATCTTTAAAGACCATTA
>WFLY01000046.1 GCA_009177215.1 Bacillota bacterium
ATATGATGGAAAAAGGTCTTGTTTTTGAAATAGATACATATAGCTCCGGGGAGGCATTGGTAGAATTAGGGATTGAGGTAGTGCGGTATACTGTCGTGTTTTTGGATATCAATATGGATAAAGTTAATGGTATCATGACGGCTGAGAAGATCAGAAAAGTAAGCAGGGAAGTGTTTATTGTATTTGTGACCGCATATGTGGATTATTCGCTGGAAGGATACCGATTAGATGTTGTGAGGTACCTGCTAAAGGGCAATNCNAACTTTCAGAGCAAAGTTAGTNAATGTATGGATGCNATTATTGATAAGATGAATTATTCTGTNACAAAAAGGAAATTTGACTTTAAGGAAGGCAGAAAAGAAATATCATTAGAAAGATTATTGTATATTGAGAGCAATCTGCATATACTTGAGTTTCATGTTATGGAGGATGATATGAAAGTCTACACCATGTATGAAACATTAAATGTGATGGACGANATGCTTNCAGAAAATGGTTTTATCAGGACACACCAGAGTTATCNTGTAAATTCAAAACATATTAAAAATGTTGTCCGTTGTAAAGTGATACTGACAANTAGGGNTGAGTNATCCATNCCGAAAGCAAGGTATACAGAAGTCAAGAAAAAGTTTATAGCGTGTCGGGGAGAAGTGTAGATGTTTGACTTAATGCAGAATGTATTGTTGATATTTATTGAAGCAATGTGTTGTAAGAGTTTTTTTGAAACTTTTGGTAAAATACGGAATAAAGGATGGATTAATTTAATACAGGTTTTGTTGTTGCTTAGTAGTATGTGTTTTTATTCGTATGCTTTATCTTATTATTTCGTACTAAGGCAGATTATTGCGATTTCTGTATTTTCAGTATTTATGTTTTGGCATGTTAGAATTAGCGTGAAAAAATCCTTTGCATTGGCTATACTATTTGATGCGTTGCTGCTGGCAATGGACTATCTGGCATATTTGATTATTGGACGGTTATCTTTGGGCAGGAAGTTGTCAGAGCAACAGTATGGGATTGGATCTGTTTTGGCATATCTATTGGTTATAGT
>WFLY01000113.1 GCA_009177215.1 Bacillota bacterium
ATCGTGCCCTTCACAAAGAATTCCACTATGGACAATACAACATTTACGGTAGAATCCTGCAAGTGTCCTTGCAATGTCATATAACAATAGGGTGTGTCCTGTTCCTGCCTTTCCCGAAATCCCGAAAACTGAAGAAACATTCTCCACAATATTCAATATATTTTTCTTGATTTCTTCCTGTTGTAATGTCAAAAAATACTGCCCTTGTAAAAATTCCTCTGGTGTATTTAATGGAGAAATCAAGTACTTTCTGGCCTCAAATAATGTTTCAATTCCTTCGCATATATGAGAGCCAAAAAGCCTCATAGTATTAATTAAATTATCACATGTAACATTAATTATTTCTCCATCAACATATTGATAAATTTCTTCCGTTTCTGCCACAAAAGTATATAATTTAATATCGCTTGCCAAATGTTTTAGATAGTATTTATTTTGCTCTAATTGTTTTCTTATTTTTTCTTTTTCAATCAATTCACTTTTTAATTCAATATTTAGAGCGAGCTTATCTTTTTCAATCTTCAACAAATCAAATTCTTTTCCAATCTGTTCAATTTTGAATGAGTAAAAAAAGCCTTCTTGAGCAGAAATACCTAATCCTTTGCTCTGTAATAACCCCACAAATTTCCTTAGTGTTTCATATTCATGTTTTTTAAACTTACTTTTTGCTTCCCTTTGAGCAAGAAGGTTTGCATATTCCGTAGAATAATCTGGTTGAACTCTCGTGTATGTAAACAAATTAATTGCTTTCATCTCTCGTCTTCTCCTTCCTCGCAATCGCAACCTTGGTTAATTTTTCTGTAGTAATATTATTCTACTAAAAACAGTGATGGATCACCTCAAATTTATTACGAATTTTAATCTCAATTATTTCTTAACATTATATGCATAAGATACATCTTACTCTAGTTTCATATAATAAGTGGCNTGNAATGTNTTTNAAAAAAATTNTTNTAAAAANCATTCCANCTTAAAAACTATTTTTTACNNCACGATCTTCCAAAAAGTTCGTTTCCATTTGTCCCTAACTGTATAACCCTATTATCTTTCAATATAGCTTGACTTCGTTCACTATATGACCAAACCTTGTCCAATGCAATGAATACCTGCTTTTCTGATACATTATATAATTCAAGTATTTTTTCTATAGCAATATCTTCAATTTGCTTTAGCAATACAGAATCATGCACCAAAATTGGCAAACAGGTCAATTTCAAAATACTCAAGTCAAACAAAATTACTCCACGATAGCATGTGCCAGTCCCTGTATCATCAACCGTTTCAAAAATATATTGATTTTTGTTAAAAGAAATTGTTGGCGGAATCTTTTCACCATTATATATTTCATTGTTTAGCTTTGCCATCTCAATGTTAAGCATATTCTGCAACTGAGCAAGCTGCTGGTTTCTCATTAAATCTTTTCTTGTATCCGCATCCTGTTTTTCCTTATGCAGAATTACACTATTATCGTAATAGTTATTTTGGCTGGCTAATTCTTCTATTTTCTTTTGGATTTCTGCTAACTTAAACAATATTGTCTGTGATAAATTGGGAATCTCAGATATCTCCTTAATCTTTTTCTCCACTTGCTCCTTATCCTGTTGCAGCAATTGAATAAAACTATCAATATGTTATATTTCTTNCATNATCTCTTNTTTTAGAACACTATCTATTTCTTTATGAAATTTTTGAATTTCCTCTAATCTTCTCAGCTTAATCTCAGGGAAGAAATCTTCCAAATCAACAAGATCAGATTCTTTAATGATTCTATTGCCCTGCAAATTATCTTGTAATGAATGTAATTTTGACTTTTGTAGCCTCAATTTTCTGTTATATTCTGCAAGTTCTCTTTTGAGTCCTAATATCATTTCTGCTTTTTCAGAGTCCAGATCTAATAAGTTATTGCTTAACTCATATGCTATTGTTTCTTTTTCCTCTTCCAATTTAGCTATTAACTTATCATTTTCCTTTCGTTGTCTGACCCCTATATTTGATATAAACTGATATTTTTGAGCATCTTTAAATGCCTTATACTTATCACTTTTTTGCTTGGCTAACTCTTCCAATTCTTGTATGGCACCGAATAAGTCACATAACTTTAACAGGGCATTAATAGGTTGCCCTGCTTTCTCATTATAAACTACATCAAGCGGTCTCTTCTCATTCAAATTCTCTTTACCATATACCCGTGTATATCTCCCCACGACATCTCTAAAATTAACTTCTTTTTCTTCAAATCCATATAATCTTTTTAGTTTACCTGTGTACTGCTCAATCGGTATACGGTCTGTAATATTATACTGTTCATCACATACATCTACAAATTCAGTATCATTGGTATTGCGAGAGAAATAATACATTTTATTTTGCAAAAGAGAATGCAAATTTAATAATATGATTTCCTACATTTCTTTGCACATCTGTGGACTTCATGACATAATCTTTTCCACCATATACATAATCAATAATCATCAAAAAAGTTGATTTACCAATAAAATTACTGCCCAATTCATCTCCCAATACAACATTAAGTCCTTTATGAAATTCAATTTTCTCCTGTTTAAATTTACTGCAAACTATCTCCTTCAGCATAAGAGAGCCTCCTCAATTTGTAGTCATAATTGATTTTATTTAAGGCATATAAAACATCCAAGGCATCAAAAAACTCTTGAATTCCATTACATTTTTTGCGACACCTTTTATACAATTCCAATATAGATATATCATTCGACATATTCTTCATTATGATTGTGCAATCATAGATTACGGATTCCTTATACTCAAATATTTTATTAGGAAATTTCATTAAACACCTCACAATCTTGTACAAAAAAAGAAATAATTATCTCGCAGGCTTCCCTTGTAGCTTCGATAATTTTACTATTTAACCATTCAACTAAGCAATCAAATATTACCACTTTATTCTCTGTTNTCTGNGTTGCCTTTANATATGCNGTCCTGACTTCACAAGCTATCNTCTNAAATTTCTTGTTTTTTTCATCACTTATATTTTNTAGATTTTCCTTTATAAAATTAAAATATGAACACACATTATATTGAATCTTTCGCCGCAACAAAGAATATTCATCCTCTATCTTATTGGATAATTTTACTCCATTATATTTTAGCTCCAATTCATTTAACTCATCATCATTAACAGTAAATAGTTTTTCAATAATTATAAAAAGCTCTTTTTCTATCTCAACTAAAGCTACATCATTCCGTATTTGGTTATCACTCAATAACTGCTTTTTTATATTAAGTATTTTCAAATANTCATCTTTTGTTGTATGGTCATCATAATATCCATNGCAGTCCTTGCATAANGCAATTTTATTTTCAAAATCCTCGCTAGTCTTTCCTAACTTTTCCAATCCATCCAATTCTTCTTTTTGATGCTTATTGGGGCTATTAGGATATATATGAGCNATTTNATACTGNTTATTTACCCTCGTTCCCTTACGGACCAANAATGTTTTTCCACATAAAGGGCAATATCCTCCAACCTCTTGAATGTGTTGCATATCAACATTATCTGTAATTGCGACTCTGGATTGTAAATAGCTATCCATTTCGGGCATCATGCTGTTCTCCTATTAATCTTATCAATATAGTACATCGTCTGACTTTTTTTAAAGGAAAATTTTATTCTATATCCTACAGTTGTATCATTGTACCAACAAAATTAATATGTCTTTTTTCATCTTATTGTGCCACTTGTTATTCCAAGATAATCGCCAAAATCATAATCGTATTTTATACAGTTCTTAATTGATTGTTCCATACTTCCCAAAAATAAATAAACATGACTATACACATCATTTTCATTTACAGAAATTATGTGGGGCAAACAATCATATATCTCAGGTACGCCATCAAAAAACATAATATGCTGAGAATATTGCCACTCACAAACACCTGTTTCAACATTGTAACCCCTCAAAGAATTAAACTCCCTACTTTTAATTCCCAATTTCGAAAAGGCAAGTTCATATGTTATAACAGCATCTTCTAAGCTTAAAATACAATTATGCCAGTATGCTCTCGGAATCTCTTCATATATATCCGAAAAATTTATTCCGTTAAGGTTAAAGTTAAGTTTATTACATATCAGGAAAGATGGTATAGGATAAAAATTACCAATTTCAACCTCTGGTCTATGCTTAATTATTTTTCTTGAGTTCCCTAACATTTTATTGTTTGCTAATTTCCGTAATACCTCCTTGAAATTGCTTTTGTCCAAATTAGATTTAATTTCACAAATGGCTACAATATCTTCTACAGGAAAAAACTTTGCATATGAACCATCTATTAACGGCTTTGAATTATG
>WFLY01000069.1 GCA_009177215.1 Bacillota bacterium
CCATTCTTGCAACCTGTGAGGTAATGCAATGCAAAACCTCTGAACCGGACGTGCTGCAAAAGCTGGAAGTCATTGACAGGAAAGCGAAGGTAATTCATGAATTGGTGGACAATCTGTTTCATGCCACTATGGAGGAATTGACCGTACTTAAGGTAGAACCCATGGAAGAAAGCTCCGTATGTATCCGCCAACTGTTGGAGCAGGCATGCTATTGCGGAACTCTTTTGCTGGAGGGTGAGGTGCCGGAGTGTCTGGTTTATCTTGACAGGCTGCGGTTTGGTCAGGTGTTGGATAATTGTCTGAACAATGCGTGGAAATATGCGGGAACAGTGGTTCACATTATAGTAAAAGAAGAGCAGAGCGGACTGCGGATTGAGATAAGGGATGAGGGAAGCGGTGTTCCGGAGGAGGAATTGTCACTGATTACGGAAAAATATTATCGCGGCAGTAATGCAAAGGGGAAGACCGGCTCCGGTCTTGGATTGTATCTCTCTTGTATGTTTATGGAGAAAATGCAGGGGGCGATGGAATATTATAATGAACATGGTTTTGTTGTGGCACTGCATATACGAAAGGTAGCGCCTACATAAACAGTAATTGCAGCAGGTAAGAAACAGTTAAGAATCAAACAAGAAACAGGTTAAGATTTTTGCAGGGATACATGCTAGAATCAGGGTATGCCGTACGAAAATGGAAACATCATTGAGGAGGTATAAAAATGAAAGAGCTATTAACTGCAAAAGACCTGTGCAAGACATTTTCCAATGAAAGCATACAGCAGCATGTACTGAAAAATCTGAATTTATCTATTAAGGAAGGTGATTTTACCGTAATTATGGGGAATTCCGGTTCCGGTAAAAGTACCTTGCTTTATGCCCTGTCGGGAATGGACAGACCGACTTTGGGAAGCATATCCTATCACGGGGAAGAAATATCCGGATACACCAATGACCGGCTGGCGCTTTTCCGCAGGAAACACTGTGGCTTTGTGTTCCAGCNNAANTATTTAAATNNCNCTATGAGCNTGCTGGACAATGTTTTGGTATGTGGGCTTCTNGTTCAAAAAAATAAAAAAGAATTAGTGAAACGGGCAGAAAGCCTGCTGTTACAGGTAGGTCTATCAGAGGAAAGCTTCGGTAAATTTCCAACACAGCTTTCGGGCGGGGAACAGCAGAGAGTGGCTGTTGTGCGGGGCGTTATCAATGAGCCGGAAATATTGTTTGCNGNCGAACCCACCGGNGCATTGAATTCACAGAATACGGAGCATGTGTTAAATATATTGACTGAGCTAAATAAGAAAGGACAGAGTATCGTTATGGTAACCCACGATATGAAGTCGGCAAGACGTGCGAACCGGATATTATACTTAAGGGACGGCATGATTACAGGAGAGCTTAAGCTTTGTAATTATAAAAGCGGCGATGCAAAACGACATGAACAGCTCAGAAGCTTTCTTCAGGAAATGGGGTGGNAGACATGAATGCATTATGGTTNATCGCAAAACAGAATCTGAAGAAGAAANAAGGNGNNATTGTGGTATTGTTCCTGTTAATAACGCTTGCGGCTATGCTGTTNTACACCAGTATATTGGTTTTAACGGGAATTGACGGGGTTATCCGTCAGGNATGTGAAAGGTCTGAGGCGGCGGATTATATTTTTATAACAGACGGAGAGGGAGATAAGCTTGCCGGAATTTTAAATTTCCACGAAGAGGTAGAGGTTTACGAGGCAGGAGAGGTTCTGGATTATTTTGATGCGGAGTATAGAAGGGAAGGAGAAGAGGAGAGCGAANNGGCAGATTTAATGTTTGNCAGGGNAGAGGAAAAAAGAAAGACAGGAATNCCTGTCAGTNAGGAATATGCAGGTGAGGATGCTATTATCCTTGACGAGGAAGAAATATTGCTGCCCTATTATATGAAAGCGGCTAAGGGCTTTAAGGTGGGAGATATCATTTATGTTTTACTGGGAGGTACATGGGAGCGTTTTTGTGTGGCAGGCTTTACAGAAGATCCGATGTTTTCCACGCCTTTAAATATCTCTATATACAGTGTGTATATTTCCGGTTCCCGTTATGATGCCTTGCTTTCGGTAAGCAACAATCCCAGTGATAATCTTCGTATTATGTATAAAGTGCGTTTAAAAGAGAATAACCGGCCGGCGGATTTTGAACAGAAAATATTACCTGAAATTGTGAAGGAACAGATAAATGGCGTAGGGTTTAACAAGGAAGTTATGAGTGGTGGCACCGGTATGATGTCCCGAATCAGTATGGGAATTATTTTGGTATTTTCTCTGCTTTTGATTGTAATCACACTGTTAGTTATCCGTTTTAGTATCCGTAATTTTATTGAAGGAAACCTTAAAAATATTGGAATCCTTCAGGCGGCGGGATATACCACAAAGGAACTACAGAAAACGGTTTTGTTGGAAATGGGAAGTATTACTCTTGTCGGTCTTTTGACCGGAATTTTACTTGGTGTTGTAGGAAGTGGCATTGTTGGAAGCTTTGAGGGCATTATGCTGGGGCTTTCGTGGCAGCGCCGGTTTTCGGCGGGGAGTGTGACGCTTACGGTTATAGCAATACTGGCGGTAGTGGGAGGCGTAAGCTTTGGCAGCGGCAGATTGTACCGAAGGCTGACGGTTCTTGAAGCTCTGCGCGGCGGCATCCACACACATAATTTTAAGAAGAATCATTTGCCATTGACAAAAAGCCGGCTGCCTCTGTCGGTAGCGCTTGCAGGTAAGACCATACTCCGTGAAAAGGGCAAGACAATTTCTACCTTTCTCATTGTCACCCTGCTTACCTTTGCCACCTGTATCGGATTTGGTTTATATGAAAATTTTGCGCTTCGTAAGGAAGAATTGCTTAAGCTGACAGGTACGGAGACAGGGGATATCATTGTAACAGGGGTGAATTTAGAGCAAATTGTTGACAGACTTGCCGCATTTGATGAGATAGAGAAGGTGCTGCGTTATCAAAGCGGTTCCCTGCAGTTAGAAAGCAGCAGCAGTGAGCTGCAGGTAGCCTGTGATATGTGGAATGAACTGGAGCTTATAGAAAATGAAATGTTGATTAGAGGGCGCCTGCCTGAGTACGAAAATGAAATTGTTGTGACAGTCGGCGTTGCTAAAATTCTAAGTGTGGATGTGGGCGATACCATTTATGTCACGGGGGCAGGTGAGCGCAGGAGTATGCTGATCAGCGGAATTGACCAGAAGATTAACAATATGGGTCAAAAGTGCATGGTTAGCAGTAAGGGAGCCGAATACTTGAACGGAGATTTTCAGACAGCTATGCTCTATGTGTATACGAAGGATGATGTATCCTATGAGACAATAAGCAGAAAAATATTGGGGGAATTCCCGGACGTAAATCTGACGGACAGCGAAAAAATTGTAACGGGAGCAATGGGGGGCGTGATTCTTGCAATGAAAGCTATCTGTGCATTGTTTGTGGGAATTACGGTTTTTGTGGTGATGCTGGTGGAAATTCTGCTTGTAAAATCTCAGATTATCAGGGAGAAGAAAAATATAGGCATTAACAAGGCACTGGGCTTTTCCTCTCGTGACATTATTGTCCAGACTCTGCTTAAAAATGTGCCTGTACTGGGCGCTGCTGCAATATGTGGTGTCTGTTTAAGTTTTAGGTTGGGGGAAACAATGGTAGTTACCTGTCTGTCTTTTTGCGGAATCGTAAAGTATTCTCTGGAAATACCACCGCACTGGTTGCTAATCACTGTTGCGGGAATCATCATGGTAGCTTCCGTTACATCGTACTTGTCGGCGCTGCGAATCCGTAATATCGCACCCGTGCAGATGCTTGCGGAGGAATGATAAATTAATAAAATTCATAAGATTGCTTCATAAAGTTATAAGAATCTCTTAATGGCGATTTAAATTATAAATGCTATAAATAACACATAAATCGTCATTAAGGGAGGTTTTTTATGTACGAAAAAGCAGGGGTATTATTACTAATTATTTTGGTATTACTGGCGGCATGTGGATTGCAGGGAAAAGACCGGACAAGCTTGGGGTCGGAAAATCCGGTTCAGACAGACCAAATCCGGACAGGCTCGCAGCGGGAAATTACGGAGCAGGAAAATCCGTCAGGGGATGATAGAGAGCCTCTTGTAATTGCTGTTTTTGGCGACAGTCAGGAGCTAAGCAGCCAAGCGGCATTAATTAATCAAAGCAGCAAGGATTACCGGATTGAAATAAAGAAATATGAACGCTCCCACTTGGGGGAGGAGGACGGGATTGCCAGACTGCAGAGGGAAATTATGTCGGGCGAAGGTCCGGATATCATTAATTTCGGGGCAGAGTATACTACCAGTGATATTGTGGGAGGTTACACCGAAAATCTTTTGCCTTATCTGGAAGCAAATCGTGGGCAAATGGAAAAAAAGTACTTTAACAACATACTGGAGGCGTTTTATTATAAGGATGCATTATATGTGCTGCCCACCCGGTTTACGCTGCAGACCTTTGCAGGCAGCAGCAAGGAGCTTGGCAATCGAAAGCATTGGAATATCCGGGAGATGATAAGTTGTTATGAAGAAAAATCAGAAGATATGCTGCTTTATCCGGGGCAGACGAAGGCGGATGTGTTCGGAACCATCCTGACAGGCAGCATGGATTATTTTATTAACTGGGAAAAAGGCACCTGCAGCTTTGACGGAGAGGAATTTTGTGATATATTGAAATTTGCAAATACTTTTCCTGACTATCTGGAGATTACGGAGGATTATTCCGTAAAGCAGACTTTTTTTGAGGGAGGCGCTCTGCTGCTGCCTCTGCGGTTAAGTAACATATTAGATATTTGCCGTGCCGAATTTATTTTCGGTGAGGAGGAGATTTCCTATGTGGGCTTTCCCATGGAGGGAGAATGCGGAACGGTAATCAACGCTGCGGGTCCAATGCTTGCAATCAGTGTAAACAGCCGGAATAAGGAGGCTTCATGGGAATTTATTTCACGGTTTTTGGATGAACAATATCAAAGTGAGCAGCCCAACGGCTTTCCCCTGTGTCGCAGTGTACTGGAGGAGAGGCTTTTGCAGGCTCAGAATATAGAGTACGCTGCTGATTTGGAGGGCAGTCAGGTACCGGTGGCAAGGGGTAAAGTTATTTTTGAAGGGGAAGAGCCAATGTATATTTACTCTGTTACAAGAAAGCAGGCGGACAGACTGACGGAGCTGATTGAGGAAGCAACAATATGTGTTGCGAATGATTATCAGCTGTATAGTCTGCTTTTGGAGGAGGCAGGCAGTTATTTTTCCGGAGGCAAGTCCTTGGAGGAGACTGCCAAGGTAATGCAAAGCCGGGCTTCCATTTATATTAGTGAGAAAGTAAAATAGGAAAAAGAAGGGGCAGAGCTTGAGGTAGAAAAATAAGGCGAAAACGGAAAAAGAAAGGAAAAGTCTATTTAAGGAAATAGGAAGACGGGAGTAACTTAAACATGAAAAAATTTTTGAAGGGATGTCTGGTGTTCTTTATATTCAGCGTCATTATGATAGTAATTTTAGCGGCAGGCTTTATATATACCATGAAATACAAGATTACAGAGGTTGGCTCGGAACAATCTCCCGACGGCAGCTACGAGGTTATATTCCAGCAGGTGGGAGAGCCGGAATTTCCTTTTGGCGCTACCTCCGTGCGTGTTTTGGTGAAGAGTGAAGACGGCGCGCTGTTAAGCAAGGAAAATCATACCCTTTTTGACGACGGCGCTTCCTTTCGCTCGGCGAACTGGGAAGTAAACTGGTATCCTGTGGGAGTGGAGATTATCCTTAAGGGAAGCGAGCAAAATGACAACGCTTATTTTGTATACTATGACGAAAGTGGCAGTTTTCAGGGCTATACCGGAGAGCAGGCTGTGTCTGTCATGAAAAAACGGTACGGGGAGGAGGTTTCTCTTGTAGGTCAGGAGGAGGGGAATTTTACCTTTACCACGGGAGAGTTTGAATTTCAAGCCAAGGATGATGCTTTGCTGACGGACAATTATGAGGAAATGTATTTATCTCATTTAGCAAGAGAATTTTCGGCAAGCCATAACAGATATGTCACCTTTGTGGCGAAAGGTGAGGGCAGCGAAAGACGATATGTTCCCGAAATAACCTTCCACGGCAGACAGGCGGCGGAGCAGGAGTCTTTTTGTAACGCCGTGTGTGATTTTGTGGAATATGTGCAGCAGGATCCTTACATTGCCGACAGTGGGATAACATTTTCGGAGATAACGTATCATGTGGATAATCAACTGCTGATATTTCCTTTAAACGGGTATTTAGAGCCTTATGACAGAACCAAGCTGTACAATGACATGTATGTTCATTTGGAAAAGGGTTCCCTTGCAGCGTATGAATACAGCATAAAAGAAACGGACAATGATGCCGAAAAGACTCCGGAGGAGATTTTATCCGAGGAAATATGGGAATATTATTTGTCTATAGAGCCAGCCTGCAGCTATATTTTGAAGGATGGAACCCAGTATAAGATGATTGGTGTAGACCGTGCCGCCGGCAGCAGCTATTTTGTATTGATAAGCACCTCTGCTGACGGAAGAAAGTATAGTCTTGTAAATAAGGATCCTTATCTGGGAAGCGGCGGGNAGGCGATGTGGCTTACCTTTTTGGAGGATGAAAGGACGGGTTTTTCCTGCCTTGCCTACAGCGGCGGCGCTTATGGAAGACTNTACCGCACCGAGGACGGAGGAAAANCCTTCACGGAAGTGGAATATCCCTCCCCGCAGGTATATTTGCCGGATGATACATTGTACAATCCCTTTGTTATNCCGGAGGAAATTAATGNGCAGGAGGGTAAGCTGTATCTGATTGCAGGTCAGGGTCCGGACGGCGATTACTACGGGGAACAGGGCTTTTGCAGCGGCTTATATGAGTCTGAGGATAACGGGGTAAGCTGGAAATACTTGGGGGAGCAGCCGGTAAAGTNGAGGAATTAACGAAGGTATATGGAGAGAGAAATTGAGGATTAGTATGTTACNAAGCATAAAAACGGCAGAAGANGGAGTNCCGTCTATGACGTTTTGCCGGATATAGGCAGGACAATTTTGCTTTGTTTTCCCCTATGGAAGCCGTCATGAAACGGATAACGGAGTTTTTGACTTAAACGGTATTGTTGGATATAATATATTATTGGATATAATAATGGAAAAGAGATAGATTGCATGGCAGGATGTTATTATTTTCATGAACAGAGAAAAGCTTATCTATACAAAAGCCTTAATTGAATATGTGGAGGCACATTTGTCCGAGGATATCAATGCGGAGACTCTGGCAAAGGCAGGGTTTGTGTCAAGAGCTAAGCTATACCGGGACTTTTATAATATAGTGGGGCATTCTATAAAGGAGTATATTAGGAAGAGGCGGCTTTCAAATGCGCTTGCTCTGGTTAAAAGGTCGGAGCTTCCGCTGGCTGATATCGCATACCTGTGGGGATATTCGTCACAACAGGATTTTTCCCGTTTGGTGCGGCGCAAGCTTAACATGGCTCCCATGGAATATAAAAAAAGCGACAGGTACTATTATTTTCCGCGCTATTTGGGAGACAGTATATTTGACGTGTCGGTGGAGAACATTACCATTCCGAAGCTTCAATGCTTTTACTTTTATACTGCGAAGCTGACAGGTCTTGAAAGAAGAGCCGTTAAGGCTCTTTTTGACCTGCTTCCTGATTATTCGGGCAGAATATTCGGACACAACGGAAAGCAAAGAAATAATAAATTTTGCTATGAACTGTATTTGTCAGTAGAAGCAAGTCAGGCAAAGCATTTGGAAAAGGTATTTGAGGTGGGAAAACAAATCCACGCCCATGCGGGATTGTATGCCATGACAACCGTGAAAAATCAGGATGAGGTCATTAATGCTGCATGGGAATATTTAGATAAGATTTGGCTGACTCACAGCATGTATCGATATGGCGAGGGCGAGTATTTTGAAGAATATATTGTTCGCTTTGGAAAGCCCTATAAGCTGCAGCTATATCTGCCTGTTACAACAAAGGAGGAATATCCCCGTATAAGACTGGCGCATCTGGAGCGGCAAACGGTTATGGCAGTAAGGGCAAAAGGAAACAATGCAGAGCGCAAAGCAACAAATGCCGTGCTTGAATATTTTAAAAGTTATTATTCCGGTGATTTAAAGTATATAAATAAATTTTACGTGCAACAGTTTTCCGATGGTTTCGTATACGGCATTTTTACAGAGAAGCCGGAGGGATATCCGGAGGTGGGAGCAGTAAAAAGAAAGGTGATTGCACAGGGCATGTATCTGATTCTGGAGGGGGAATCTTTGGGTGATTATTATACTTTTAAGGGCTTGTTGACCTCCTTTGCAGCAGAGAACAGCCTGCAAATTAACGACGGGGAGATTTTTGGCATCTATTACACAGATTACGGTTTCAGTAATCCCCGCTTAAGCCTTTTTGCTGCGGTAAACATTGAGACAGAATGATAAGAAATGGAAGGCGACCAGTGCTATAATCTGTAATATAAAAAAACTGTTATTGCCATATAAGGGCAGAAAGGAAGGAAAAATGGAAAATACAGCAAAAGCTCTGAATGAGGAAATTAAGGGATATCAGCCCAAGACGCCTGAAATCATCAAAATGACAGAGAGTATTTGTTCCGTGAAGGTGAAGGAGATGTTAGAGGAAGCAGGCGCCGAATATATGTTTGTTGAAAAAGAAGCGTTCCACATGGTGGGCAGAAGGTGTGTTACACCCGATGGAGGCGGCGCGTGGGGCGTTGCAAGAGCGGACGGAACAATAGAAAAGATGGAAGCATTGGAAACAGGAAAGCCCTTCTGCGGTTTATGCTTTGGCTTTGGGGCTGACGGCAGCAATGATAACATGGTAGCAGTGGAATATGAAGGTGAGGTAGAAGGTTTGGAGTCCTTCTCATATCCGGCGCACAGATGGCTGGTGTATGTACTTTCAGGAAAGGTTTCCGAGGATTTGGTAGGCAATGCATGGTGGTATATCAACAACAAATTATTGGACGAGCTGAACATAAAAAAGGATAATCTTCCTACTATGGAAGCTTATCTGGTATGGGATAACGAGAATGACAAATGCAGCGTTGAAATTTGCATACCATATGCGGAAAAGTAACAGACAGAATATTGGCATTATCAACCTGAAAAAGATTGACTATTTTCGGCAAAATGGTATTATAGTAGTAGATTTTGCCGAAAAAAATGTACGAAGAGGTTTAGCCGTGAATAAATGCTCATGTACGGTAAAGAAGCAAGCAACCGAAAACAAGAGATAGACCGCCAGCACCACACTATTCCGAACCAAAGACCAAAAGACAAGCATTGTGGAAATGTGCATAACAGGATATGGAATCATGGATAACTCTATTCACAGCACATGGAAAAGCTAAAGTGCAGCTTTCCCACGTCCTGCAAACAGAGTTACCCACAATTCCATAAGACAGCCAGTTATACACATTACCACGAATGCCGACTACTACGGAATCCCTCTCATTTATCTATTTTTCATAATGCGAAAAATTCTATTTCATTTTGGGGAATGAAGTGCTATAATCAAATTTACAAATCGGAGTTTTTCGCACTGTAACGAAAACCCCCAAAAATATAAATATACAATGAGGAGTGTCTATTATGCGTGTTAAAATTCCCGCCCACCTGGCCATATCCTTTGCCGTGGCCATCCTTTGTAGTCTGGCAGTCCTGTACGCCACTGTACCTCTCTACCAGTCCTACATCGAGAAAACCGCCTACCCGGCCTACCTGGAGACGGTGGAGACTGGTCCGGGCAGCGTGGGCTATGACGCCGCCGAAAACACGCCCCACGCCACCTCCCTGGCGGACATCCAGCAGTATGATACCTTCGCCCTGGAGGTGATCCACTACAAGTCTGCGGATGTAGTGGAGAACCAGCGGTACTACGACCTGACCCTGCCCAATGACGAGGTGGTCATCGGTCATCTCTCCGGTGACGCGCACATCCAGGGCATCGGCACCACGGAGAGCGGCGACGCGCTGTACCTGCTGCCCGTGGGCCGCTGGAACACTTTGAACCTGCCCGCCGGCTACTCCGGCGCCCTCTCCGGCGAGGGCTATGCGGACAGCGCCCACTTTGTGGAGTGTGTGGGGGATGAATATCTCACCATAGGCGAGTTCGCCCTTCAGCAGCCCGGCTACCAGATTGTCAGCAAGCTGTGGATCGTGGTGTTCATCCTCGTCTACATTGTCTGCGCAACCATCCTAAAGCGGCGGAAAAAGGCCCGCCAGACGGCTCAGGGAAAATAATATCAACATTAATGACCCGACAGAGAGCAAGCCTAATCCCGATGTGCCAGTGACTTTTTTGGGCACAGTCCCATGTGATTTGGGTTAATGGAAAACTTCCAGTTTGTCAAACTGTAGTTACATGAAAATTGAATAACCATAGCCCACGACAGGGCTACACCGAAACAGGAAATCAAGAAAAGGTTTCCTGTTTTTTTGCGCCCATTTTGGCAGTTTTCAAATTTCTTGTGGTGTGGGGAATGAAAGGAAAATGAAGAAATTTCCGAAAATCTCCGTCAATTCTGCCTTGTGCGGTTTTGTAGGTATCAGAGGGAGAAATACTGCCGCATAAGCTGGAAAAATCCCCGCCCCGCCCGTCGAGGAAATCAGCGGAAGCCCACACAGAGGAAGCCGCTACTTTTTTAGAGCAAGATTCTACCACGGTGCCAAATTTCGCGTTTCCGCTCATTTTGCCCCGTGGGAATCTTGTTGGGGTTGCCACCCCAAACCCGCCTTTTAGCGGCTTGCGCCGCTTGAAAAAAATCCCCGGACGGTACTTGTGTTTCTCACAAAAAATGTCCGTCGTAATCTGAAAGGAGTTGAAGCCTATGAAAAGACATTAATGCATTTGTGGTAACATGGAAATATAATAGGTAGAGACAAAAGTAATTACTTGATTGCAAAAAATCAGGTAATTATTTTTTGTAATTTTTTACTGATTATAAAAATTTATGTCTATGTGTGGCAGAGAGGATGGTATAACAGGCAACTATTTTAAATTCAAATATTTTAATCGAAATTTATGTGAGATTTTTTAAGAATATAAGTACATCGTTTCCACGTCTGTTCTTATAAATATAGTTATCAGTTTCAAAACCCAATTTAGCATGTAGATTCAAGCTTGCAATATTATCAGTCCGAATCTGTTGAGAGACGATTTCATTTTCATTTATTGCAGCGAACATTTCATAAAAATACCATAATTATCTCTTCCTCCACAAATCACAATCGGAATGCTGATAAGACCTAATTTATAGCATTTAATGACTATTATATCCTTTTCAAATTGTCAATATCCGGTATTCCTGTATCTGATTCCCATTTGGTAATGGCTTGCCGCGATACGCATAGCTTTTCAGCCATCTGTACTTGTGTAAGTCCGGCCTGCTTTCGCGCCGCTCTTATTTTTTCCCCAATTGTCATACTGTACCTCCCGGTTTAAAATTCAGAATGGATGGCGCTTCTT
>WFLY01000227.1 GCA_009177215.1 Bacillota bacterium
GTGTACTATGAATGTCAGATATGTAATGACCGCAGTGTATCTCGGTATGCTGGTGCTGGGTGCGGTGGTGTCCGGCTTGCAGACAAGGATAACGTCAAAAAGCAGGACGGCAGGAAAAATCTTTTCCGGGTTGACAGGGGGAATTGCAGCGTTATATATGATATGCAGTGTGCTGTTGATGATTAATCTGGAGGTACTGTTATTTTAGGGTATTTGTCTGATAAAGACCAAAGTAGCATGTAGAACGTCCGCCCTATGGGAATGATTGTACAATTTGCCTTTGGTGAGTAAACAAGCTCCTACGGTCAAACTGAAAATTGTTTCCGCATGGCTGAGCTGTAAAAAAAATACAAGAAAATTTTAAGAACCCCTTGACAATTCTGCTGTTACCATGTAAAATAATCAATGTTGTGACGCTTAAGCGATTCAGTCAATGTATCGTGTGGATTTCATGTCTGCAAGCCCAGATAGCTCAGTTGGTAGAGCAGAGGACTGAAAATCCTCGTGTCACTGGTTCGATTCCGGTTCTGGGCATTACGGTAAGTCATTTAACTTCCGGATTAATATAATATGCGGGTGTAGTTCAATGGTAGAACACCAGCCTTCCAAGCTGGATACGTGGGTTCGATTCCCATCACCCGCTCTGTGTGAGAAGCACACATGTAACAATTAATTTCATACCTTCATGTATGCGCGAGTGGCTCAGCGGTGGAGCACCTCCTTGCCAAGGAGGGGGTCGCGGGTTCGATCCCCGTCTCGCGCTTTTAGTATTTAAGCGGCTTCCAAGGGTTTTGGAGGTCGCTTTTGTGTTGGGTGTCTAAGGATTGTTCAAGGTTTACTCAAATTTTGTAACCTTTAAAAGTTTAGGTGCTGAAGAACCTGAGTATATTGTTCATGGCGAAGATATTATGGTGAAGTTTAAGGCACTTCAAAGTGCTAAAGTGCCAGATTCTAAAAATCCAAAGCCTTAAAATGATGTTTTAGAAAGTTTTGGTTTCCCTATAGCATCTCATAACCTTTCTGGGATGCTTTAGAAATTCCATCCGCCCAATACCGGTCTATTCTTATATTATTACTATCGGGCTATTTTTCCATGATTTTTGGCAATAAATAAACTCGATTGAAAGGAAGGCTAAAATAATAGCCATCCGCAAAATCTCTTACATATGCTATGATTTCCCTTGATAACTCAATTCCTATCATCTCTCCCTCTTCTTTGGCGGCATGTTCAGGATAGCGCTCAATGATTTCATCGGTTACATTTACACCTGCAATTTCATTTTTCATAAATAATGCGTTTCGACGGCTGACTAAAGGCATAATTCCACATAAAATGCTGGCATTTGTCTCCTTCTTTATCATCCTCAGACGTTCTGCTTCTTCTTTTGTAAAAATCGGTTGTGTTAGGAAAAATTCTGCGCCGGCTTCCATTTTTTTCTTCGTATTTTTTATTATAGAATCAAGATTTCTGCGGTTTTGGTTTATTGCCCCGCCATAATTTAAGGGCTGCTCTGTAAATATGTCCTTATTCATTTCCTGAACAATCTTCATTAAGCCAATTGAACTAAAATTGAAAACCGGTTTTACTGTTTCCCTGACGGCAATAGGAACAGGATCGCCTGTTATAATCAGAAAATTATTTATATTATTGATTTTTGCGCCCATAAACAGAGACCTCATGGCAAATGCATTTTTATCCCTGCAGCAAATGTGAGGCATAACTTCCATACCGGTTTCTCTATGCACCTTCTCCGCCATCAGCACAGAGTCTACTCTTGTTCTTCCTGACGGAGAATCAGGAAATGTAAGAACATCAACACCAAAGCTTTTTAGAATGTGCGCAGATTCTAAAAGCTTTTCATCATTTGCATTAAACGGTGGCGCTAATTCCACTGCAATTACTTTTCTTTCTTTTTTCCTGCCATTCGCATCATATAAAAATCCGCTATGTACCGATGAATTTATCCTGACAGAAGCTTCATAGCCGGGTGATCTTTTTATTTTGCAATCAATATCCGTGTCTTCAGAGATACATTTGATAAAGGCAGGTGTTGTTCCGCAGCATCCACCGATAATATCTGTCCCGATGGATAATAGGTTTTTCGTCTTTTCTGCAAAATATGACGGATGGCTGGTAAACGCTGCTTGATTTCTGGATAATATCGGATACCCAGCATTTGGGAGAGCCAGTAAAAATTTTTCTTCCGGTAACTTTATTCTTTTCAGAATTTCGTACATATGATACGGTCCAATACCGCAATTCAATCCAACTGCATCAATTCCCTTTATTGCGTAAGTATCTTCCATAAGATGTTTTGCATGTAATCCCAAAGAACTGTAACCCAGCTGATTTACAGAAAACGACACCATAACAAATAAATCATATTCCTTTTTTATTTTTGGAATGACATTAGTTAGGTGTTCAAGGCTCGAAAAAGTTTCATAATTAATAATTTTTATGCCATTCTCGGCAAAAATCTTTGCTATGCCGTAATACTCCTGTTCAATCTTTTCATTGGCGAGCAGGCTATTTGCAGGTATGGGACCAATATCGCCGGATATAAAAATATTTGCATTATCCTTTTGATATACCCTTGCTGCTTCTTTTGCCAGATTGATTGCCTCTGTTATATTCTCCTTTACATATGAAAAATCTCTATGCAATGCTACAGTATTGGAGGCAAAGGTATTTGTTCTTATCAGCGATGCACCGGACGCAAGGTACTCTGTATGAATTTCCTTAACTCTTTCCTTATAACATTCATTGGCTAATTCCGGTGCTTCCTGCGTATGATATTTTTCGGCATAGTAAGTGCCAAAAGAACCGTCTGCTATTATAGTATGTAAATTTATATATTCTCTGAAATTCATTTGATTCCTCCAAATGTCTACCAACTGCTGCAAGTTGTTTACGCTTTATATATCATATCATAGCCCTTGATGTCAAACAATAAGAACATTAAGACGTAAAGAGCGGCAGCAATATTGTATACAACAATTTGCTGCCGCTCGGTTCTTAACTCCCATGTCATCTTATGCATTGCCTAAATTTCTATTTTGCAATTACAAGGGAAATTCAGTAAGAAGCTGCCAAGCATCTTAAAATTTGTGGAAATAAAATATTATTTATTAAGGTCAAGGCTTCTTATTTTGTTTCGCAGCGGAAATACATTTGACGGTGAGACGGACAACTCATCAACACCCATTCGCAGAAAGCGTTCTGTAAGCGCTAAATCGGCGCCGAGTTCGCCGCAGATGCCAACCCATGTATTTTCCGCATGAGCATTTTTACATACCATTTCAATCATTCTGAGCACTGCTTCATGGTGCGGGTTGAAAAATTCATCCAATTTTGAATTTTGACGGTCTATTGCCATTGTATATTGTGAAAGGTCATTTGTGCCTATGCTGAAAAAATCGACCTCTTTTGCAAGAATATCACTTATCATTACAGCTGCAGGCGTTTCAATCATGATGCCTTCCTCAATGTCGTTATATGGGATTTGCTTTTCGTTAAGCTCCGCTTTTACCTCTTTTGAAATCTCCTTTATTCTTTTAACCTCATCAAGTGAAGTAATCATCGGGTACATAATAGCGAGCCTGCCGTATTTTGACGCTCTGTAAAGCGCGCGAAGCTGTGTCTTAAAAATATCGGGTCTTGTAAGACAAATTCTGATTGCCCTTAAGCCCAATGCAGGATTTTCTTCCTTATCCAGCTCAAANTANTCCGCCTNCTTATCGNCGCCGATATCAAGGGTTCTAATGATAACGCGCTTTCCGGCCATAGTTTCTGCCGCTTTTTTATATATCTGAAACTGTTCTTCCTCGGTAGGATATGTGTCGCTTTCAAGATATAGGAACTCGCTTCTGAATAATCCGATGCCGCCGGCATCGTTTTGCAGTGCATAGGCAAGATCCTTTATGTTCCCTATATTTGCATATACAAGAATTGATGTTCCGTCCTTGGTTATGTTCTCTTTACCCTTAAGCTCCTGAAGAAGTCTTTGTTTTTCAAGCTCCTCTTCACGGCGTTTTTTCATTGCTGTCAAGGTTTCCACATCCGGGTCAATATATATTATACCGTTAAAGCCGTCAACAATGGCAAGCTTACCTTCCAGTTTATTTGAAAGCTTAATGTCTGTGCCTATCAAAGCAGGAATATTCATTGTGCGGGCAAGGATTGCCGTATGTGAATTTGTTGAGCCGTGGACTGTTACAAATGAAAGAACAAGATTTTTGTCGAGCTGAACGGTTTCGCTGGGGGCGAGATCATCAGCAAGGATGATAACAGGTTCATTCAAAACAGTTCGGGCAGCTTCGGCATTGGTAAGAATTCTTATGATACGCTCGGAAATATCCTTGACGTCGGCGGCACGTTCCTTCATGTACGCATCGTCCATAGATGAAAACATTTCGGCAAAATGATCCGCCGTCACGGCTACGGCGTATTCCGCATTTATCTCCTGATCGGTAATAATATTTTTTATGGAATCAAGATAGTCATCATCATCAAGCATCATTTGATGAATTTCAAAAATTGCGGCATTTGCCTCGCCGACTTCTGCAATGGCTTTATTATACAATTCTGCAAGCTGATTTTGCGCCTCTGTTTTTGCCGTTTCAAAACGGTTTATTTCGGCAGCCGTGTTCTCAATCTTGTGTCTTACAATGCGCTGTTCGTTTTTTATTAAGACATGGATTTTTCCGATGGCTATACCGCCATATACGCTTTTTCCGTTATATATAGTCATTTCGCATTGTCCTTTCTTGGAATATCTAACCTACCCTGCCGTTTTATCGGCAGGATAGATTTTTATGGGAGGAAGATTGCAATGTATTACAGGGTATTACAGGTTGTTCTTCAGGAATGTCTCAAGCTCAGCTGCCGCTTTTTCTTCATCTGCGCTTTCAACCGTCACAATGATTTCCTGATCCTGCTTGGCGGCAAGGCCCATAATGCCGAAAATCTTTTTCGTATTTACTGTCTTTCCGTCTTTAGAAATATTTACCTCCGACTCAAATTCTTTAGCCGCCTTGACAAATTCGACTGCCGGTCTTGCATGAATACCTTCAGGGTCTGTAATGATATATTTTAATTATTTCATCTTCGTATCCTTACATAATATTTATAAAAGTTCAAACGAATGATAGACCTGTTCTATTTCTGCCTTTGTGGCAAGCATTTCCGAAAATGCACTGGCGCTCCCGGATGCCAGCCCCATTTTGAAGGCATGGGTGTAATCATGCTTTTCACACCAGCCTGCGATAAATCCGGCAACCATGGAATCTCCGGCACCCACGGAGTTCTTAACGGTTCCCTTAGGGGCTTCGCTCATGAGCACGTCGCCGGTTTCCGTTATGAGCACGGCGCCTTCGTCTGCCATAGAAATAAGGACGTTTCTTGCCCCTTTATCCTGAAGCTTCTTTGCATAAGGAACAACCTCTTCACGTGATTGCAGTGTTACGCCAAATATTTCTTCAAGCTCGTGGTTATTGGGCTTCACAAGGAACGGCTTATATGGCAGCACATTCACAAGAAGCTCCTTAGTAGCGTCAACGGCAATCATGATATTGCGGTCTGAGAGCATTTTCATAATATCGCTATACAGAGAATCAGACAGCGAGGACGGTATGCTTCCCGCAAGAACCAGAATATCCCCGTCTTTCAGTGAATTCAGCTTGTTCATAAGCTGTGATACGGCTTCGCCGTTAATAACAGGTCCGATTGCGTTGATTTCCGTTTCTTTTGCTGACTTTATTTTTATATTAATTCTTGAAATGCCTTCCTTCAGTTCAATAAAATCACTTTTGCCTCCCAGAGCCTCAAAGCTTCTCTTTATCTCGGAACCCGTGAACCCTGCGATAAATCCCAGCGCTATACTGTCAATCCCAAGGTTGTTGAGTATTGTGGAAACATTCAGACCTTTTCCTCCGGGCAGAAGCTGTTCAAAGGTTGAACGGTTAGTCATTCCGGGCTGAAGATTTTCAACGCCTACCGCATAATCAATTGCCGGATTAAATGTTACCGTATAAATCATAGATTTTCCTCCTTCCTTTTAATTTTTTACTACAACAATATTTTCACAGTCCTCATATCCTTTTACCGTTTTTTCCGTTAATATGAAAGCGTCGTCAAAATCTGCAAATTTTACGGGGCTGATTGCGTCAAATTTTGATGAATCCGCAACAATATAACGTTTTTTACAATTGTAAAAAGAGGTATGTTTTACGNCGNCTTCCTCTNTGTCCGGTGTGGNATAACCTGTTNTNTTATGAATTCNATTCGTACCCCAGAAACNTATGGTAANGTTATAANNNGACAGTGNTTCAATGGTTTCCGCTCCCACAACCGCTTCCGTTGAACTTTTCAGCCTTCCGCTCATGAGATAAACCTCGTAACCCATATGCGCAAGCTTACATGCATGATTTACCGCGTTAGTTACATAAATTGCATTTTTTTCTTTCAGAAAGTCGATAATAAATTCTGTTGTGGTTCCGGCATCTACATATACAAAATCATCTTTTTTTATAAGACCTGCCGCATACTTTGCTATCAGCATTTTCTCTTCTATATTGATGACATGTCTGTCAGAAATCTCATTATCCCGCATTCTGAAGGATGTGTTAGCTGACATTGCGCCGCCGTGTACTTTAATGATTTCGCCTATTGAATCAAGAGTGTTAAGATCCCTCCTTATTGTAGATTCGGAAGCGTCAAGATATTCCATAAGTTCCTGAACAGTTGCGCTCCCTTGTTCATTAACGCGCTTTGTTATCCGTGCCATTCTTTCTTCCGCCAGCATTATTTTCGTCTCCTTCGGCATACTTCATTTGATGTTTTTATTATAACGCTAAAAACAGTCAAAATCAATCAAATGCAGTCGCAAGATTTATGCCATATTTTTGTATAAAATAGACAAAAATATAGTCAAAACGGACTTATTTCAATACTATATCATAAATTACAAACATTTAAAACCGTAATCAGTCAAAAACATTCACATATTCATCTGTAAACTCGGTAGTTTTCCTTCATAAACGGCTAATGTCTTTACTCAGGGAATGGAAGGCTATGGACAAAAGTTGAGTTTTCTGTTAATGAAGTTATGACAATGAGGGTAAGCGCTATGAATCTATTAATGCACAGGGTGAGGAGTTGGCGGAATTTAATTATGTCTCAAATATAAATTAGCAATTGAAACGAAAGCTTTTATTTCATTCATCCTCAAAAAGGTTTCATATGCTTATGATGCTGCAAGTTCTGTAAATTGCCAAGTAAAAACAGAGGAGAAGTTATCCGGTACAGTTAATTGGGAAATGCTGTATTAGTTATGCACATGCCCCCTATCCCATACACTGCTGGGCTGAGCCTTGGCAGTGGGTGTTCGGAAGAGGAGTCTTTTCAGCGCCTTGCAGTTTAAGGGGAATAAGGGCCAAAAGTAACTCATACCGCCGAAGGTGGGAGTGGTAATAATAGATACTGTCACAAGCGCTATGGATATCATAAAGCCATACAGTCCGAAAAAGCCGGTTGCAAGTATTAATAATATTCGATAAACGCGCAGGGCTTCGCTGAATTCCATGCTGGATAAGGAAAGGGAGGTAAGGAGGGTAATGGCAGCATAAAAGAGAACCTCCACAGAAGCCCAATTTAAACTAACAGCAATGTCACCTATTAACAGACCGCCTACAATGGACAGAGAGCCGGAAAACCGGCTGCTGCTTAGAGAAGCGGAATATTTAAACAAGTCCAAAATAAATTCTACCGCAAAAACATAGAAAAGCAGGCGAGGCGCAGTAAGCCCGGAAGTGGATAACAGCTGCAGGTTTTCCGATAAGTCGGGGAAGTAAGCCGTGAGCAATAAAAATAAAGGCATTAATAACAGGCTCACGGGAATGCATAAAAAGCGCACCAGCCTGAAATATGTGCCCACCAGCGGACTTTTATAATAATCCTCCGGACTTTGAGTAAATTGAAATATGGTACAAGGCAGAATTAACACTAAAGGCGAGTTGTCCACAATCACGAGGATATGCCCCTCCAGAAGGTAGCTGCACGCCACATCGGGACGCTCGGTAAGCTGTATGCTGGGAAGGGGATTCCACCAACGCTTTTTTACCAACAGCTCCTCCAAGCTTTTAGTACCCATGGTCAGGGAAGTGACCTGCAGCCCGTCGATAGTTTCCGTAAGACGATTCAGCAATTCCTGATTGACACAGTCGTTTAAGTAGGCAACGGCAACGTCGGTTTTGCTTTCCGTGCCTACGCTGTGAATAGAAAAGGTTAAATGCGCAGAACGGATGCGGCGTCTGATTAAATTAGTATTAAACAGCATGGTTTCCACAAAACCGTCGCGGGCGCCCCGGGAAATCCGCTCCGCGTCTGGCTCTGCAACTCCTCTGGTGGGATAAGTACGCACGTCGATAAGAATTGCTAGTGAGAAACCGTCCACAAAGAGTACGGAAGGACCGCTTAGCACATTGTGCAAAATAACATCCCAAGAATCACTGAAGGAAACTTGGGCATATCCGATTTTTGCATTGACATAGCGGACAATATCTTTTATTTGTCCGTCCTCGGTGTATAGGGGATTCTGCAAATCCGAAAAAATCTGTTGTAAAATTTCTGTCTTACAAAATCCGTTAATCCCCAGCCAGTAGCTTTTGGTTTCTCCTAAATATAAATCTCTTGTTACCAGATCAAAGCTTGTGCCGATGGGCAGCAGCTTTTTAATCTTGGCAATGTTTTCGGTAAGCTTTTCAGACAATTCAGAAGCCATTATTTTCACCTGTCTGCGCGTTGCGGCGCGCACTGAAACCCATGATTGAATACACTTTTTTATTCAATCCAAAGTAAAGCTTTTTCACATTATTATTTAGTTTTCCTTGCACATAATAAAATATACGGAAAAATCGTAACAGTTTCTTTCAACTTTAGCTTTTCATTATTGCAAAAAGCATGTTACAATATAAAAAAGGTTAATACCGGAGCGCACAAAGACAGCTGCGGAGGGGAAATCCGGTACATATGCGCGGAGGACGGGAGGAAGGTTATTTACCTTCAGCGAATAATGAAGGAGAGGCGTTATTGGAAAAAATAAAGGGAAAGATAAACGGAAATGAATTAAAGATATTTACAATTTTTTCTAATGTTTTATTATTAATAGCGGCGTTTGTCAGTGACAGCCCGCAAAACATTATTTCGGGATTGAAGAAGATTATCATTTCACACAATGCTTTAATAACGGATTATTTTGAGATAGCGGGAGTGGGCGCGGCTTTTTTCAATGCGGCGCTGGTATTTGCAATCTGCATAGGACTTGTCCTTGTGCAGAAAATACCTTTTACGGGTCCAACAATGGCAGCTCTGTTTATTAATGCTGGTTATGGATTCTGGGGTAAAAATCCCATTAATATTTTGCCCATCTTATTGGGAACCTATCTATATGCAAAAATACATCGTGCCCATTTAGGACGTTATATTTATACAGCGCTGTTTGGCACATGTCTGGCGCCGTTTGTGACGGAGCTGATATATATTCTACCCTATTCCTATGAGGTAAATCTGGGCATTGCAGTATTTGTAGGTGTGTCTATCGGATTTTTGCTGCCGCCCCTGTCTATCCATACAGCGTCCATGCATATGGGCTATAATTTGTTTAATGTGGGATTTTCGGCAGGTGTGCTGGCATTTGTGATTATGTGCGTAATGCGTTCCCTTGGGTTGGACAGCGAATCGGTCATGATATGGAAAGAGGGCAGGTCTGTTGGTATAGTGGCAGGTTTATATATCTATTTTACGGTTACAATCTTGTTAGGCCTGTGGCTTAGTGAGGGCAGGCTGGACGGATTGAGGCATATTTTTANGCACCCCGGGNGTNNAGTNGNGGATTTTGTGNTGAGAGANNGGNCANNNGCAANNCTGATGNATATGNGAATGGTCGGTGTCATTGGAACTACCTACATTATGTTGATAGGCGGTGATATTTCGGGTCCCGTGCTGGGAGCCATTTTTACGGCATTCGGTTTTTCGGCATTTGGCGCTCATGTGAAAAATTACCTTCCAGTACTGCTTGGCGTGTATCTGTTTACCTTTGTCAGCAGATATGATGCCACCGCTCCGGGAATTCAGCTGGCGGCGCTGTTCGGAGTGGGCATTGCGCCTATTGCCGGACAATTTGGGGTGTTTCCC
>WFLY01000093.1 GCA_009177215.1 Bacillota bacterium
ATTGCATTTTGCAGACGGATATCTGTAGCATCAATAGATTTTTCTCTGGGTATTGAAAATAAAATATCGTAGCCTGTATAAATATGATTTTTGTACTGTACTGCAATTAGAATCGCCACTGCAGCAACTACCAGCAGAACCAAACCAATTCTGTACACTGTAGTAAGTTTATGGCGTTTGATTTTTGTTTTGTAGTTATTTTGGTTTTGCTCTCGTTTTTCTTTTTCCTTCAGATAGTTCTTAATATCTGCCATATAATTGTTACCTTTTGCTGTGTTGTGTGGTGCTGGTATGCTCGCAGTGGCGCTCAGGAGCAGGCTCCCTCGCTCACGGGCTTTCGCCCTATTCTAGGCGATAGATACACAGAAGCATACATGCAACCATGACGCCTCTGTGTATCTATCGCCTAACGCACTGCTCAATGCTTTCGTGGACATAATACCATACTAATGGAGGTTTATGGTAATAAAATTTTCTGACCTATTTTAATATCATCGGGGTTGATGATTTGGTTGAGGGCACAGATTTCTTGTACCTTGGCTTCGCTGCCGTAGTTTTTGAGGCTGATTCCTATCAGAGTATCGCCTCTCTGTATAGTGTAGGAAACCGGCTGCGGTTCTGGGTCGGAAGTTGCTTCAGGTGATTCCGTGACGTCAGGTGTCGGTTCAACCGTCGGAGTGGACTCGGGTGTAGGCTCCGGTGTATTCTCCGGTTCCGGAGTCACCAGAGGATTTTGCTCTGAAATATCCGTTTGAGGGGTCTCCAACGGAAGCTGCTGTACAGGATCAGTTGCCGCCTGATTTTCTTTTTCCAAGGCATTGGTCAGCTTGTCCTCTGTTAACAGGGTATCAGTCTGCATGTTCTGATTTACCGCCTCCAACGTATCGGGCAGTTTCTGTTCCGTCATCTGATCTATGAGTTGCCTGGCTGCCACCTGTATATTTTCTACACTTCCATCGGTGCTCACAAGTGCCAGACCAAGTACACACAAGAGGACAAATGCCGCCACAATAGAAACCCTTACGCGTTGGATATTCGGCGCTACTGTCGGTTCTGCTGCTCTTCTCCGCTGCCTTGAACGATTTTCTCTCATACGACTCCGTTCCAAAGCGCTTCTTATACTTGAAGTATTTCTCATATTCGAGTTATTTTCGGTAGATTCCTTCGAGGCAGAAGACTCCGCCGCTTTTCTCTCCTCCCTCCTTCTCTGCACGGCATCATATTTCTCCTGATTGACTACCTCCGGCTGTATCTCCTCCTTGCGAATTTCTAACATATATGCCAGCATACTGTCATTTTTTTCATAGAATTGTGCATATCCTGTTATGTACCTGCAAATTTCCTGTTCACATACATGAAAACCTTCCACCATTTCACCATTCAACAACCGATAGCCGAGAAACTCATATTCTGCAAAATAGCGCTTTCTTAATCGTTCAATCTCCTGCTGCTGCGCCTGCGATAAATGCTTTGTTTCCCTTTGTAGAAAATCCAGCTTTGCCGCTCCGTAAAAAAATAAATAGGATACTCCCTCTTCTTCCTTACGCACACCATAAAGCGCAACTGCCATCTCTTTATTCTGTGCTAAATGATTCAACTGCTTAATATAGGAAACAACATAATCCTCTACATAAATTTTACAGCCGCTGTCCGATTCTCCGATTTGTGTAATATTTCTTGGTAATTCCATATAAAAACACCTCCCGTGCCGTTTTTATCAATAATATCATTGGCATGGGAGGTATTTTATCAATCTTTGTCGCGATAAATATAAAAATGCTCGACAATGTTTGCGATATTTATTTTCTGTAATTATTCAAAACGGTATACCGTCACAGAATCATAATCTTCTCCGTCTCCGAAAATGCAGGGTGGAAATGAGGGTTGATGTATGGTGTCGGGATAATACTGAGTCTCCAGACATAATCCAAAACGCTTATTATAAGCAGCTCCGTCCTTGCCGGTCTGAGTCACAATGGAATTGCCCGCATAGAACTGTACACCGGGCAGATTGGTGTATGCTTTCATCACTCTGCCGCTCTTGGGAGCTTTCACTACCGCAAATTCCCTCATCTCGCCGTTCCAGTCGTCAATAACCCAATTGTGGTCATAACCGCCGGTTAGCTTCAGTTGCTCAAAATCCTCATTTATTTCCTTGCCGATTACTTTAGAAACAGTAAAATCCATGGGGGTGCCCGCCACAGGAACAATTTCTCCAGTGGGGATCGCTCCTTCTACAATAGGCGTATAGCAGGAGGCATTCAGCTGCAGCTCATGAGCCTCTATGCTCCCGCTGTCATGTCCGTCCAAATTAAAATAAGTATGATTTGTAAAATTCAAAACCGTCTTTTTGTCGCTGCTGCCAAGATAGTGCAGCGTCAATGCATTATCCTCACCCAAGGAATAAGTTATCTTTACCTTCTTATTACCGGGAAAGCCCATATTGCCGTCACTATCCTCCAGTGAAAAAGTGACACTATTGTCGTTCGTTTCAGCCGTCCACAATTGCTTGTGATAACCCTTATTCATATGGCTGTGAAGATTATTCGGTCCGTCATTAACATCAAGCTGATACCTCACGGCATCCACTTCAAATTCTGCACCGCCAATACGATTTGCATTAGGTCCGATAACCGCGCCGAAAAAGCTGGGATTCTTAAAATAATCCTCCGCCTTGTCAAAACCAAGAACTACATCCGCTATATTACCTGCCTTGTCCGGAACCATCAGTTTTACAATAATTGCTCCAAAATTAGTGAGATCAACCTGCATTCCCTTGCTGTTTTTCAAAGTATACAGCATAATCTCCTGTCCGTCAGGACCTTTTCCGAATACACTTTTTTCTACTGCCATTTCCTTGCTCCCTCCTAAATAATATTCCGACTAAAATATCGTTCCATGCATTTCTATAATTCTACCCTGCCCTCTAAAGCACGCAGCAGAGTTACTTCGTCAATATATTCCAAATCACCGCCCACCGGCACACCGCTGGCAATTCTGGTCACCCTGATACCCGTAGGCTTAATCAGCTTACTTATGTACATTGCAGTGGTCTCACCTTCAAGGCTGGAATTAGTGGCAATGATAACCTCCTCCACATCCTCCTGCAGGCGCTCCATCAGCTCCTTTAGCTTAATATCTCCCGGACCGATACCAAGCATAGGGGAGATGGCGCCGTGAAGCACATGATAAACGCCCTCATATTTGCCCGTTTTTTCATATGCTGCCAAATCTCTGGTATTTTCCACCACCATAATCAGCTTATGATTACGTTTAGTATTGGCGCATACCGGACATATCTCTCTGTCGGTTAGGGTATAGCACTCCTTGCAGTAGCGCACATTTGCTTTCGCCTCCAGCATGACATTTGCCAGTCGGCTCACCTTTTCCTGCGGCATATTAATCAAATGAAACGCCAAACGCTGTGCCGACTTGCTTCCAATCCCCGGCAGGGCGGCAAGCTCCTCTATTAATTTATTGATATGTCCGCTATACAGATCCATTAGAAAGGAAATCCTCCTCCGAATCCACCGGTCATTTTACCCATAAGCTCTGCGCTTGCTTCCTCAGCCTTACGAAGCGCCTCGTTTGTTGCCGCCACAATTAAATCCTGCAGCATTTCAACGTCCTCAGGATCCACAACCTCCTCGGACAATTTAACGCTTACAACTTCCTTCTTGCCGTTTACAGTCACCTCAACCGCACCGCCGCCTGCCGCTGCAGTAAACTCCTTCGTCTCTAATTCCTTCTGCCCTTCTTCCATCTGACGCTGCATTCTCTGTGCCTGTTTCATCAGATTGCTCATATTTCCGGGCATTGCACCGCCGGGAAAGCCTCCTCGTTTCGCCATTTCTAAATCCTCCAAATAATTTTACTTTCTAAAACTGTATCTGGCATACTGTAACACCAGCGCTCTTTGATTTTAACACCTTGCTCCATATCACTGCAAGGAAAAAATACCTACTCCTCTTCTTCAATCTCCATATTAATCATCTGAGATAAATCTACATAATTATCTTCAAACTCGCGTCGGTTATTTACTGTCTGTATATTCACCTCTATCTCCTTACCAGAAAAATCAGACAGCAAAAGCTCGAGCTGCTCCTTGTTTTCTACATGCTGTACAAAATAATCAGATGCAATACCATCCTCCAGTACCAGCATCAGCCTGTTGTCACCGCCAAGACTTAATTTTGCATTCTTCAAATACATTTTCATCGGATTCTCGGCATTTCCTACAATAGCAGACCATTTTGCCACAATCAACTTCACATCCTCGGGTATTGCCTTTTGCAGCTGCGGCTTAACTTTTTTTACCGATGCCGCCGGCGCTCCTCCCGCTGTAAGGCTTCCCTCTGCGGATGCCGCCACGAAACCGTTTTCCACCTTATCCTCAAGCTGACGGATTCTGTCTAAAAGCGCCTCCTCATTTGTCTCCATATTCGGCTTACATAATTTAATCAGGGCTATTTCCACCAAAATACGCTTTTGGGAAGCATAGCGAATCTGACCTGATAAATCCGAAAAAATTCGGATATATCGGATAATCCGATCCATATCCACCATACTCGCCTCTTCCTTTAGGCGTGTCAAATTGTCTGTAGACATATCAATTACGTCCTCCAAATGTTCCGAAGACTGCACCAGCAAAAGATTGCGCAGATACCATGTGAAATCCGTCACAAACTGGGTCAGCTCCCTTCCCTGCATGACAATCTCCTCCAGAAGCTCAATACATCCCAGCACATTTCGTTCCAAGACCTGACGAAACAGGCTGCTGAATACACCCGTATCCACTGCTCCCAACACATCCAACACCTTATCATAGGTCAGCTCATTCCCTAGATGAAAGGCAATACACTGGTCTAACAGGCTTAAAGCGTCACGCATGGAGCCATCGGCAAGCTTCGCAATATAACGCAATGCCTTGTCCTCCACTTCANCATTTTCCGCATCAATNAAAGTCTTCATGCGCNCCGTAATGGTGTCTATAGAAATGCGCTTAAAGTCATACCTCTGACATCTGGATAAAATAGTGATGGGAAGCTTGTGCACTTCGGTGGTAGCAAGAATAAAGATAACATATGAAGGCGGTTCCTCCAAGGTTTTTAATAAGGCGTTAAACGCACCTATGGAAAGCATGTGTACCTCATCGATAATATAAACCTTATACTTTCCTTCCGCAGGAGAATAGGACACTTCCTCCACAATCTCCCTGATATTATCCACGCCGTTGTTAGATGCGGCGTCAATCTCAATCACATTCATACTGGCTCCCGCCGCAATCGCCCTACAAATACGACAGCCCCCACAGGGACCATCCTCTGTGGGGTTCTCACAATTCACTGTTTTGGCAAGTATTTTTGCCACAGTTGTCTTGCCGGTTCCTCTTGTACCGGTAAAAAGATACGCATGCCCGATTCGATTCGCCTTTATCTGATTCTTAAGTGTCGTTACAATATGATCCTGCCCCTTCANATCCGCAAAGGTATCCGGGCGGAACTTNCGGTATAGCGCTGTGTATGACATAACNCGTCTCCGTTTCAAAACAATNTATTTAATCGCCGAAGCTGATTCCCAAAAGCTTTGCCTCNTGTACAATAGAAGCATNNGNANCAATCATCTTANGCTTNCCGGCAACATNCTCCNAAGNAACACGGACAATCTCCCTGTTCTTATAACCTACCATAAAACCATACTGCCCCTCCAAAATCAGCTTACCTGCCTCAGAGCCCAATCTGCTTGCAAAAACGCGGTCGTAAGGACAAGGGCTTCCGCCTCGCTGCGTATGTCCGGGAACGGTAACACGCACCTCTCTGCCGGTCTTTTTCTGAATAGCCGCCGCCACCTCATATGAAACTGAAGGGTACGGATATTTTTTCATTTTTTCCTTATATTCTTTTTTGGAAAGCTTGGCATCCGCCTTGGAAATAGCGCCTTCCGCCACTGCGATAATAGTAAAACGGCAGCCGTCTCTGTCACGCTCTTCAATCTTCTCAACCACCTTGTCAATATCATAAGGAATTTCCGGAAGCAAAATAATGTCTGCACCGCCGGCCATGCCCGCATTCAAAGTAAGCCAGCCAACCTTATGTCCCATAACCTCCACAATAAATACACGTCCGTGAGACGCCGCTGTCGTATGAATGCAGTCAATAGCATCCGTCGCAATATCCACCGCACTCTGAAACCCAAAGGTCATGTCCGTTCCCCACAAATCGTTATCGATGGTTTTGGGCAGAGTAACAACATTCAAGCCCTCCTCACGGAGAAGATTCGCAGTCTTGTGGGTTCCGTTGCCACCCAAAATCACCAGACAATCCAGCTGAAGCTTATAATAATTCTGCTTCATAGCCTCAACCTTATCAATCCCGTTCTCGTCAGGATCCTTTATTGTCTTGAAAGGAGTTCGGGATGTACCCAAAATGGTACCGCCTTTTGTCAAAATGCCGGAAAAATCCTTTCCTGTCAGCATGCGGAAGTTACTGTAGATCAAACCTCTGTAACCGTCCAGAAAACCATAGATTTCCACGTCCTCTTTGCTGTTGGCAAGGGTTTTAACCACACCTCGCATTGCCGCATTCAACGCCTGACAATCTCCGCCGCTGGTCAACATACCGATTCTTTTCATGTGTTCCTCCATTCTGCTGCCTGTAGGTCAGCATTTATTTTATAATGACCGCTTCGGCGGTCGCTTGATTTCCTTCCTTTCCATGCTCAAAAAACATTTCGCTCCGCGAAATCCGTGCTTCGCACTCTTCGTTTTTTTCGCTAACTTGTGGGGTGAAATCAAATGACCGCTTCGGCGGTCGCTTGATTTCCTTCCCACAAGTTACATTATATCCTATATTTGGTTTTGATACAACTTATTGGGGCGGAAAAAATGTGAAAAAAGTTTAAAAAGAAGCTTGTAAAAAAAGAAGTTTTCCTATAAAATAGATAAGTCTGATAGTAAACCATTTTAGTTTGGAGAGTTGTCCGAGTGGTTTAAGGTGCGGCTCTCGAAAAGCCGTGTGCCCAAAAGGCACCGTGGGTTCGAATCCCATGCTCTCCGCTCAAGCGCCGGAATACGATTCCGGTTTTTCCTTCAAAGAAAGAGCTGGCTTGTATTTGCCTGCTCTTTCTTCAATATTATCCACTATCACTTATTCCAAGATATTTTTACCCTTTTAAAATCCCCATCATTACATCATAATTCTCAGGCTGATGAGGAAAGGTACAGTTTGTACAAATTTTTATCCTTCTCCCATCCCTTTCCATATATTGCGGGTTTCCCGGGCAGTTTTCTCTTGCATATAACGGGCAATAACAAAATAAACAGTTAAAACTTCCCAATCCTTTATGACAGGGAAAATAATTGCACTCTTTATTTTCAAAAAAGCGATACGAATTCTCCATGTTTACTCTTGCACCTTTCCTTATATTTCTCTGCTTTCTCCACAAACGATTTGGCAAATGCGAGGTTTGACGGATAATATAAATGCGGGAATCCCATCCAGCAATTGTCATCTTCTATTATACAGGAATATTCCTTCCCTGTCACCTGTTTGATTGCAATCGTGCCATTCCCGTTATCGGTACTGTCATAATAGTGGAACTCATGCCCTTTTATGCGCTCCCCTTCCGGCAGAAAGCTGCTCCGCTTTTCTTGAAGCTCTATGTAGCCAAAACGAACCAGCTTCCCGGCATAAAAGCAGGTTGCCACCACAGGCATTCCGTTTTCCACTGCTTTCCTGACTGCAGAACGCATCCTTCTATTCTCGCTAAGCTTTCCAGCATACAGTTCCGGATATCCGCCGCCGATTAACAACGCCTGACAAGCGTCCGGCAGTTTATCATCCCGCAAAGGAGAAAAATATTTTATTTCCGCACCATATTCCTTCAGCATAAGAATATTGTCTGTATAATAAAAACTCTTCATACTCCGCACCATGCATCAGGTGAGCAGGCTGTATTACCAAGTTCTTAACTCCGTTTGCTACTGCACGCTCCAAACCGCCGACAGTCTAAAGGGAGCGGTGGATTTACTCATAATACTGCATTTCCCCGTGGATAATTACTATTATGAGGGAAAACGTAGCGCTGTATTTTTAGGTGAACAGGTTGTAAAATACCATAGAACACTGACAACATACCTTAACACATTACTTCAAAACGGTTTTGAATTTCAGCATATCGTTGAGCCTCAACCGCCGGAGAAAATGCTGAATATAGTGGGTATGAAAGATGAAATGCGCCGCCCTATGATGTTGCTTATTGCAGCCAGACGAAAGTAACGGATTGTCGAAATACCCAACATACGGGCAATCGAGAAAAAATTCGATTATCGGCTTATTCCAAAAATCCGGCTGTATCCGTAAGTCAGCGGCATATCTGTCATTTCAGTCATATGCCTTTTTATCAAATAATTATCTGTTATTCTATTTTGACAATGTATATTATTACAACCGACACAAACGCCTTTGCAATGAACTGTTTCGTCCTGCGTCAACTCTGAAATAAATGCCACACTCTTTTTGGGCAGCATACAAAAAGATGAATTACAGGTAATCTGCCGAGTGATTTCTTTTAACAGATGCGGCAACATCTCCAAAGGGAACTCCTTGCTGCCAATAAAATGATATCTTGCAACATGACAGTCTGTATTTCTTTTGATATAACGATTATATGCGTCATAACCTTGCATTAAAAGCTCACTTGCCAATACCTCAAGCATATAACTTTGTGACAGCAGACCTTTATTGCTGTAACTTTCCTGTAAACAATCCACTCCATTTCCCAAAGACATGACAACATTCTCATAAACTGCATCAGAAATCTCTGTCCGGCATTGATTTTTCATCAAAAATTCCTTTCTCTCCCAAAAGGCTTCTTCACGTATCAGGGGCAGCATTTCCTCTGCCACTACCTGAAATTCAATTGCTTGCGTTTCTCCATAATGAAATTTTTTGCGGACTCCCTCTAAAAATACAGGAGTTAAAAACTCATCCAATACATCAGAAAAAAAAGCTGCCATTTGGTTTTCTCCTTACCATCCTTCCAATCCGTTGCATTCTCTTCTTAACCGTTACATGCTCTTCTTAACGGTTACATGCTTTTCTTAACGGTTACATGCTTTTCTTAACGGTTACATGCTTTTCTTAACTTATTCCGTTCCATGCTTAAATTTATTATAAGACTCCTCCAGTTTATCCGTCACTTCCTCACGGCTTAAGCCTTCCAATTTCCCGGCGTCCTGCCAGCCGAAAGTAACCGTATAGGATGTGAGGCCTTCAAAAGCATTCTCCACTGCATTTTTATATTCCTCTTCCGTGATTTCATCCCCCGCTCCGTTAGTATAGGCAATACTTCCCTGTTCTTCACCATATGTTACCCTCATACATCTTAAAGGATCATTGGTTATTTTCCCGTTCTGCAGGGTTAAAGCACTGGTTATGAGATCATCCTCTCCGGCGCCAATCCTAAGGTTATCAAAGAATATATAGTGGAATATCCCCTTGGCATCACAAAAAACAGAAATAAACTCTTCTATAATGTCCGGCTGAGACTCTCCTTCCGCAAAATTTGTCTCACATTCTGTCAGACCGTCATAGCTTTCATTAATCTCATAGAAATGACTGTAAGTATACTCTCCCGTACCTCCATAATTTGCCACAATCAACTCAAGCCTGTCGTCTAAATCCAAATTGGTGACAGCAAAACAATACAAATCGTCTGCATAATCCGGTTCATGATACCATATATCCATATTGTCTGCCATAATGCCAAGCTGGGAATAAATACTTCGCGAGCCGTCCAGTGTAACGCCAATGGCCTGTTCCTCAATTATTCCTTCCATCGTAGAAATGTCTGTTTTTCCGTAGTCCAAAGCGCTGCTTTCCACACCGGCGCTTTGCAAAAGCCCCGCTTCCTCCTCGCTTCCTGACAATATTCTTTCTTCCTGATTTTTCGGAGATTCCTGTTCTTTTTTGCCGCATCCGGTCAACAAAACGCCGAAGATTCCTATCGCTATCAAAATCTTACTTAATCTCATAAATATTCTCCTTCTAATGCCTTATATCACTGTCCGGATACGGACCCGTAATATCTCCTATGCTGTTTATCTCGGAATCCAACGCCACCTCATACGCCGTATCATCCTCCATGATCACATGCCAGACAGACTTATCCCATTCATAGGGCTGGCGTGTCTCCACTATCCTTTTCCCGTTATAATTTCCCGCATGGGTTACAAACCAGATTGCTTTTTCCTCTTCACTCATTTTTTCATAATTCTCCGGCGAAATGAACATATCTATAGGTGAATACCACAGTCTCCTTCTGCTGGNGATATNAATGCTCTNANTACCCGAANAACACCGGCNCANAAAAATTCTGTCATGANTNATATCGTCCTCGGTNAGNNCAAAACGATAAGAGTTCCACGTCNGCTCCGAATAATAATAGCACTCCTTTATCAGGGTTCCCGTCAAATCATATAGCTCCCGCAGCGCCTGCTGTGCCATTGCTTCTCTTTCCTCCTCGGACGGCAGCATATCCTCTGTCATTCCTGACTCTTTATCCAGTCTAGGAATATGTAAATGTAAAACTGCTTCTCTAAAACCCTCCCGATGCGCTGGCTGACCGTTCTCAGCGGTTCCGTTGTCCGAGAGAGCATTCGTATTATAACCGGTAAATAAATTGGCGCTTTGCAATTCCTTGGAGCTTGTTCCAATGACATAACGCAAATTGACTACCATGCCGCTTTCACTTGCAAGATACAGATAACAAAACCCATTGCCATCACTGTTTAAGGCAACGCATTGATTGCTTATGACTGCCGAAACATCAGTATTGATAGAGTCTCTTGTCAATTTAAGCTCATCAAAAGCCTGAACTCCTTCCAGCGAATATTTCTGCTTTGTAAGAATATAATTTTCCACATCAAGGACATACATATCCTCCTCATTGTTCGGATGCATATACACCTTAGAACCGTTAGATTCCACTATGACCTCACAATAATTGTCACCCTGTGTATACTGGCAGCCTATCGCCGCAAGATCCAACGCTCCTGTCATGCGCTGCGCCTCTATATTGTATACAAACAGCCCATAATAGTCATGAAAAATAAGAATTCTCTCATCCCCGTAATCTAAAATCGGACCGTCCGCGCCGCAAATATATTCCTCCCCTAAATACAACGGAGTTATCCGGATTGCCTCCCCCATTAATTCAATTCCTTCATCTTGCAGCCCGCCAGTCGCAAGCTGCCGGAATTTCCCCATGTCGCTTCTTTCTTTCTCCGTTCCGTCAGCCACAAGCCATTGGAATTCCCCTATACCGCTTCCTTCATCCTGCANCCCTNCAGCCATAANAGTGTTCTGCTTTCCCNCAGGCTTATCATCCGCNCCCTCCCGCCTTGTAAAAAGACATGCAGCAAGCACTGCAAAAATAAGGACAGCCGAGACGGTGGCAAGAGATAACGTTTTTTTATATTTTATAATATTTTTAATCCTGTCCTTAGCGCTGCCCTCTCCAAAGGCCAAGGGCGCTCCCAGCAGGATTCTTCTGCCTGCAGACAGCCTAAGCAGCGCATAAGCGTATTCTTTCCGTTTATCTGCACCAATTCTCTNTATTGTCNCCTCATCACNCGCCATCTCCATGTCCTTTCCGAAAAGTAAAAAGATAAGCCATACAAACGGATTGAACCAATGAATGCAGGTGATAAAAAATGCCAGCATTTTTTTCACAGGGTCTAAACGACCAATATGTGTCCGCTCATGCTCTGTCACATACTGTAGATATTCTGTATCCATTCCCGACGGAAGATAAATCTTTGGACGAATCAAACCAAATACAAAAGGAGTTTCAATATCATCCGCCAGATAAATATTCTCCTCTACACAGATACTGCAAATCAGCTTTCTCTTTAGTCTAAAATAAGAAAGAATACTATATGCAAGTACTGTCAAAACACCCACAAGCCAAATTGTTCCGCATATTGCCGAAAAAGTCCATACCATGCTGACAGAATCGGTAACGGCTCCCATAACGGAAGCCTCTTTGGTACTCTGTTCCATTTCACCTGCTGCCGTAACCGATGAAGTGGCATTTTGAATATAGATTGCCGCCTGTCTAATCCTCTCTACCTGATACTCCTTCGGCCTGCTCTCCCAAAATCCGAAAGGGCTTTTCAGCTTCCACGGACATATCATGCAAAAATAAGGTATAAACCACAGCAAATTAGCATACTTTTTGGACACTCCAAATCGTACAAACAACAAACGGGCAATCAAAATGATTCCCATAGCTATCGTTGCCTGTACACTCATACTGCCTAATTGAAGTATAAAATCTTCCATAGTATTCTCCATTCCGGAGCCTCACACTCCCCTATCGACTGTTATCAATGATTCTCTGCAGTTCCTCGATTTCCCTGTCACTCAACTTCCTGCCGGAAGTGAAAGCGGCTAAAAAGCCTGGCAGGGAACCTGCAAAAGTATCCTCCACAAACTGCTCGCTCTGTTTTGACAGAAAATCCATCTTAGAAACCACTGATGTGACCGTTCCATTGTTATTTAGAAACAGACCTCTCTCGCACACTCTACGCAAAATAGTATATGTAGTTGATTTCTTCCAACCAAGCTCTTTTTCACACAGCTTTGCAAGCTCTCCCGATTGCAAAGGTTCATTCTCCCAGATAATTGTGGCAAACTTCATCTCAATCTCACCTAACTTGTATTCTATCATCTCTGCCTCCCATTTCTATGCACGCCATTCTACTGACTGTAAACCACTTTTATTCTACTGCCAGTAGACCTTTCTGTCAAGAGCCGCTATAAAATTCATCGACAAAAAATTACAGTTCAGCCATGCCTTTTATAAGTTAGCAGAATATATCCCCTCACTATTTATTCACGTGTTTTTCCGCCAACTTATGAACAAAAAAAGGTTCCTGTCATACAACAGAAACCTTTTCGCCTTATATTTCAATAATAAATTCTTATAAATGAATGCCCTTTACTCCTCAATAAACCACTGTGACTATCACATTCATTATACCATGAATCCACCCACACTCTTCTCTATCGCCTCGGAAACATTTATCAATTGAGTGGATACATCTGATATATCTTTTACCATATCATTTACCAGTTCGGTTGAAGCCAAAGTCTGCTGGGTGCTTGCAGCATTTGCCTCGGCAATCGCTGACAGGTTCTGTACTACCTCCACTACCATCATTCTTTCCTCATCCATACTCTTGACAGTATCATAAATAGCATTAACGCTCTTCTTAGTAACCTCAATATCCTGATACATATCTTGGAACTGCTCTTCTGTATTGGAGAGCTGCTTACTCTGCTCCAGCATAATATTCTTCATGTCATGCATGGAGTCCACTGCCTTGCCGGAATCCTCAATCAATGTATTGATAATGTTATCTATAAACTTAGCGGAGTCATTTGACTGTTCAGCAAGCTTCTGAATCTGATTAGCCACAACCGCAAAGCCTCTTCCCTGTTCCCCGGCACGGGCGGCCTCAATGGAAGCATTTAAGGACAACAAATTGGTTTCCTCTGCAATAGAGGTAATCAGCTGAGCCGCATCCTTAATCTTCATTGCGGATTCATTTGTGGATAAGGTCTGGGCGCTGATTTCTTCAATCGCTTTCTCTGTATTGCCGTTCACCTCGGACAATGCCCTGACGGTGTTGCGCATTCCCTCGCTGGTCTCCTGAATATTTCCCGCATATTTGCTGAGCGCTTCTGCCTCTTGCATGGTTGTCTCAATCGTCTCTCCAATATGCAATACGCTTTCGGCTGCCTGCTGTGTATCGGTTGCCTGCTGTGCGGCGCTTCCTGCAATTTCATTGATTGCCTTTTCTACATTTTCAACGGAGCCTTTTGTAACTCCGGCACCTGTCATTAGATTCTTGGAAGCATTTGAAAGCTCTTCGTTTTTCTCCTTGAGCAGCTTAACTGCCTCCCCTACAATTTCCGTCAGATAAAGAGTCGCACTGGCAATCATACCAACCTCATCCTTACGAGAAGCATATGGATCAAGCTTATGCCTCAAGGTCAAATCCAATGTACCCAATTCTCTGATAATACCAGCTTCCTTAGCAACATTTCTGGCAATTAATCTGGAAGCTACCCAGACTGCTATAGAAATTATCACCAGCATGATTGCACACAAAACTATCAACAAGACCGACATCTGATTAATTGCTGCAAACGCTACATCACAATCAGTCATTATGACAAGCACCCAGTCTCTGGCAGGCATATACCGGTACACTGACAGCATCTTTGTACCGTTTTCTTTATACTCATAGAAATTATTTTGTATCTGTTCGTCCTTTGCCCGCTCTATTACCTTTAAAATGTTTTCTTCTTCAATTGTCGTACCAATTTTGCTCTCGTCATCACAAAAAATATAGGTACCCGTTGCCGCATCTAAAAGCATATAATTTGTCTTGTTTTCCTCAGACTCCTGCAATGCATTTAAAGTATTTTTCAGGTCTTCAACATAAATTGCACCTCCCACATATCCAAGGGGTTTACTGCCGTCATAAATGGGGTAATACATAGAAATAACCTGCAAACCTGTAGAAAGAGAGGCCATAATACCGGTGTTCCATATTTCGTCGGAATCAAAAACTTCATCTCTCAGCTGCTGCAGAGCGTCGCCTTCACGAAGTGTCCTACCGATAGGACCCTTGACAAAAGAGGTTATAACCGTAGAATTATAGTCCGCAAGATATACATTTTCCATGTTCGCATTCACCAGCGCATAACTTTCCGTATAGCTCTGTGCATCGGCAACAATGGATGAATTATTCGCCTTACTAAGCGCTTCCTTAAGCTCCAGAGACTGTCCAAAACCTATCAGATACGACTCTGCCGCCTGTACATACTGCTCAACTATTTCACTTCTGGTAGATACTGCGTCGTTCATTTCCTGCAGCACCTGTTCCCTCATCANTGATGATACACTTGTGTCCGTAATTTTCCATAATCCAACAAGTCCCAC
The DNA here is from genome assembly GCA_009177215.1 of Bacillota bacterium. Taxonomy (GTDB): domain Bacteria; phylum Bacillota; class Clostridia; order Lachnospirales; family Lachnospiraceae; genus Acetatifactor. The sequence goes on from WFLY01000093.1 coordinate 15,016, forward strand.
CGCCAAGATGGCAATAACAATAATGCTTATTTTGGTCGCCAGTTTAATATTTTTCATATCCTTGCCTCCTTAGTATAATATATATACATACTGCAAATGCCTTTGCACTTACAGTAATTTTTTAGCGGACAAATTGCCAGCTGTCCACCTCAAAACCCTCTCCATAAAAGATCAAAAATAAGTCATGAATCCCTGTAACCTCTGTCTCCAAAGCTGCTGTATACTCAACAAAGTCCTTGTCAACAGATTTTTCAATAGGGAGATATCCGAGTGCCTCTCCCTGAGTGCCGTCTATGCAAAGCTGTATTATTCCCTCTCCACCTGCTGTATTCTTTACCATGGCTTTCCACTGCTTGGGAGTCTTTTCCCCGAAATCAACCCCCTGTATTTTAATAAAATCTCCTGTATCGATGTCTCCCACAGCCATATTACCCGAGCCATAATATTTGCTTTGCGTCTCGGAGGGTACGCATTCCACTCCACCCATTACTGCCATGTTGGCAGCTCTGTTCTCATCATAAGGATTCACATAGGAAAGCTGCTTCCTTCCCTTAAGTGTCTGACGAATTTTCCCGATAGTTCCGTCCTCCTGCATGGTAAAAGAATCTATATGAGTACAGCGATAGCCCTTTTCCACTCCCATCGCCTGCTCCAAAACTCTGGTGTGATAAGTGATATACCAATTATCCTTAAAGGAAAATACACAGTGGTGGTTATTTCCATACAAGCCGAAGGTTCGTCCGGGATTCTCCAGAATAGTCTCCTTCACCGTAAACGGACCCATGGGATTGTCACTTTCCATGCTGACAATCTCTGCACTATGAAAACCATATTCCGCCGTACCTTTATCATCAACCTGCCAATTGGAACAATAAGTATAATAATATTTGCCGCCAAACTTATGGATACCGGAATCCTCAAACAGATAAGGAACATCTATCTTAACCGGCTCCCCTATAATGCTTATCATATCCTCTCCCAGCTCAACCACTCTTGCAGTTCCCGGATCCGATACTTTCCCCTCGGGAACACCGCCGCCAAAATAAAGATATGCCCTTCCGTCATCATCTACCAGCACAGCAGGGTCAAACAACCATAATACATCACTGCAGTTAGGAGTCTGTCTGGTAATCAGTCCTTTGCCCAGCGGGTCTGTAAACGGACCTGTGGGGCTGTCCGCAGTCAGCACACCGATTCCGCCGCCCGCGTCTGCAAAGTACAGGAAAAACTCGGGCTTTCCGTCTATCTCCTTCCACGCTGCAGCCGGTGCCCATGAATTGTTTGCCCATTTGGCACTGCCCTGTGAAGAAGCCGCATTAACAGTGCCATGATCCGTAAAGTTTACCATGTCCGCCGTGGAAATCACATTAATGCTATGTATCTTCCCGTAAGTATTTTCTACCACGTTACCCTCGGCATCATATTCAAAGGCATCCGCAGTCATATAAAAATATACTCTGTCCTCATATACCATTGCGTAAGGATCCGCCCCAAACCTCTGCGTCATCAGAGGGTTAGCATTGTCCAAACCCTTGTAGCTGTCTGTCAGCTTCAAATTCTCAAACAGTGCCGCATACTGATTCTTTTGTTCATTTCCTTCATTCATTTTTTCTGAATCCCCCGTCTCCGTTAAAGCGCCCACTCCTTCATTTATTCCTCCGGATGTCTGTTCCATTATTCCATGTTCCCCGGTTTGTAACTCCTCACCACAGGCACATAAACTCAAAAAACATAAAACGCTCGCTATACCGAGTTTCCGCAACATTTTCATACGCATACCCCATTAAACGTTTTACCACTAAACTATATCATAACATAATTTGAAAAGAAAAGCACTATTAATTTGTGCCTAATTTTTATCAAAACTTGCTGTATTTGGTATTTTTACCCTTTAATGAATTGTATTATAATGAAGGGGCACACTATATTTAACGTGTTATAATATCCGTTTGTGTCGAAATGTCACAACCGTTACATTTCAATTAACTCAAAATGGAGGTTCTCATGAAAATATTGTTTTATGATACTAAAAGCTACGATCAAAAGACCTTCGAAGCTGCTCTCTCAAGCTTCCCCGAGGCGGAAATAGAATATATCAAATCCGATTTGGATCCCAGAACAGCGGCTCTCGCAGAGGGCTTTGACGCCGTGTGCGCCTTTGTAAGCTCAGATGTAGGCACAAGAACCCTTGAAATTCTCCACAGACATGATATAAAGCTGATACTTATGCGCTGTGCCGGTTTTAATAATGTGGATATGGATAAAGCGCGAGAATACGACATGCGCGTTATGCGCGTACCCGGCTATTCGCCGGAAGCTGTAGCGGAACATGCCATAGCTTTAGCGCTCGCCTGCAACCGCCGCCTCTACAAAGCATACAACAAGGTTCGTGAAAACGATTTCAGTTTAAGCGGTCTTATGGGATCTAATTTCTATGGGAAAACAGCTGGCATAGTGGGCACAGGCAAAATCGGCGCCGCCATGTGCCACATCTGTCACGGATTCGGAATGAAGGTCATTGCTTATGATGTGTATCAAAATGAAGCGTTAAAGGATTTTGTAGAATATGTGTCTTTGGAGCAATTGTTGGCAGACAGTGACTTAATCTCCCTGCATTGCCCCCTTATGGACTCCACCTATCACATCATCCAACTGGATACTATCAAACAGATGAAGGACGGCGTAATACTGGTAAATACCTCCCGAGGCGCTCTGGTAAAAACCGCAGACTTAATCGAGGGAATCCGCATGCACAAATTTGCAGGCGTAGGCCTGGATGTGTATGAAGAGGAGACCAAAAATGTGTTTGAGGACCGTTCCGACGAAATTCTGGAGCACTCCACTACCGCAAGGCTCCTCTCCTTCCCCAACGTAATGATTACCTCTCACCAAGGTTTCTTTACCAGAGAGGCATTGCAGGCGATTGCCGAAACCACCCTGCAAAATGCCATGGACTATCTTGACGGTAAAGAAAGCCCCAATGATGTAAAATAGGAATTTACTTCTGCACAATATTCTGTATCCAAACGCCCTTCTTTACCAAAATAAAGCCGATAACACACTTGATCAAATCAATTAGCTGGCAAAAGAGATACAACGGGATAATATGCAGCCCGGTAAACCGGCTGAGCACAAAGGCAAGCGGAATGCTGGCACACCACATAAACACACTGTCAAACAAAAAAGTAACGATAGTCTTGCCGCCGGAGCGAAGAGTAAAATATGTGGCATGCATAAACGCAAAAATAGGCATACATGCCGCCGCAATACGGATAAACCATGTGGCAAGCCCCTTCACTGCGTCCGTAGTATTATAGAGCATAGGAAACAACGGCGCCAGAATGATCAGCACCAGACCGATACCCACACAGCTCATCACTGAAAAGGCTATCAGCTTGGTATCCGTATCCTTCGCCTCCTCCATTTTACCGGCTCCCAAAAGCTGCCCCACCAAAATGGAGATGGCACTTCCCATTGCGATAAACACTACGTTAAATAAGTTGGAAATGGTAGAGGAAATATTCAGCGCCGCCACTGCGTCCAATCCCCGTACCGAATAACATTGCATCAAGGT
>WFLY01000070.1 GCA_009177215.1 Bacillota bacterium
CATTATTTACTTACAATCTCTTTATCGACATAAATACAAATCGAGTGAAAAATCCCAATTTCCCAGTCTGACAAACTTGAATTATCATTTATCTATAAAAAACTTTTTCTCGGTGAAAATTCAAATACTTTTTATTACCCTTGGTTAAGTCTACATTGAGATGCATTCTACTGTTGATATTAAGCAACACCCTGTCGTTGTCCGTTAGTTCGTCAGAAATTATAATCTTACCATCATCATCAAAAGTGATATAACCTTTATCAAATAATTTATCATGGTTAGGACACATCAAAAAACCATTATCGACATCTAATTTTTCTTTTGGTTCACTTTCTATCCAAGGTTTGATATGGCTTGCTGTCAGCAATGTATGGTTTCTCACACCACACAGACAACATCTATTATATCTCTTTAGCAATAAATCCCTGAATATTCCTTGATTGACCCGGACATTTATAATTGCTTTTTTTGATGCTCCCTCAACATTTAAAGAACTAATTTCTTCCTCTATTTTTTTTGCTTTTCCGATTACTGCATTATTACAGAGTGCGTCTTTATTTGTTACAATATTTTTACTGTTTAACCATCTGCAAAAATCAAGCACTATCTGATTAGACCAATCTGCTAATTCAGGCACAGACTTTTTCCATTCAACCAAGGCTAAATTCTTATATACCATTGGTTTATTTTCATTTTCCTTAAGAATACTCACACTATTTAAGCACTTATCAATTTCCGACTCGGTACAAATAGGAAAAAATCTATGATAAAAATACACTACCATAAGTCTATTTTTTACTTTACTGTTTATTCTATATTTTTCTAAATCATTATAATTCTTTTGTTNTACATCCTCCAAAAAATTTACTATTTCGTTTTTTAGGTCAATAAAAGCATTCTTATAATCAGAACCAAATTTCTTTTTGTAGCCCTTTGTAGGTGATAATAGTATATCTGAAGAACCCTTTTTAGTATATATCCCAAAATCACTTGTATAAGTATTTCCCGGACTTGCGATATTACGCAATCCATAAAGCAACCTATGACTAAAAGAATTATCTCCTAATGTATACTGTTCTATTGTCAAATTTGAGATAGACTCAATGGGATATATGGATAAAAATCTTTTTATTTCTTCAATACCAAGAGATTCTATTTTCTTTCCTTCTTCCATTCTCTCTGTTTTATATAACTCTATCAAATCCATACCTATTACTCCTACATAAATCTTGATTATCCACATCAATTACATTCTGATTATATCACTCTTTCCCCTTATTTTCTACAAAAATATAGGACATAGCAACCGCTACGCCCCACATTCCTAATCATTCCAACGTTTTTTCTATTTTATATTTTTGCCCTTTCAAATCATTCTGTTTCTCATACAGATTATTTCGCTCCTTGCAGAGTTCTTTCATTCGTTCCAACTGCGTCCGCACTCCCTCCCGGCAACCCGACTCTATCTTTTTATATTCCCCAGTCAGATTGCGAATTGTATTGTTATTCGTTTTAATCTGCTCCGACACACATATCCAGTCAATCAGATTCCGCACTTCCATATCTGTATCATACAATTCTGTTTCTGTCAGAATCTTTGCGCACAGCCGCACCATGACTTTCTTCTCCATATCAGTCATATCCTATCAATCCCCCTTTCCTATCGGCTCATTTCAAAGGTACGTTTCGGGCATTTAACTGCCCTTTCTGCCTGCTCTAATGCCTTTGACCGCTCTACTATCATCTGCACCTGTTCCTTGCCTAAATGATGCTCCAAACGCCCCAAATCAGACACTTTTTCCTGCAATCGGTCTATGGTGTCGCTCTGTTCCATGACCTTATCCGCCAAGCGGCTAATCTGCTTCTGTTGCCCGTCAACTTTTGCAGCCAGCTTCTTACCCCGCTCCGTAATCTGCACGCATTTGATAGTCAGATTTTTTACCACCTCTTTTAGTTTCTCCACAAGCGGTAAAGCCTTTTTATCCCGATATGCTTTTGCACTCATCAGTGCACCTGGATCCGGCAACTGCCATTTCACATCTTCATCATAAGCGTGTATATTGCGCTCCATAACTTCTTTAGACTGTGCCATTTTATTGATTTCCTGTTGTAACTTATTCTGTTGTTTCTCCAATTTTTCATTTTCGGATAGCAGCCTTTCTTTATCCTCCGCCAGAGTTTCTGTCTGCTCTTTCAGCAGATAATTTGTTGCGGAAAGTTCTGATACTTCCTGCCGGATCGCTTCACCCTCTTTTCGTATCTGCTCTGTTTCCTGTCCTGCCGCAATCTGCTGATGAAGAATGTTGGATAATTCCTCTTTGCTGCTGGAAATCGTCTGTTTCAATTCAGCAACTTCTTTTTCACGCTCCTTTTTCTCAAAATCCAAAACAGATAAATGTTTCTCATGCGTTCCCTTTTTCTCCCACTCAATACCATACTGTAACATAATTTCAGCAAGCCGTTCTTTTTCTGCCGCCACCCATTGGTTGCGCTCTGTTTCGGTTCTTGTGCCGCCCTTAAAGCCGAGTTCTGCCAGGGCTTTTTTTAATGACACCCTTGTTTCAAGCCCTCGCTTGCTTCCAGTCGTATAGGGTATAAAATCTATATGCAGATGTGGTGTTGCTTCGTCCATGTGGAGATATGCTGAAAACACTCTCAACGTGGGATTGCGCCGCCGGAAGTCCTGCATATATTCATCAAGTATTTTTGCCGCAAGCTGTCCGTCCTCTGTCCTTGCCCCCATATCGTCCCTGTTCCCGATTTGCAAAATAATCTCATGGAATGGCTTCTCCTGTTTGCCGGAACAGATTTTCTCATAGTAATCATCAATCCGGCGGTCACTTCTGCTCTGCTTCTCATTGAACCGAGCAAGTGCTTCATCAAATAATTCATGGTATACGTCTTTGATA
>WFLY01000205.1 GCA_009177215.1 Bacillota bacterium
TCATCATGCATTATTACCACTGCTAAACAATGTGTAACGGGATAAAAAAGTTTCATAGCTTCCTCTTCTTCAATATCAATCATTTCGACCACTTCATTACCTCTTGAATCTTGGCAGATCATAGCAAAATAGCTCCTGAAAATAAAAACGCTTGTTAGAGATTATTTTCCCTAACAAGCGTGGATCAGACTTACGTCTCCTATCGAAAATAGAATATCAGACATCTTATTAAGATGTCAAGCTTAACTTTATTTGAATCCCCCATTTTTAACACAACGGCATTTATTAAGCACATTTACATGGATTCTATTCCTTCCCTGCAAGGCGTATATTTAATATCATATTTTACTTCTGGGATTTTCTTATTATTCAATTTCAAAAATCTCTACTCTGTCATTTACAATTTGCCTTCCCTTNNTCATTTACTANTANGNGCAAATACAAGANANAATACATATCATTTCACNATNTGAGGCTTGAAAAACCTTGAAAATAAGGAAAGTTCAAACATTTCATCCGCAAATTCCAATTGTAATTTAATGATTTTTTAGGGAAATATTAGATGTTATAAATTGTTATTAAAATCTCCGCTAACCCTTGAAAACGCTAAGTTTATCTACGATAAACTTTTTATCGCAGGTGAACTTTCCCTTATTGTTTCCCAAAACCATTTTGCAAATGGCTTTATTATATCCTCCCATAGGGCATTACGAACCCTGATAAGAAAAAAATAAGGGAAACAAAATCATATAAAATATTATAACACAAAACAAACGGGATATGGTGAACTGATTGAAAGGCTTTCAAAAAATCTAAAGAAAGGAACAGATAAGATGAATATCATTTATGCTGAATACAATATCTACTACAACAGTATCGACATATATACTTATGCAGGTTACTTTTTGCGGATAGACCGTGGCAAAGCAGAAGAAGGATTGCAAACTACCCCTTGTTCTGAATGTGAATTAAATGCTTTGCCAATAGATNANCCTCTCGATATATGCAATCCATCGGATTTCCGATGGATTTGTTATATCTTGAGGGGAATATGCAGATGTGGGTAGCGGCGGAAAATTCGTTAGAACTTTGGTAAGAAAGGATTGATATATTACTAAATGAAATAAGTGCTATATGATGAAGTCTTAATTGAAATAATTGCTTATTTAAACAAACTATGACATAATGGTGTCATAGTTCGTTTGCTATGCTGGGTTAGAAAGGAGAAAAAATGAAGATTGATCGACTTATGGGCATTGTTGTTTATTTATTAAATAATGGTCGGACATCTGCACAAAAACTTGCTGAAGAATTTGAAGTTTCCTCCAGAACGATTATGAGGGATTTGGAATCATTAGATCAGGCAGGCATTCCTATTCAATCTTTTTATGGTGTGGAGGGTGGCTACCAAATTATGGATGGCTTTGTTTTGGAAAAACAAGTTGCGACAAGTCATGAATATGATTGGATTGTTACTGCCCTGCAAGGAATGGCAAGTGCATATGCAAGCAAAAGTTTAGAACAGACTTTAGCGAAAATAAAGAATTTAAATGATACGAAAGGTACGGCTGTTTCCATAGATTTAGGCGTGGCAAGTGAAGATGACAAAATAAATGAACAATTGATGCTGTTAGAAGATGCAATTGAAAAAAAGAGTATGGTTCGATTTACTTATGCAAATAGCCATGATGAAGTAAAAGAGATTCAGGTAGAACCAGTTTGTCTCCAATACAAATGGTACAACTGGTATCTGATTGGATATTACGAAAAATATCAAGATTATTGTATGTTCAAATTAGTNCGCATGGANAGCTTACANNNAANAGATATTAAAAACNCAAAAANNCATAATNTTTCAGATATAAAGATGAGAGATAACAATGAAAATATTGTGCATATCAAACTTCATGGCAAAGCAATCATAAAAGCAAAGTGTAGGGAATATTTAAACGGATGTATCACACAGGAATTTGAAAATGGTGATTTTGAGTTTTGTTTTTCTGTGCCGGAACATGAGACATTTTGGTATGGGGTGATTCTTTCTTTTGGAAATAAGGTTAAGATCATCGAACCACAAGAAATTAAAGAACGTATTCTAAAGACCTGCAAAGAAATTCAAATGGAATATGAGGAATGAAGATGAAATTGTATTCGAGAGAAGAAGCAAGACGTATGTTGTGCCGTTACCACAATCTGGACGGTGCAGAATCGATAAGTGGGGAAATAGGTGTAGAAAAGATAATGCAACGAATACACAGCATTCAATACGATCCTTTGAATGTTGTAGCAAGGAATGCCGATTTAGTATTACAGGCAAGAGTAAAGGATTACAAAGAATCATTTCTTTACAATCTATTGTACAGAGAACATAAATTAGTTGATGGATTTGATAAAGTAATGTGTATCTATGACTCCAAAGATTTTGCCCGCTTTCGGTATGTGCGAAGTGAACATAAGAAGCACATTATCTCTGCCCTTAAACATCGTAATATGATAGGAGCATTGGATATATTAGACGATGTGAGAGATTNNGTGGAAAAGNATGGAAANANAGGTACAAAAGATATTTCAATTGGTGAGGTACGGGAAAACCGTTGGGGACATAAGAAACTGTCAAGTGCCGCGTTAGATTATTTATTTAACGGTGGCGAATTCTGTGTAGTTTATAAACGAGGTACACAGAAGTATTTCGATTTGACAGAACGAGTGCTTGAAAGCAAAGATTTACAAGGTGACCTGAACATGACAATAGAAGATTTTTTGGAATGGTACATAGAAAGAAGAATACAGAGTGTTGGCTTTTTATGGAATAAATCAGGAGGAGCCTGGCAGGGACATTTTTTAAGCGAGAACGAGACCCGGAGTTCCATACTTCAAACACTACTTGAAAAAAATAAAATAAATGAAATACAAGTTGAAGGAATCAAAGAATCTTTTTATATTTCAGAGAATTTTCAGAAATACATGAAATATCAAAACTCAAATAGCTATGTTAGATTTATTGCGCCACTAGATAATATTATGTGGGATAGACAAATGGTAGAAATGTTATTTGATTTCATATACCGATGGGAGGTATACACCCCTGTTGCCAAAAGAAAGTTTGGCTATTATGTATTGCCTGTGTTATATAATGGTCAATTTATTGCAAGGTTTGAGGCAGAACCGATTCGTGAGGCAGGAGAATTTGTTATCAAAAACTGGTGGTGGGAACCAAAAATTGAACCAAATGACGATATGAAAGAAATGATTGCAAAAGAAATGGCACGTTTTGCAGAATTTCTTCAAATCAATAATTCGCCAAAAAATATTAAAAAGTTAGGAGTGTAGCAGAATGAAAGAAATCAAACGTTATGACATTAATGAGGATTGGGCACATTCAGGAATAATCCAGACAGGAGACTTTTACTTTATAAATTACTGTGCCCGTAATATAGGCGGTACTGTTGAAGATCAAATTGATGGTGCCTTTGACGAAATGGAAGAACGGCTGGCTTTAGCAGGGTTGACTCTTGAAAATGTCGTGCAGATGAATTGTCTGTTCAAAAATATCTGGAACATTCCGATAATGGAAAAGATAATTAAGAGAAGATTTAATGGTAAATATCCAGTACGCAAGTCATTTCAGACCGAATTTGCCGACCCGGGTAATTTGTTTTTCCAAGTGGATGCTATAGCTTATTCAGCAATAAAATCTTAGATAATAAACTTTCGTATATTCAATTTTTTAGGGAGGGCAAGAAAATTATCTTGCCCCTCTGCTTCGTTGTAATTATAATCCATTTTCAACAGGAACACAATTCCGAAAAGTGAGTAATTAATTTCATTGTCACACCTTTCAGTCAATCCCAATTACATGAAACCCTTCATACTGCTCCACTGCTGTCTTCAGGGTTTCATCGGATATATTTGTCTCCCTATCGACAAAAACCTCAGCCCACTTTTTCTGTAATTTTACTTCGACAGCCTCCACACCGGGAACCGCCTCCAATGCCTGACTGATTTTTCCGGCACACCCTAAGCATTTCATGCCTTCTATCTTTACTACTTTATAATCCATTCTTTCGATTTTAAAAATAACCGGACGGGTTCCGTCATTACAACAGGCAATCATCATACGCTCGTCGTTGGTCCAGTTGCGCATTATGCTGCCGCCCTGTAATGCGGTATAGATGTATCTGCTGATACAATCCCACGCTTCTGCACATTGCGTGCCGTTTCCTTCCCTCCAAAATGTATCTTCCTCCCCATATCGCTCGAAAATAAACGTATCTCCCACATTATAAAAAGGGCAGGCGCCAGATTTCGGGTCCGCAAGATACTGTTCCTGATACTCGGTAAAACATTTTTTGTCGATAACCGTTACTTTACATTTATGCTGCATATTAATCTCCTTTTCTGCGCAAGCACGCGAGTCGAATTTCAGCCTCGGCTTTGCGATTCAGATTGTCTGAGTTGTAACGCTCCGTTACAACTCAGACAATCTGAATCTGGCACATTTTCATAGCCTCCAGCGCATTTTCGTG
>WFLY01000244.1 GCA_009177215.1 Bacillota bacterium
TAATGCTTTCAGACATCCATTAATATTCAATAAAAACGAACAATTTAATATTAGGTCAGCACTTGCTTTTCACCAATAACGCAAATGCCCCCATGATTATTGTTTGTAACAGTATACCATAAAAAAAGCAACTCGCAAAGAACGAATTGCAATTTTTTTCAGAAATATTTGAATATTTCAAATTTTTCTATGCTACAACAAAAAACTCCTTAAAACAAATTTCGTTACAAACTCAAAATCTATCTTTCTTACGTCCTCTCCCGCAAAAATCGCTTCCTCCGAAAGATATTGCTTTTCTCCCTCCTGATTTACCAAATAGTAGGTTACGCTGCCTACCTGCGTTCCTTTCTTGACCGGCGCGCATAGGCTTTTCTTGCACACCACATCGGCGGTAATCTCCTCGCCTTCTCTTACCAGCATACGGATAGGCAGCTCCTTGCCCATCTCCTCCACCTGAACAAACACCTCCTGATATGGGCTGCCATCCTTCGCAGCACCGTTTATCACGGGAATAGGTGCGCACACAACACTGGGGGTAAATTCCCGATAAGTATAATGCTCCATCCCATATTCCATTAGCTCTCTGGTGTCGCTCCACTTATAAGTCTTGTTATTCGGCCATCCGCAGGCAAGCAACGACACTACAAAAGTTCTCCCCTCGCTTTCAAGCGCCCCCACATAGCAATATCCCGCCTTGTTTGTGAAGCCTGTTTTGCCGCTTATTGCCCCCTCCATCATGTTAAGAAAAGCATTGTGATTATTACAGGAATAGCTCCTTCCGTTGGCTCCAAAGGTATAGCTCGGAGTGGAAGTAATCTGCAAAAATTCCTGGCTCTTAGGCGATTTTTCAATACAATATGCCATAATACAGGCAAGCTCCTCCGCCGTTGTACAATGCTCCTTCTGCACTACCTCCCCATTGTTGAGCGTAATGCTTTCCGTTGCATCCAAACCGTTGGGAGTAATAAAATATGTATTCTCACAGCCAAGCTCCTTCGCCTTGGCATTCATCAAAAAAGCAAACGCCGCTACCGCCTGCTTGCTTTCCTCCACGCTGTAATCCGCCGTATCCTTTTGCTGCAGCTCTTCGGAGAGACATTTCTTTCCGATATATTCCGCCAGCGCTACTGCCGAATCATTGTGAGATTCCAGCATCAGAGAGTATAACAAATCTCTGACTTGATATTTTTCTCCTCTCTGTAAAAATAATTTTACCTTGGGCATACTTGCTGCATAGGAAGAGACCGTCAGCTCATCGTCCAAATTGCCTTTTTCCAACACTAAAATGCAGGTCATAATTTTCGTAGTGCTTGCCATTGCCATGGGCGTTTCCGCATTTTTTCCGTAAAGCACCCTGCCGGTATCGGCATCCAAAAGCACTGCAGACGTTGCATATAAATCCGGCTCCTCTCCCGCTACCGTCTTTATCTGTAGCTGCAAAATTAAAAATAGGGCGCAAAAAAAGCCCCCTATGAACCTATTTACCCGCTTTCTCCACATTTTGCCGTTTCCGCGTTTTTTAATAGTATATGAGGCTGTTTCTGTTTTTTATTCGTATGTAATTCAGCTAAAAACCAATGGACAGGCAGAAAATCTTCCTACCGTTCTCTTACTAAGGAACTGTTTCTAAACGTCAAGCTGCAGCTGTACCTCCTGCTCCGCCTGCTGTTTGAATTCCTCCAGCTGTACGGGATTTAACTCCGGTAAATCCTCAAGGCTCTTCACCCCGAAGCTGCGCAAGAACTGCTCTGTCGTACCGAACAAAAGCGGTCTTCCGGGGGCATCCAGTCTCCCCAGCTCCGTAATCAAGTCATATTCCAAAAGCTTGTTAATGGCGTGGTCACAGCTCACTCCACGGACTCTCTCAATCTCGATTCTGGTGACAGGCTGCTTGTATGCAATAATAGAAAGGGTCTCTATCACTGTGTCCGTCAACACCATCTTTCTGGGCGTCTTGGCTATCTTAATCAAATACTCATACATATCCGCCTTGGTGCAAAGCTGCACCGCATTATCAAGCTGCGTCAGTACAATACCTCTGTCATCTTTTTCGTACCGTTCTGTCATCTCCCGTAAAATTTCCTTGGTGGTCTTAACATCCTCCTCTATGATATCCGCCAATTTACTGATTTCCACAGACTCTCCCATGGTAAATAAAACAGCCTCGATAACTGCCTCTTGTTTTGTTCTGTCCATTCTATATCTCCCGAATTTTCGTTTCCCGATTCCTATCACGCCACATTTGACGTAATCATAATATCGTCAAAAATATCCTCCTGACTGATATTTATTTTTCCTACCTTCATCAGCTCCAAAATAATCAAAAAAGTGACGATAATCTCCATTTTACTGGATTGCTTTTCCAAAAGCCTGCGAAAGCTAAAGCTCTTATGCGCTCTGGCATACGCCTCCACATAAAGAGTTTTCGCATCCATATCAACCTCCTCCTTCTCAATATTGCCATATTGGCTTCGGATAGGATCAATCTTATCCTCCTGCTTCCTCACAATGGATTTAAAGACTTCATGAAGCTTATTCAAGGTCATGTCACCGATCAGCTCCTCGTAATCCACAGGCTGGCGATATGCCGCCACTTCCCTCGGCAGCTTCTGTTCGCGATACAAATTTCTGGAGGCATCCACCTGACGGTCCTTCAGCTCCAAAGACATATACTTGTACATCTTGTACTCCAACAGCTTCTGTACCAGCTCCGCTCTGGGGTCTTCTTCCTCTCCCTCCTCGTTTACCTCCACGGGTAGCAGCATTTTACACTTAATGTCAATCAGCGTTGCCGCCATTACCAGAAATTCACTCATAACATTCATGTCTCTGGACTGCATCTGCCTGATGTAATCCAGATACTGCTCCGTGATCTCCACAATGGGGATGTCATAAATATCAATTTTATTCTTTTCTATCAGATGAAGCAGAAGATCCAACGGACCCTCAAACGCTTCTAATTTTATAGGTATTGCCATGATCCGCTCCCTTAGCCAGCTCTATTGTATATACCTCACGGCACTCTCATAAGGCATGAACATTCTATATTTTACTAATAATAACCTGCATTTTCAAGCAAAACATATGTTCACAAGAACAACTATGTCTTTCACACATTTCCCAATATTCCTACTCTTCGCTTTCCGTCACAAAATCTACCACCAAAAGCTCTCCGGGGTTAAAGAGCCGAAAGGGGATGGTGTGCATTCCCAATCCTCTGCTCAACAGCATGGTAGACTTGTCCTCCTTAAATACACCGCCGTCATACTTAGGAAATAGCCTCACACTGGGCGATACAATACCATTTCCCCAAAAAGGAATACGCACTATGCCGCCGTGGACATGCCCTGAAAGCACCAAATCCGCACCCCATGCGGCATACTGCAAAAAATAATCGGGATTATGGGCAATCAAAACCGTGTACCGGCTTGTCTCAGGCTTCCCTAAGATACTCTCCAAATAATCTTCTCCCATAGACTGAATTTTAAATCGCTTGTAAAAAAGCTTATCTATTTCGGAGCCATAAATCCCAATGCCGTTCTCCTCTAAAACCGCGTGCTCATTTACAAGGCGATGTACTCCCGCCTCCCTCAAGGCATTCTCATACCGCTCTCCCATATTATCATAAGTTTCGGAATAAAGCTTCATGCGTTGTTCATGGTTACCGCTGCCATAAAAAATTGGATAATCTCTTGCAAGCGCCTCTATCAGGGAAATGGCAATCTCCAGACTCTTACCATTCTTAGCGGTAGGAATATCTCCCGCCACCAAAATAAAATCCGGCTTGCTTTCCCTGATTTTGGCAAGAAGCTGCTCGTTATTTTTTCCGTAACATTTATTGTGCAAATCGGCAAGCACCACAGCCCTGCAGGGCTTTTTAATTCTTCTGTCCGAAAAGCTATGCCGTACCACCACAAAACGGTTGCTGTCATAAATCATAACCCACAGTATGATTAGTAAAAGCACAATTAAAATTGTAATTAAAATATTNNTCANAANGGAACCTGACCNNCCCGTAAAAGTNCCTGCCCGGCTGGAACGGCATGATGCCCCGACNTCCTACNCTACTTACCTACGCAGTGCAAACNCGGAAGCAGACTTCCTCGTTCACNGGCTTTCGCCCTATGTTAGCCCACAGAGACAGCGGGGCTTACATGCAAGCATGATGCCCCGCTGTCTCTGTGGGCTAACGCACTGCTCAATGCTATCGTGAAAAGTATACCACATTTTTCTTCCTTACAAAAGGAAAAAGCCGATAGTTTTTTTCAGGTAATCAAGAAACACAGCCCTCTCAATATCCTGCCCGTACAGGACGGGCGCCGTTCCAATCTCTACACCGTTTAAAAAATATCTGGCGCAGCCTGCCTCCTCACCTGCCTTAACAGGTGCTTTCACCTTTTCGGGCAGCTCCAGCTTTTTCTCCACCTGTCCCAAGTCGTTGCCTGCGACGTCCAAATAGCGGAATTCTCCCATATAATGAATGGGAACCTCCTCTGACCCCCCTCCCTCAACCTTTAAGGGCGGAAGCTGCTCCTTATTCTCATCTATGTAAAGTTTACAAGTACTAAATCCGTAAGTAAGAAGCGCCTGCGCCTCGGAGAACCTTGTTTTGGTGTCCGGTGCCCCCAAAATTACCGCTATCAAATCGATGCCGTCCTTGCTCGCCGTTGCCGAAAGACAATATTTCGCCTTTTTTGTGGAACCCGTCTTCAATCCCGTTGCCCACTGATATTGCTTTAAAAGCTTGTTCGTGCTGGACAGAGTGAAATTAATGGAACCTTGTCTGGTTACATGAGTAATGTCCTCCATCCAAATCTGAGTGTAATGAAACACATCCGGGTGTTTGGTAGTCAGTTATATGGACATGCTCGCCACATCTTTTGCACTGGTATAATGACCGTCAGAATCCGTCAGTCCGCAGCAATCCTCAAAGTTCGTATCCAGCATCCCAAGCTCCTTTGCCTTTTCGTTCATCATATCGACAAACGCCTCTTCGCTCCCTGCAATATGTTCCGCCACCGCTACACAGGCATCATTTCCCGATGCAACAGCAATACATTTTAGCATAGTATCCAAGGTCTGAATCTCCCCCTGTGCCAGATACACCTGAGAACCTCCCATGGAGCTCGCATGCTCGCTGACCAGCACCTCATCCTCCAGCTTTATCTTTCCCGCATCAATCTGCTCAAAAGCCAGCAAAAGGGTCATTATNTTAGTAATACTTGCAGGGCTTNTTCTAGTNGAAGNATCCTGCTCAAAAANCACCTGACCTGTGGATGCCTCTATTAAAATTGCCGAGGGCGATGTAATCTGAACCTGTGCCTTCGCCGGAAGTCTTGAGGATAAAATAAAAACCAAGCATAAAAACACCGCTGTAATTCTTTTTTTCCAATACATAAAAATGCCACACTCCCTATTTTCTTCTAATAAAGAATATGGGAATGCGGCAAATTATATTCCTGTAGGGTTCTCTTAATACCATCTCGCAATAAAAGAGTGACAGCGTTCCACGATTCTGTCTCTTTTCCCTTTGACATCTACTTGAAATACCTTTAACAGCTGAACGGTATAATCAATAGCCACACCAAAGAGAATCAGACATATCAGAACCGTTCCGACACGCATATCCACCATGTCCACCAATCCAAGGATGGCGGCATGCACAAAATGAACCACACCTATGGCATAAAATCCCCACGCAACCGTACTTTCCAGACAAATGATTCCTTGAAAATTAAGGGGCTTCTCATTATAATCCCACCAAAGCTCACCCAGAAACTTAATCATTCCTCTGCCCACGATATACTCAAAAATAGTAGCTAAAACAGCGCCAATCAAATAAACCTTCAGGTATTGCCCTTTCAGCGGACCCAGAATCAAATAACAGGATACTGCACCAAATCCATAAATCGGGCAAAAAGGTCCTTTGCCAAATCCTCTGTTGGTTATCTTTTTATTACAGAATGACATATAAATAGATTCTAAAAGCCATCCCAGCATACTGTAAACTACAAATGCCCCCACCAGATGATATAAATCAACACCAACTAAATCTTTTGTCCACATGCTTCCACCCCTCAGTTTTCCTACGTGTGTTACAGTTCAGCCATGCAGAACCTTGCAGCCCTTTAGGCACGGCACTTAGCTAATTGCCTGCGGGAACAAACTGTCCAAAACATATTGTATACAAAAAATTGTACATTCCGACAGCTATAAGTCACATGACTGCATAAAACGTAAAAGTCCTCAGTCGTTTTATCGGCTAAGGACTTTTAGTTTAGTTATATTTACGTTTTCTTGCTGCTTCAGATTTCTTCTTACGTTTTACGCTTGGCTTCTCGTAATGCTCTCTCTTACGAATCTCCTGCTGAATACCTGCCTTAGCACAGCTTCTCTTAAAACGACGTAAAGCGCTATCTAAAGTTTCGTTTTCTTTTACGATTACGTTTGACATGACTACACCCGACCTCCCTTCAGTCCCTCTAGTAACATGACTGATTGGGTTATTCTTATGTACAGCGTTTTACCACATGCACACTATACACATTATAACACAAAATATTCTGCCGTCAACCATTTTTTTCAAGAAATATACACATTTTATATTTTTATATTTATTCTACCTCCGGTTCCCGCTAAATCGGCAAACTAACCTCCAAAAAAGGCTGAATTGTTATGCCAGCTGCCCGTCCAACACCTTGGCAGCCTCTTTGATAGCCTCGGGAATCCCTGCCGGATTCTTACCGCCCGCCTGTGCCATATTGGGGCGTCCGCCGCCACCGCCGCCTACAAGCGCCGCAATGCCTTTAATCAGATTTCCTGCATGGGCGCCGGATTTTACAGCGCCTTCCGTTGCCATTGCAATCATATTGACCCTGCCGTCTTGATTGGACAGAAGAACTACAACACCCTCTCCCAGCTTTTCCTTAAGCTGGTCGCCGAGTTCCCGCAGACCGTTCATATCCACACCGTCCACGCTAACTGCAAGCAGCTTCATGCCCTTTACTTCCACAACGCTGTCCATTACATCGCCGAGAGCGTCCTTTGCCGCCTTACTCTTCAACGACTCATTTTCGGAAACGAGCGCTTTCATTTCAGCCATCACATGCTCACATCTTTCAACAAGTGCCCCAGGTGTTGACTTCATGACCTTGCTTGCCTCCTCCAGAACTTTCTCCAGACCACGATAATATGCAAATACACCGTTGCCGGTCAACGCTTCAATTCTGCGCACGCCCGCAGCCACACCATTCTCGGAGATAATTTTGAATGCAGCAATCACACCTGTGTTTGCCACATGAGTGCCGCCGCAGAATTCTACGGAGAAATCTCCCATTTTTACTACACGAACCTTCTCGCCGTACTTTTCGCCAAACAACGCCATCGCGCCTGTTTTCTTGGCATCCTCAATATTCATGACCTCGGTGACAACCGGAATGTTCTCTGCAATCTTCTCGTTGACAAGCTTCTCCACCTTGTCAAGCTCTTCCTTTGTCATAGCAGTAAAATGACTGAAGTCAAAGCGCAGCCTCTCCCCGTCCACATAGGAGCCGTTCTGCTCTACATGGCTTCCCAGCACCTCCCGCAAAGCCTTTTGGAGCAAATGGGTTGCGGAATGATTCTTACAGGTATCGGCTCTGTTTTCTGCATTTACGGTAAGCGTAGCCGAATCTCCCACCTTAATCATGCCGTGGGTGACTGTTCCGATATGCCCCACCTTGCCGCCAAGGAGCTTAACGGTATCCTTTACCTCAAAGCTGCCGTCCTTGGTGGTAATTATACCGTTGTCCGCATTCTGACCGCCCATGGTAGCATAAAAAGGTGTCTCCTCCACGATAACAGTGCCTACCTGTCCATCGCTGAGCGCCTCCACAAGCTCCGAATCGGTAGTCAAAACCGTAATCTTGGAATTGTGCTGAAGTCTGTCATAGCCCACAAACTCCGTTGTGATAGAAGGATCTATAGATTCGTACACAGTCACATCGGCCCCCATATAGTTTGTGACCTTTCTTGCCTTGCGTGCCGTCTCCTTCTGCTTCTCCATACTCACACCAAAGCCTGCTTTATCAATGGTAAAGCCCTTTTCTGCCAAAATCTCCTCGGTTAAATCCATGGGAAAGCCNTAGGTATCATATAGCTTGAAGGCATTCTCACCGTTAAGCTCGGTAACTCCNTTTGCCTTCATTTCCTCNTCCATTTCACTTAAAATACTNAAGCCTTGGTCNATGGTCTTGTCAAACNTATCCTCCNCCTGNGTGAGAACATTTAAGATAAATGCCTTTTTCTCGTCAAGCTCGGGATAACCGTCCTTGCACTCGTCAATAACGGTCTTACTCAAATCAGACAGAAATTTACCTTCAATACCAAGAAGCCTGCCATGTCTTGCCGCACGGCGAATCAGACGTCGGAGCACATAACCTCTTCCCTCATTAGAAGGCATAATACCGTCACTGATCATAAAGGTTGAGGAACGGATGTGGTCGGTAATCAGACGAATGGAAACGTCCTTTGCGGCGTCCACCTGATAGGTTACGCCCGCAATCTCACAAATCCGGTCACGGATTGCCTTCATGGTATCAATGTCAAATACGGAATCCACGTCCTGAACTACCACAGCAAGACGCTCCAGACCCATGCCCGTATCAATATTTTTCTGTGAAAGCTCGGTGTAATTACCGTGTCCGTCATTGTCGAACTGGGTAAATACGTTATTCCATACCTCCATAAAGCGGTCACAGTCACAGCCCACCTTACAGTCAGGCTTGCCGCAGCCATACTTTACACCTCTGTCATAGTAAATCTCGGAACAGGGGCCGCAGGGACCTGCGCCATGCTCCCAGAAATTGTCACAGTCACCGTTCTCGTCACGATAGAAGCGGGTTATCTTTTCGGCAGGAACGCCGATTTCCTTTGTCCAGATATCGAACGCCTCTTCATCCTCACAATAAATGGAAGGATAGAGTCTCTCCGGCTCCATTCCGATCACCTGAGTCAAAAATTCCCAGCTCCACGCTATGGCTTCATGCTTAAAATAATCGCCAAAGGAAAAATTTCCCAGCATTTCAAAAAAAGTCAGGTGACGCGCCGTTTTTCCCACATTCTCAATATCTCCGGTACGCACGCACTTCTGGCAGGTAGTCACCCTGCGTCTGGGCGGAATCTCCTGACCTGTAAAGTAAGGCTTCAAGGGCGCCATGCCGGAATTGATTATCAACAAGCTGTTATCGTTATGAGGCACTAAAGAAAAGCTTTNCATTTTTAAATGNTCNTTACTCTCGAAAAAGNNAAGGTACAGNNTTCTAAGTTNATTTACNCCATATNNCTTCAATGGTTNTTCNTCCNTCCTANTATCNNTAATTAATTTACGCCCAAAAGGCAAGTTTATAGTAAAAGTAATAAAATAATTCGGGATTCGCCTCACGCAAGGTATTGCTGCTGTCTGTAAACAGTAACAGGAATGCAAATGCCATACCTATGGCAAACATTATGTTTTGAGCCTTCCGCAGCATTAGGGTTCCCTCTTCGCTTTCCCTTTTACTTATCCACTTCGTGAACCATGCAAACAATGCGGACAAATAAAACAGCCAGCCAAAATCGCCGTAGTATCTAAACAGCGCCGCCGGAATTCTCCCCAGCTCAAAGCCTCTTTTTGTCATATCATTAGTCGTGAGATTATAATTGGCTCCAAAGTCAAAGGGCGAATCAAAACGTTTCCAATTATACAGCATCAGTCCTATTGCCACAAAGACATAGGACAACACTGCCAACGTGGTTTTCCCCTTGCTGACTGCGGAAAACAGCTGTCTCTTTATAAAGACCGCATCCCAATATATGGGAATGATAAGCAGAGAACCCAATACAAGCTGAGGTTTGCAGCCCGCCACCAATGCCATGCACAGACAGCCTGCAACCAATTTCCACCCAGAAACCCTCTCCTCCTCCAGAGAAGAAATCCAAAAATTTATTCCCAGCAGGGATAATGTTACTCCCAATAAAATAGGCAGCGAATAGAAGCCGGTCTCCGCATAATTGTCAGAACCCCGCAGCCGTTTATCATTAACAACGTGCAAAGCAGCCACGTTATGTAGGGTATGCTGTCCTTAAAATACCGNTTTACAATATTTTCGCTCANTCTGANTNCTGCNANCACAAAAANGATTCCGGTCATCATAACGCTAAGCCACTGAAGACAGTACAAAATAATTATCGTTTGCCTCATCCAGCCCATATACCATAATGGGAGTTGTTGTTCCTTCTTTGCCCTCTGCATCCAGCCTTGTAAAATTTACTTTTAATACATCTACTTTCTTTCCTATGTCATATATTTCTATATACAGGGGATTGTCTGTTAAAGTAATTGTGCCGTCCGGATTCTCTTCCCCGCCGCTGCTTATTTTGTAAGCAGCATTTTCAGGCTCCTTAACAAACGAAAAGTAAGATGCGTATTGGCAAACCGTCACCTCTATTACAAGAGCGAGTAAAATCGCCAGCACCGGATTAAAACATTTTTCCCTCATCTTTCCTCTCATTCCACCACTTAAAAGCCTCTATATTCACCTGCTTAAAAGGTAAATTTATCCGCAAAGTATACATCCAAATCGGCAATCGCCACACGCTCCTGCTCCATTGAATCACGGAAACGTACAGTTACGCAGCCGTCGGTCTCGGACTCAAAGTCATAAGTAACACAGAAGGGCGTGCCAACCTCATCCTGACGGCGGTATCTCTTACCAATATTTCCTCTGTCATCAAATTCACAGTTATATTTCTTGGACAGCTCCATAAAAATTTTATCGGCGCCCTCATTCAGCTTCTTGGAAAGAGGCAGCACCCCGATTTTTACGGGGGCAAGCGCCGGATGGAAACGAAGCACGGTACGCATGTCGCCGCCCTCCAGCTCCTCCTCATCGTAAGCCGCACACAAAAAGGCAAGGNCANCNCGGNCCGCACNAAGNGNCGGTNCAATTACATAAGGTATGTATTTTTCCTTCTTTTCATCATCAAAATAGCTCATATCTTCGCCGGATGTATTGGCATGCTGAGTCAAATCATAATCGGTTCTGTCCGCAATACCCCAAAGCTCACCCCAGCCGAAGGGGAATAAAAATTCAATGTCGGTGGTTCCCTTACTGTAGAAGCAAAGCTCCTCAGGGCTATGGTCGCGAAGGCGCATCTCATCTTCCTTCATGCCAAGGCTTAACAGCCAGTCGCGGCAGAAGCCTCTCCAATACTGAAACCATTCCATATCGGTTCCCGGCTCACAGAAGAATTCCAGCTCCATCTGCTCGAACTCTCTGGTACGGAAGGTAAAGTTACCCGGTGTAATCTCGTTTCGGAAAGATTTACCAATCTGTCCAATACCGAAAGGAATCTTTTTGCGGGAGGTTCTCTGTACATTCTTAAAATTCACAAAGATACCCTGTGCCGTCTCAGGACGCAGATATACAGTATTCTTAGCATCCTCGGTAACACCCTGAAATGTCTTAAACATCAGGTTAAACTGCCTGATATCGGTAAAGCTGTGCTTACCGCAACTGGGGCAGGGAATATTTTTCTCTTCAACAAAGCTCTTCATCTGCTCCTGACTCCATGCGTCAACGCTCTCTGTGAGGGCAATCCCATTCTCTTCGCAGAAATTCTCTATCAATTTATCCGCACGAAAACGCTCATGACATTCCTTACAATCCATTAACGGGTCGGAAAAGCCTCCCAAATGACCGCTTGCCACCCAGACTTGCGGATTCATTAAAATTGCACAATCCACACCTACATTATAGGGATTCTCCTGCACAAACTTCTGCCACCATGCCTTTTTTACGTTGTTCTTAAGCTCCACACCCAGATTACCGTAATCCCATGTGTTGGCAAGTCCGCCGTAAATTTCCGAACCGGGATATACAAATCCTCTCGCTTTCGCAAGTGCTACGATTTTTTCCATTGTCTTTTCCATGTTACTTCCACACCTTTCCGCAGTCTGCTCTCTCTGCCTTATGAAACTACATTATCTTATTTTAATAGAATATATACTAAGCCTTCTGCCTTTGTGGCATCCACACTGCCGTCCTGATTGTAAATGACGCCCTCGCTCACATAGGTAACTCTTTTGGGGCAATAAATAACAACCTTTTCGTCTGTAATAATCAAATATTTATCTGAAGCCGCAAGCAACTGATCCTTTGACAGGATCGTATTGTCCTTGACATGGTAAAGCACAGCGTCCAGATTAAACTGCTTTTGCACGGCATCCGCCACTGTTCCATAGAATAAACTGCCTTCATTGTAGCCCGTGTAGGTCTCCGCACTGTCAAACTGATACTCAATTATGGCTTTATCACTTCTATCCGCAATTACCTCTGCATTTACCACTACTATAGGGATATTGTCTCCCATCTGATTCTTGGTATTATATTCCCCTGCCTCGGCAACCGCCATATTGGTAAGCTCCGTTATATTGTAATACTCTTTGTCAAACTCCTCTACAACGTAAGCGCCTATCCTGCCCTCTTTGCTAATGGAAATAGTGGACTGGTCTATTACCTCCGGCAACTTTTCCTGATTACAGCCTGAAAGCAAAAGAACCGCCAAACAGCAAACGCCAAACCTTATATTTTTCCTCATAAATAAAGAGTCTCCTTTAACTTTTACTGACCNGACGANTTACATTATACCCAACTTAAGGNGGAATTTNAACAGAGAGTTTTCAATATTTCAANANTTTTGAAATCATGNTCCATAAAACGTTTACGANATTGCTCTGNTACNGACTGTAATTCCTCCATCACAATATCGTTTACCGTAAAGGTATAGAGCTTTTCTATCGTACTCGCCGCTATGTACTGAATCGTATAGATTGTGGATTCCGAAAGCACTCTGTCCGCAGGCACACCGGGAAATTCTCCGTTTACTGCGATAGCCTTCAATTCATAAATGCACTTTATCAACCGATTGGAAAGCGCCGGTGCCGACAACGCCTTTAGGGATTGATACAGAAGCTTTAGCATCTGTCGTTCATCATTGTTTTCTCTTGTATAATAATCTGCCACCTCCGCAAAATACATACCATAGTAGGCTCCCTCATAATCCGTCATTAAATCCTCAAAGTAATTTTGAATTTCCGCCTCCGACACCGTGTAGGAATTTCTTCCCGCATACAATTTAAAATTGCCAAAAGAAAAGGGATTCGTCGCTGCCGCCAAACGATTGCCGGGTTTTCTGGCGCCCTTGGCAAAGGCAGAAATTTTTCCCTTCTCCTTAGTCAGCAGACAGATGCGTCTGTCATATTCCCCAACGGCTGTCTGCTTCAGTATCATTCCTGTTACACATACGAACTCCTGCATAAGGCTTCGCTCCTTGCTGCCCTGAATTTTCATTACCCCATCCGTAGGCTGCGCTATTGCCAATGACAGAGTTATATGCGGTATCACAACCGCTTTTATAAGATAAATAATCCTCTATTTTCCCGGTACTTTCAAATTGCTTCCAGTAATTTAATGACTGCATCTTATGCTTCCCCCTAATCAGTTTCGTAAAATTTATTGCCTGTATTAGGGTTTGCAGTTTGCCGTTTTCTATTCGCTCATTGTAATATCTTTGGGATTGTAGCCAAAGTTTTTTAAAAGGAAATCACTGTCTCTCCAATCCTTTTTCACCTTTACCCAAAGCTGTAAATTTACTTGCACTTCCAGCAGCTCCTCTATCTCGGGACGCGCCGCGGAGCCTATTTTCTTAAGCATTTGTCCGCCCTTGCCGATAATAATTCCTTTGTGGGACTCTCTTTCGCAGATAATGGTCGCTTCTATATCACAAAGCTTTTTTCGCCGCTTCANGCTNTCAATACTGNCGGCANTGCCGTNAGGTATCTCCTCCTCCAAAANGCGCANCGCTTTCTCCCTTATCAGCTCCGCCACANTCTGGCGCATGGGCTNGTCCGTGATTGTATCCTCATCATAAAACGCCACTCCATAAGGAAGATATTTAAAAATGCATTGTATCAGCGTATCGGTATTGTCTCCCTTTAATGCGGATACCGGCACAATTTCCTGAAAATCCAGCTCCCGGCGATAGGCATCAATAAAGGTAAGTATCTCTTCCCNTTTTACGGTATCCGTCTTATTGATTACTAAAATCACAGGAGTCTTGGTTTTTTTTAGCTGCTCAATAATATGTCTTTCTCCTGCTCCGATAAATGTGGTGGGTTCCACCAGCCATAGTATCACATCCACCTCGTTTAATGTATGCTCAGCCACATTTACCATGTAATTCCCCAGCTTATTTTTCGCCTTATGGATTCCCGGGGTGTCCAAAAATACAATCTGCCCCTCCTCCAATGTCAAAACCGTCTGTATGCGGTTGCGTGTAGTCTGCGGCTTATTGGAAGTAATTGCTATCTTTTGCCCAATAAGCTGATTCATTAAAGTTGACTTTCCCACATTGGGCCTGCCGATTAGGGTTACAAAGCCTGATTTATATGCCGGATTTTCTTTCATCTGTAATCTCTTTCCTTATCTTCATATTCTGTTTATTATAATTTCATATACAACCTTAGGAAGCTGTGCTTTGCCGCACAGCTTCCTACCATATTTGTTTTTTCCTGCTTATTCTATTGCTTATTGTGGCGGCTGAGACGGCTGCTGCGCGTTTTGCTGTACCTGTTGCGCGTTTTGCTGAGCTTGCTGTGCCTGCTGGAACATCTGCATCTGCCTTGCCTGCATCTGCGCCTGCTGCTTTGCCCTCTCCTCAGCCTGCTTTGCTCTCTTCTTATCTCCCTGCTGTATCAACAATCGAATTACAATTACCAATACTGTAACAACAATCGCCAACAAAATCAAGTAGGGAAGATTGATCAAAAGCCTTACTACTAATTCTACCAAACCGTCTCCAATATTTTTCAGACTGTCTAAAAATCCGCCGCTGATACGCTCCCAGACTGTTTCCTCCTGTACGGGGGTCAGCACCTCTACCTCGTCAATATTCAGATAAACTGTACTGTAATCCACCTTGTTATCATAGGTGCGAAGCTGGGATTCCATACTTTCCATCTGGTATCTGATATCAGATAAACGACTCTCTATGGTAATGATATCTTCAATTGTCTCCGCTCTTTCAAGAAGCTCCAAAAGTCTTGTATGCTCGGTCTGCAGAGCCTCCTTATGACTTTGCAAATCCACATAGTTCAGAGTAATATCCTCCACATTGTCTGAGCGTCTGACTACATTACTGATGCCTGATATAGTGTTCAGGAAATCATCCAGATTCTCCGCAGGAATCCGGATTGTCATTTCAGCATTGCGCCTGCTTGAATAACCGTAATAACTGCTGCCATTATAGGTATTCATGCTCTCTATGTACCCTCCAAGGATCCTTACCTGATTTTGGATAGATGCCGTAAGAGAATCAAATTCTCTTGTCTCCACATCCATATTCACTGTCTGTATCAGCTTTCGGTTAGTCTGTGCCGCACTGTCGCTGACACTCTCGGATTTTGATACGCCCTCCAACATTTCCCCAGCTTCTGCGGCAGCAAAACTATAGCTGTCGTTATTTATGTTACCGCCGGCGTTTCCCTGAGGCATCGCCATATCGTAAGCCATATCATACTTTGAGGCGCTTCCGCAGCCTGTAAGCAATACCACCATACAGGCTGTGAGTAACCCCACGGCAAAATTACCGTTAAAATAGGTTTTCTTTTTTCGTTTTCTTACTTTTTTCATAGTTTCCCTCCCATCTATATTATCCGTCAATATCAATATTGGCTTATTGATATTGACGGAATTTATTAAAACAGGTTTTCTATTTTCATAAATTTATCTTCTTCCTCTTTAATTCTGCTGGAATTACCTACAACACAGAGGAAATCCTCCTCCATAAATGCCTGAATGTATTCTGACAACGCACGAATATCCTCAGGAGCAGCCGAAAGTACCTCGTCTCTCTCCATCTGTTGTAGTTCATCGGTAATCCCCGTCATATAAGCACTCAGAGACTGCAAGCCCTTTGCGGCAGGATTCAGAGGCGTATCTAAATCACTGACAGCGCCTATGATATATTGTGTCATAGTACGCTCGTCAGCCTCAAACCCGGAAATTGCCTGCGCTGCCTTTTCATAAACCTCCAGCGTTTTAACCAGATTAGGGTCTCTGTAGGACACAAAATAGCTCTCACCCGTCTTTCCGAAGCTGCACATACAGCCGTAAGCGCCTCCCTTCACCCTGACATTCATCCATAAATACTCATAGCCCAGCAGTACCTTCAGCACCTTAAGCGCCCCCGTATAAGGAAGCCCCTTCCTTCGGAAATTTCCTGCCCTGCATACATACTGTACCTGCCCGGAGGTCATAAAGCCCTCGTTCTTTTTGCTGACATTGGGAACATAGTGCTCCTTCTTCACATTGCAGGTATAAAGGCTTTTCTTAAGTTCCTCCACAGGAGCATACAGCCTATCCACCGCTTTTCTATCACCGACAAAATCTACCATAAGATTTTCCTTGCGGAAAATCATTTTGGCAAGCTCGCTCAGTTTTTCTACAAGAGCTTCCTTCTCCTCGTCAAAATGCTCCTCCAGATGTGCAACCAGACGATAAAAGGGAATTCCTGACAATTCCTCGTTCAGTGCTCCGGCAACACTGCCGTAGGACATTGCCCTGCCCGCGGCAACGCTGTGGCCTCCTGATATCATCTGTGCNTGCAAACGGGATTTACCNTCCGCCAGAATTTCANATATACGNTTTGTATCNGTAAAATNACTGGTGAGANTAATCTCCTTAAGCNGCCCGANTGCCTTTTCAATATTATCATACAACACTTTCGTTTTCAGCTCTAAGGTTACCCTGCATTTCTGTAAATCACTGACGTTTCCGTAAGCATTATTCACCGTCGCCATGCCTCCGGTAATCAGATTTATTTCGTTAAACAAATCCCCATACTGATAATGCTCGGTATTTAAAAGCCCAAGGCAGCTTTTAAATACACCCACATAGGGAAAATACTCCGACGGGATCTGATCCAAATCAAAAACAAGCCTCAAATATCCGATTCCATTGGTAAAAAGCTCATGATATAAAAGCTTTGTCTCACCTATGGCAAGTTCTTCATTCACAAAGCCTGCCGCTTCCTTCTTCATATCCTCGCGCTTTAACATGGGCAGCTTTTCCAAATCTTCCTTGCTGTCCTCCTTCTCTTGAAATGCGGTAAGCGCTCGGTGTTTCTCTATAACCTCAGCAAGCTCTTTTTCAGTCATAGCAGCCTTTTTACGGGCAAGCTCTTCCTTAAGCGCCGCCTCCTGCTCCTCCAAAAGCCCCGCCTTAGGCTTCAAAATAACAATACTGCGATGCTGATTCTCCAAAAGATAGGTCTTTACCAATGCTTCAAAGTAGCCGCCCTTTACCTTCTTGCGAAGCTCGGCAAAGGTATTGTTCGCCTCAATATGAATAAAGGGCTTGCTCTCATCGTAAAGCCAGCTGTCAAGCATTTGCAGTCCATACATAAGCCCCTTGGGATAGGAGCCGAAATCCGCCTCCCTGTATTTGAACTCGTAATAATTGATACCTGCAAGCAGCGCCTTCTCATCGAAACCGTTGTTTACAATATCCTGTAAAACTTCTTCTATAGTGGACAGAAATTCCTCCTCCCTCAAAAGGGAGGTATCTTTTGCCACTACACTAAAATAGGGCTGTCTAATACCGTTTTCATAAATGCTGTAAACATCCTTCCCTATTCCCCGGTCCACCAGCGTCTGTTTAAGGGGCGCTCCCGGTGCGGAGCAGAGAGCATAATCCAAAATCTGAAATGCCACATACAGCTCTCTGTCTAAGCTGTCNGCTACGGACATATTCNGGNAAAGATAGGTGTTTTNCTCTTCGTTCTCCCCGTCATTTATGGGATATTCCTTCACAACCCTATTTACCTGTTCAAAGGCAGCCTGCTCTTCAATATGGGAATCCACCTCCATAGGGTCAAATCCTGATAAATAATGCTTATCGATAAAATCAAGCTGCTCAGCCATATCCATATTTCCGTACAGATAAATATAACTGTTGGAAGGATGATAATATTTACCGTGGAATTCAAGAAACTGCTCATAGGTAAGCCGTGGGATTGCCTCGGGGTCTCCGCCGGACTCACAGCCATAGGTGGTGTCAGGATACAGAGAACTCATCATCTCCCTCTCCAGAACATCATCCGGCGATGAGAA
The DNA here is from genome assembly GCA_009177215.1 of Bacillota bacterium. Classification (GTDB taxonomy): domain Bacteria; phylum Bacillota; class Clostridia; order Lachnospirales; family Lachnospiraceae; genus Acetatifactor. Next base: position 18,191 of record WFLY01000244.1, read on the forward strand.
CGCGCCCTTCATCTCATTGTAAACAACACCGTTGATGGTCAGCTCATCCTCAATGTCTTCCAGCTCATAGTGCCAGCCCTCCTGACGGAAAATAGCTTCGTTTTTATAAATATTGGGATAGAATACCGCATCCAGATAAACATGAACTAAATTCTGAAAATCCTTGTCGTTACAGCTTGCCACCGGATAAAGCGTCTTATCGGGATAGGTCATAGCATTCAGAAAGGTATTGAGAGAACCCTTAACCAGTTCCACAAAGGGATCCTTAATGGGAAATTCCTTAGAGCCGCATAATACGGAATGCTCCAGAATATGTGCCACGCCGGTGGAATCCTTTGGAGGTGTGCGAAATCCGATGTAAAACACCTTATTCTCATCATCGTTAGCAAGCAGCGCCACTCTTGCACCTGTCTTCTTATGTCTCATCAGGAAGCTCGTGCTGTTAATGTCGGTAATTTCTCTTTTTTCCAATACCTCATAGCTAGTCAATTCTTCTATTTTCATGTTCTGTACCATTCCTTCTTAAATTTTTTACAGCTATTCAGAGCCATTTACAAAATCGCCTCTGCGAGGCTTCCCTTTTGCTCATGAATGGCTTCTCGCCTAAAATGTCATCAGCGCCAGCTTGCTCATGCTAAGCTCCTGAACCACCACGCCCTGAGCCTCCTTCTGGGCGGGCGTCATCGCCGCAAGCTGCTCCACGGTCAAAACTTTTGTAGCGTACCGCCTGCTGCGCTTTCCTGTAACGGATTTTTTCTCCTCTATCACATTGATCTTAACCTTTGCTTTTATCTGCTTATAAATTTTTACTATAAAGCTCTCAGGCTTTAAGTAATATAGGTGTGTCTCCAAGGTGTCCTGCAAATCTACCTCCGGTAAAATATATCGTTCCACAATCAGACGGAATTTAAACGAAATATTCTCCTCCTCAAGGATTTCTCCTATGGTATATTTTGTTCCCACATACAGAGTAGTCGTATCCTGCATACTGTATTTATTATCTTCATATACCGTCTTTTGCATACCGCTTTCGCTCTCCGTTTCATAAAAACCCATTATTCTGCCAAATCAATATATTCAATTCTAAAACCGCTCATCCTGACCGCGTCCAAAATCGCCTTTCTGGTAAGCTTCGTCTCCAAGGCAAGCTCCTCCACCGTAACCTTACGGTGCAAATCCTCGGAAAGCTCCTTCGCCTTCTCCAAGACCTCGTTGACCTTATCCGCCACCTTTTGGTCTTTTTTCTGATTGTCGGCATTCTCTTTAATATGTTCTTCCATGGCATCCATAATCATTTTGCCAAGCATCCCTTGCGCTTCCTCCGGTTTTTCAAGACTTCCCAGCATGGTAACGCCCATGGCAAGCGCCACGTTACCCTCACCGATTAAGTCCTCCAAAAAAACGCCCTGACCGGTATACAGCTTCGCAATCTCCGCCACATCATGTAAATGCAGCTCCACCAGCCTGTTCTGCGCCTGCGCATCACCTGCCATTGCAGAAATAATACATGCCGTCCTCTCACCCTCGCCGCAGGTAGGAAGACCCGCTATCTCGTCAAGATAATCCTGCAGATAGTCTCGCTCCTCGTCTGTCAGGAAATCATCGGGGTTCATCGGCTCACCGATTCCCACCTTATGCTTCACCAGATAATCATAAACCAGCTGAAGCTGTTCGTTTGAAAGCTCTAATTCGGCAAAAGCCTCCTGTACCTGTTCCTCACTGACGCAATTTCCTTGCTCCTTTGCAAGCTTTCGCAGCTTTTCTAACGACTGGGCAAACAATACCTCTTTATTCATAAATAATAACCATGCCTTTCTTAAACCGCAAATTCTTCATCCGTTTACTTTACGTGCTCATGGGTAAACAAATGATCCTGACAATATTCATAATTGCCGTTGCATTTAGAACAAAAACGAAATTCCAATTCGGGGTTGCTCTCCTCGGTTCTGCCGCAGATTACACATTTATGGGTAGTGGGTTTCATCCCCTGCCTTACCTGTTGCTTAAACTCCACCCTACGCTTCACCTGCTTAGGATTCATGTGGGAGAGATTTTTGGAACGGAGGTAAAAAACGCCGAAGTTTAACAGCGCTGCTCCTATCAAGAACTTGTGGAAAACGCTTCCCACCACCATTGTATACACCATAAGAGCGGCATCCAGAATTCCCATCCACTTTACCTTTACGGGAATCACAAACATTAAAAGCACCTGCACATCGGGATAAGTTGCCGCAAATGCGAGGAATACAGAAAGATTAATATAATAGGTGCTGAAAATCCTTGCCGCACCCACAATCTGCATGTTATATGTCCAAATCCCGGCAAATATCTCCGCCGTTTCCCCTACAACGAAATATACATAAGCCATACATAGGAAGCTTCCGATAATGGTAAACAACAGCCCCGTTAAAATATATACATTGTATCGATAGGTTCCCATGGTTCTTTCCATAGAGGTACCGATATTATAGAAAAACAACAGCATCACAATAGTAAGCCAGTCAAAGCTGTCCGGAGGAACTACCAGCCATGTAAAAAGCCTCCAGACCTCTCCGTGCAGAATCCTATAAGGGTCTAAAGTCAGATACACAAAAAAAGTATTGTTTATCAGCTGAATGATATACCCCACTATATAACACAGAATCAATACCAGCGTAAGATTCGGTATCGCATACTTTCCAAACTTTTTCTCGAACTTTCCCATTTTTTGTTTGTCTCCTCCATCCTGTCAAGCTATTCCTCCATGCCGGAGCGTTTTTTGCATGAAGCATTCATTTCCCGCATAGCTTTTACTATGGCGGATAAGCTTCCGCCATAACTGCTTTTTCCATTTTAACATTACCTCGTAAATAAGTAAACAAACCAATTCCCGATTTTAGATACTTTTTAGTTTTTACAGTTTTTGTTCATTGCAATTTCGTATTTTGTGTCGTATAATGCAAAGGAATGTCGATTTTAGGAAGGATGTATCTATATATGAATTTACAGAAAAATAAAGCTGCCTTAGGTATTGATATTGGTTCCACTACCGTTAAGATTGCTATTTTAGATGAAAATCATAATATTTTATTTTCCGACTACGCAAGACACTTTGCTAATATCAGGGAAACGCTTTCAACCCTGCTGAATAAGGCATATAACGAGCTTGGGAATCTTACCCTGTATCCCATGATCACCGGCTCCGGCGGATTGACGCTTGCCAATCACTTAGGAGTACCCTTTACCCAAGAAGTGATTGCCGTTGCCACCTCCCTGAAGGAGCTTGCCCCCATAACGGACGTTGCCATTGAGCTGGGCGGCGAGGACGCCAAGATTATCTATTTCGAGGGCGGCAATGTGGAGCAGCGTATGAACGGTATTTGTGCCGGAGGTACCGGCTCCTTTATCGACCAGATGGCTTCCCTGATACAGACCGATGCATCGGGCTTAAACGAGTATGCCAAAAATTATAAATCTCTATACACCATTGCGGCGCGCTGCGGTGTATTTGCCAAAACCGATATACAGCCTCTGATTAACGAGGGCGCCACCAAGGAGGACTTATCTGCCTCTATCTTTCAGGCGGTGGTAAACCAAACTATCAGCGGACTTGCCTGTGGCAAGCCCATCAGAGGACATGTTGCTTTCTTGGGCGGACCCCTCCACTTTTTGTCCGAACTGAAGCTCGCCTTTATCCGCACCTTAAAACTGGACGAGGAACACATTGTTGACACCGACAATTCCCATCTTTTTGCGGCTATCGGCTCCGCGCTGAATGCCAAAAAAGAGGTTTCTTACACTATGGAGGAAATGGTGGGCAAGCTCTCCTCCGAGATACACATGGAGTTTGAAGTAGAGCGTATGCAGCCCTTGTTTGCAGACAATGCCGAATACGAGGCATTTACCCAGCGCCACAAGGCACATCATGTACAAACCTGCGAATTATCCGACTATCAGGGTAACGCCTTTTTAGGTATTGACGCAGGCTCCACCACCACCAAAATCGCACTGGTGGGCGAGGACGGCTCCCTGCTCTATTCCTTCTACAGCAGCAATGACGGAAGCCCTTTAAGCACGGCAATCCGTTCCCTAAAAGAAATTTATTCCACCCTCCCCGAGGGTGTCAATATTGTACGCTCCTGTTCCACCGGCTACGGCGAAGCATTGATGAAGGCAGCCTTCCTGCTGGACGACGGCGAGGTTGAGACCGTTGCGCACTACTATGCCGCCGCTTTCTTCGACCCCGATGTGGACTGCATTCTTGACATCGGCGGACAGGATATGAAATGCATCAAAATCAAAAACCAGACCGTTGACAGCGTGCAGTTGAACGAGGCATGCTCCTCCGGCTGCGGTTCCTTTATCGAGACCTTTGCAAAGTCCCTGAATTACAATGTACAGGACTTTGCCCATGCCGCGCTTTTTGCGGAACATCCCATTGATTTGGGTACGCGCTGCACCGTTTTCATGAATTCCAAGGTTAAGCAAGCACAGAAGGAGGGCGCTTCTGTTGCGGATATCTCCGCCGGACTTGCCTATTCCGTTATCAAGAACGCTCTGTTTAAGGTTATCAAGGTATCGGACGCCTCGGAGCTTGGAAAAAATATTGTAGTGCAGGGCGGCACCTTTTATAACGATGCCGTTCTTAGAAGCTTTGAAAAGATTGCGAACTGCGAGGCAATACGCCCCGATATTGCAGGTATCATGGGGGCTTTCGGCGCTGCGTTGATTGCAAGAGAACGCTACGAGGCAAACTTTCAGTCCTCTATGCTCTCCTACGAGAAAATCTGTGCCCTGCAATTTGAGACCAGCATGGCAAAATGCAAAGGCTGTACCAACAACTGCCGCCTTACCATCAATAAATTCTCCGGCGGACGCCAGTATATTTCCGGCAACCGCTGCGAGCGCGGCATCGGCGGTCAGAAGAACGCCAACAATGTGCCCAATCTTTATGAATATAAGCTGCACAGATTCTTTAACTACCCTTCTTTGGAGGCTGATGAAGCGAAAAGGGGAACCGTTGGTATCCCCAGAGTACTGAATATGTACGAAAATTACCCCTTCTGGCATGTATTTTTCACAAGGCTGGGGTATCGTGTAATACTCTCTCCCAGCTCCAACCGCAAAATTTACGAGCTTGGCATCGAATCCATTCCCAGTGAGTCCGAATGCTACCCCGCAAAGCTTGCCCACGGTCATGTGACATGGCTGATTAAGCAGGGTGTTGATTTTATTTTCTATCCCGCCCTCTTTTACGAGCGCAACGAATTCGGCGAGGCAAACAATCACTACAACTGCCCCATTGTCACCTCTTATTCCGAAAATATCAAAAATAATGTGGAGGAAATCAGCAGCGGACAGGTTATTTTCCGCAATCCCTTTATGTCTTTTTTAAGTGTGAACACTATTACATCGGCACTCACCAAGGAATTCAGTGANATTCCTGCNGCCGAGGTTACCGAAGCCTGCAGGACTGCATGGGAAGAACTCGACAAGGCACGTAAGGACATGCAGAAAAAGGGCGAGGAGGTTTTAGACTATCTTAAGGAAACCGGCAAGAGAGGAATTGTCCTTGCCGGACGCCCCTACCATATCGACCCAGAGATTAATCATGGTATTCCCGAGCTGATCACCTCTTACAATATTGCGGTTTTGACGGAGGATTCCATCTCCCACCTTGCCGCTCCCGAGAGACCCCTGATCGTGTCCGACCAATGGATGTACCACTCCCGTCTTTATGCGGCTGCAAGCTATGTAAAAACGGTGGACAATCTGGATTTGATTCAGTTAAATTCCTTTGGCTGCGGTCTGGACGCTGTTACCACCGATCAGGTGAACGATATCCTCTCCGGCTCCGACAAAATTTATACCTGTCTGAAAATTGATGAGGTAAACAATCTGGGCGCCGCAAGGATCCGTATCCGTTCCCTGCTCTCGGCTATCAGAGTGCGCGAAAAACTGGGCAAAACCCGCACGTTGCGCTCCTCGGCAATCGAAAAGGTATCCTTTACCGAAGAAATGCGTGAGAACTATACGATTCTATGTCCACAGATGTCGCCTATTCATTTTGAAATTTTACAGCCGGCATTTAATGCCTGCGGTTATCATTTTGTAGTCCTTGACAATGACAACAAACACTCTGTGGATGTAGGCTTGAAATATGTCAATAACGATGCCTGCTACCCTTCCCTTTTGGTAGTCGGTCAGCTTATGGAGGCGCTGCTCTCCGGCAAATATGATTTAAACAAGACAGCGATTATCATGTCGCAGACAGGAGGCGGCTGCCGTGCCACCAACTACATCGGGTTTATCCGCAGAGCTTTGAAAAAAGCAGACATGGGGCAGATTCCCGTTATCTCCTTAAACTTAGGCGGTATCGAGTCCAATCCCGGTTTCCACTTAAATGCGGATTTAATACTGCGCGCAGCAATCGGTGCCCAGTTCGGCGACCTGTTTATGCGCTGCATATATCGTATGCGCCCCTACGAAGCAACTCCCGGCAGCGTTAATGCCGTTCATCAAAAATGGCTTAAGGAGGTACAGGCTTTTGTATCGGCAAAGCACATTAACCTCTTGAAATTTAATAAGATGTGTCGTCAGATCATTCGAGACTTTGACAGGATTCCGCTCTTGGACATCCAAAAACCCCGCGTGGGTATTGTAGGTGAAATTTTAGTGAAATTCTCTCCTGCCGGCAACAATCATCTGGTCGAGCTCTTGGAGACCGAGGGCGCCGAGGCTGTAGTGCCGGACTTGATTGATTTTATGCTCTACTGCTTCTACAACCAGATTTACAAGGCAGAGCACCTTGGAACCAGCAAAAAAACGGCGCGGATTTCCTCACTGGGAATTTGGGCAATTGAACATTTACTGCGGGGCGCTTCTGTTAAGGAATTGAAAAAGAGCAGGCATTTCTCCTCGCCTACACCTATCCGCAGGATTGCTTCCTTTGCGGAACCCATTGTATCCATCGGCAACCAGACAGGCGAAGGCTGGTTCCTAACCGGCGAGATGGTGGAGCTANNACATGACGAGGTTCCCANTATTNTATGTACGCAGCCCTTCGGCTGCCTGCCCAANCATGTGGTGGGAAAAGGCGTTATCAAGGCACTGCGTAAGGCTTATCCCCAGTCAAATATCGTNGCAATCGATTATGANCCCGGCGCCAGCGAGGTAAATCAGCTGAACNGTATCAAGCTGATGCTCTCCACGGCACAAAAAAATTTAAAANAATACTTGANCCTTCCCTTAGGTAACCCTCTATGATATAACCAACGGATATCCGGTAGACCACTTTCCCATACCAAAGTGTTATAAATCAAGTATGGGAGACATTATTATTGAATTAATGTGTGCCGTAGCGCACAGGAGGTATGTCTATGGAAGAAACACTGTACACTGCGGGAGAAATTGCCAAAATTGCCGGTGTCTCCCTGCGCACGATACGTTATTATGACACAAAAGGATTGCTAAAACCGGTAAGCCACTCCGCTTCGGGCTATCGCTACTACAATAAAAAATCCCTCGCACTTCTACAGCGTATATTGATGTTAAAGTATTTGGGATTTTCTCTGGAACAGATAGAAAAAATCTTGAATGCCGATACGAATGAAGCCTTGAATATGGCTACCTGTCTATCCCGACAAAAAGAGCTGCTGCTACAGCGTAAGGCTCATCTGGAACAGCTCATTTCCACTATCGACATGGCAGAAAACCATGGCACCATGTACATTCANAAATCAANAGGAATATTTACTTGCAGAAAGGCTTAGAAAAGCTTTTAGGTACTGNGTAACACAAGGTAAATAATAAACAATAGCTGTTTACAGCTATATTAAAAATTGAGCGAAAAGAATTTTTCATAAAACGAAAATTCTNNNNGNTGNAATTTTTNCTAAAGACATCAAGATNCNNACTTTGCACGCTCATCAATANACTGTTGAAGCAATGCCGCAACCTCGTCGGTCTGCAAGCCCGNCTCTGCAATCAGGTCTCCCACCGATNNTANCTCTCTGCGGCNCTTCTCAGCATACNGCTCCTCTAGTTCTCTTTTCTCCGATTCTATACGGGTCATTAGTGCATCAATCAATTCTTGTTTTGCAATTATCTTTTCCTCTATCGTCTTTCGTTGTCCTCTTGCCATAACTGCCTCCTTACTTTTTGACAGCGCTTGTGCCGTCTCTACTCAGTTATAGTATATGGACAAGATTGGGAAAATATACCTGTTTTTTCTAAATATTCCAAACTGCTATTAATCTTATTTAATCCTTTCACTTCAATCAGGTTTGAAGCTTCCTCCAACCGGTACCGACACATCAGCTCAAAAATTTGTTCCCAGCAGATACATCCCTGACCCAAAGCAAGATGCTCATCAGTCTTTAAATGATTATCATTTAAATGAAAATGACGAATATAGGTGTTTAACTTTCGGAACCACTCTTCCGGTTCTCTTGTCATCAGCATCATATGGGCAACATCCAGACACACGCCAAATCGGCTGACATCCTTAAGCGTTTCTGCAAGCTGTGCCAAATATAACGGCGAATCATCGAACATATTTTCAATATAAATCTCAATATGGCTACTCTGTTCAACGAGCATTCGTACTGTGCTTCCCATTGTTTTCAACCAATTTCGATAATACTCCCCATTGTCACAAAACGCAGGAACAATTCCCGTGTGGAACACCACAGCCCTGCATCCCAGCTCCTCCGCAATTTCCACAGACTGCTGCATTCGATAGAGGCTATGTCTCCGGATACCGCTGTCCCAGCTAAAAGGCACAATGTCATAAAAGGCGCCGTGAAGGGTATCCTGATACGCAGGGCGGTTTAACTGCCTGTACCTGTCAATTCTTTCCCTTAAAGCTACTGCATCGTCAAGCAGCCCGGGTTCAAAAAAATCATTGTATTCATAGCCAAGGGCATAGTCAGCCGTCAGCTTTTCATATAAATCCAGTTCCCTAAAATCAGGAATTATCTCTAACATATCTACTCCTCATGATGAATAAACAAATTAATATTGCCTGCATTTTCATCCACAGCTTCGTGAAACAGGCGCAGCACTTNCTTGTCAAGCTTGCCCTGTTNAGCCATATCCGTCAATACAGAAAAAGCCTTTTTTTCCTCCATAGACTTCTTATATGGTCTATCAGAGCTGGTCAATGCTTCAAACACATCAACCACAGCAAGTATTCTTGCTTCANAGGNTATCTCATCACCTTTCAGCCCCCGCGGATACCCGCTTCCGTCCAAAAGCTCATGATGTGCCCCTGCCCATTCAATAATGTGTGGATAACGCTTGCCAAAATTCATGTTATGAAGATATTTTTCCGTATACTCCACATGGGAATTCACCAGCCTTCTCTCTGCGTTCGTCAAATTACCGCTCGGAATGGTAAGGCACTCCGCTTCATCTAAAGACAAATAGTTCATTTCTCTACCGCCTATATCAGTATATCTTTTTGCTGCCATATCCCGAATATATGCTATGTCTTCTTCTGACAGGCTGGATTTTCTGTTGATTTCTTCCACTCTCTGTTTGGCATCCACAAAATAATTTTTTATATCAATCCATGTTGCTTTGCTAATTCTACCTTCCAGATAGTCAATATGATACAATGCCATTATATGCCCAAAACGTTCTAACACCAAAGGGAGATTCCCTCCCAGCCGGGAGTCCTTGTTAATAATTTGATTGGGTATCACCAGCTTCCCAATATCATGCATCAAAGCCGCCATCAATAATTCATCCCNGTTTGCAGCAGAAAAATAATGCTCCGTCTTTCCCAAAGCATGCTGCCTGTTAATATATTCCACAAACATTTGGACAAACAGGTAAACGTTTCTGGAATGGTAATAATTATAGGGGATACGGGTATCAATAGCGTCCGTAAAAACCTGAGTAATCGATATCATCAACTGCTCAATTTCCTGAACAAAATGCATATTGGACACAGCGACAGCTGCCTGCGAACCCAGAGATTGTATCACAATCTCATATTCCTTCTTAAAGGGAATCACCTGCCCGCTATTGTCCTTCGCATTAATCAGCTGTACCACACCAACCAATTTGTCTTCATGACTGACCAGTGGAAACACCAGCATTGATTTGGTTCTATACCCGGTCAGCTTATCATATTCTCTGGGACCGCTGAAATCAAATTCTTCACAGCTGTATGCATCCTCAATATTTAACAATTTCCTATGGATTGCCGCATATGCGCATATATTTTTTTCATCCATAACAACAGGGGGATACTGCTTATCTTTTGTTCCTCTCTGGTCAATTTTAAGGGAATTGCTCTTCATAATACAAAACTGGAGTTTTTCTCCGTCATAAATATACAATGTACCTCCGTCACACTCTGTCAACTCCATGGCACAATCAATAATTTTTGACAATAATTCATCGTAATCTCGCTCTGAAGTAAGCTGAATTCCTATTTCCAAAATCTTATTTGCCTGTAACTGTTCCATCCATATCCTCCAATAAATAGGCTTCCACTAAATCACGCCTGCCCTTCAGTGATTGTTTTCCTATAGAAACAGCCCTATAACGGTCTTTTACATGTTCATACATATCGCNNCTTATCAGCANCTGCCNNCACTTAGCAATNCTCNCAANCCTCTCNGCTACATTCANGGTATCGCCTATTGCNGTATAATCCATCCGGAAATTACATCCGATGTTTCCTACTACNGCNCTGCCGCAATGTATGCCCNCNCNACAAGCTATTTCTATACCAAACTCTTCTTTCAGCTCTCCCTTTACCCTATCTACGGCATGAATAATATCCAGCCCTGTTTGAACAGCCTTATACCAATACTCCTCTATATCCAGCGGCGCATTATAAACCGCCATGACTGCATCCCCAATAAACTTATCCAGTGTTCCCTCGTTTTTAAAAATTGCCTCTGTCACCAAGCCAAGGTAACGATTCAAAAAGCCCACTACATTTTCAGCAGAAAGCCCCTCCGATAGAGAAGAAAAGCCTCTGATATCCACAAAAAGTACGGCTATTTCCCTGCTCTGTCCCCCCAGTTCAATTTCGTAATTTCCGCTTNTACCCNGNTCATCCACCACCTGCGGTGCCATGTAAGTACGAAACACACTCAAANTCTTANGCTTGCGGAAACGCTCCGTCACATACCCTACNGCCACTCTGATCAAAAATACTACAACTACCAAAAAAACAGGCAGAAAACTTCGCCAGTAGCTTCCGCAGCGGTACAAATACTTTGACGCTACAAAAATCACAGCCTCTATCATCAGACAGCCTGTGAACCCTATGGAAAATCGGCTGGTGAACACCAGCCAAGTACAAAACCCCACAATCACCGCCGCCAAAAGCGCTCCCACCCAATCCGGCAATTCTGTATATGTACGCCTGTCCAGCAGAGCATTTACATGATTCGCCTGTACTTCGACTCCATTCATAACGGCGCCTCTTGCGATGGGTACCATATATTGATCCATCATGCCCTGTGAATAAGCACCCACTAACACAATACTGTCCTGAAATACCTTGGGGTCATACCTGCCATTAACCACGTCTACATAGGAATACACCTCGTACATTCCCGGTTCCGCGGTATAATCAAAGCCGTAGACACCGCTGTCGCTAATTGTGGGAAAAACGACATCTTCCCCAATCGAATCCATATAACAGGCGTATACCTGCCATGCAAAGCTGTACTCAGTCTCTTCCCCGCAATCTGCCGACAGCATGGCACGTCTTACATAATTATCACGATCCGGAGCCACATTGGTAAAACCATGTCTGGTGACATTTAAAAGAGCTTCATAGGGCTTTTCAATCTGCTCCACATATAAGGTATTCATCTGTAGGCTTCCGTCCTGAAGCGTCTCCAGCCTTGAAGTATATTTCAAGTAAGACGCCGTCACCACATGCTCATATTTAGTCGCCGCAACGGTCAGAGCCGTATCGCCGGCTAAGTCCCTGTTCCCGAAATAATTAATATCAAAGCCTATAACCGCCGGCGCATGTTCCGGATCAAAAGCATCCAGCAAATCCGCTGCCTGCTGTCTGGTCCATTCCGAAAAAGCCCCTATCTCTGCCAAAGACCTTTCATCAATCCCAATAATTTTAATACGATTATCTACCGGCTTTTCCTGCATGAAAATAATGTCTCCAAACCAGTATTCCGCTTTTTCCATAATAGGGAATATAGCCAGCAGCGCCGCCGTGAGAGCTGTCAAAATTGCCTGAATCCACTTTTTCATTCGTTGTTAAAGGCTCCCCATTTTACTTTGAACACATATTCTTTGCCCGGTTCAAGCGTTATATCTTTGTAAGATATATTATCCGAATTTACCCAATCCTCAATAGGCCGCCCTTTTTCCGTTCCTTTTAAGGTGATATTATCCGACATACTCCTTCCCGGACCGGGGCATTCAGCGATATTGGGATCCACCAAAAAGATATCCACCAAATCTCCCTGATCATTTGCCACAAACTTTATCAGACAACGCCAAAATATATCCTTATCTATCCACTGTGCCTTAAGGGCTTCCACCCCGTCAACAACCTCTGTACTGTTTCCCCACAGCGCATTGTCTTGATTGGTCTTCACCCATGCCGCCAATGTACTAAAGCCCTTATAGGGATAAGTATATCCTTCATATCTGCCTTCACTCTTAATATCCGGTCTTTCAAAACCCGCACAGCCCACTCTCATGGCTACACAATAATGATAATTCGTATCAGAATCCCGATATATCACGGGATAGTAATAAACACCATCAATTTCCCATACAGAAAAGAGACAAAGGTTTGAGTCTATTGTATTATCAAAATCCCACTTCTCTCCCTTTTCCGTATACCAGCCAGCAAATAATATTTTCTCCTCAGGAACCTGAAGCTCCTCACTATTGGGTATATCCTCCTTTGTCGGCATTGCAGGTTCTGCCAGCGAGCCGCCGTTTAACACTGATTCAACTTTATACTCATTAGGTATTTTATCTATATAGTCTGCATACCATACTCCATCCTTTTGTTCTGCAGGAGCTATACCGGGTATATAATAATACACATTATAACTGTCAGAGCCGTCTGAACTTTGACCGGGATAACACCATGCCTGATTACACGTCGGTATTGATGGATATTGCGGCGGCTCTGAAGGTTCCGGCGTTTCCGAGACACCCGGTGTAGGTGAAGCACTTGGGGCAGCCGATGCAGCCGGCGTTTTCGTAGGTTCCGGCGTCTTAGTAGGTTCTGGTGTCTTTACAGGCTCCGGTGTCTTTGTAGGTTCTGGTGTCTTTACAGGCTCCGGTGTTTTCGTAGGCTCCGGTGTTCCTGACTCTTCCGGCTCTTTTGCAGGCTCCGGTGCGTTTGTCACTTCAGGGGCCTTGGTTTGTGTCGGAGGATTTGTCACCGCCGGTCTTTTCGTAGGTGCCGGTGTCTTTGTATTTTCCGGCTCCTTTGTGGATTTCGGAGACTCTGACTCTTCCGGCTCTTTGGTCGGTTCCGAAGTAATTGTTTCCTCCGGCTCCTTTGCAGGCTCCGTAACATTCGCATTTTCTTTGTCGGCAAGCATCCTGTCTTCCAGATTAATCTGGCCCATATTCAGCTTGCGCTCCCCTTCGTTTATCTGCCCCAGACGAAGCAGCATCTGCTCATCCATAATATCATCCTGAATAGTATCTCTCTCAATCAGGAATTTAGGGGGATTGCTGTCCGTAAATATAGTATATTCACCCGCTTCGTACAAGATAGGCTCATTTTCGCCAAATCCGACGGCAACGGTTCCGTCATAAACCATCGTCATTATAGCATCTTCATTATTGTATTGGGTTTTACGCACCTCAAAAACAGTTCCGCGCACAGACATGGTAGCGNTGGGAGTGGTAATTTCATAGTTTGAGCTTTCGCTCAAAGGATTTTGTATCNCNCTCAAAACGCTTCCTTTATCCAGCCGGATAGAGGTTTTGCTATTGCTTTCATTTCCTTCCGCCGTGATTTCCATGGCGCCGGTTTCACCCAACATTACATATTTGTCCGTATCCAGCCGCAGAACTACATAAGCATTTTCCGCCGTGCTTAGGTAATCTCCGGAAACCAGATTCATGTTCACCGATGCTTCCAGACTTCCAATGCCCTTTCTGTCTATGGTGACATTTCCCTTCACCTCTGCTACCTTGATGGAACGATACGATTCATCGCCCCTGCTCCGCATACACACAATGACAACCACAACTACAGCAATCAAAATGATTGCCGCTGCCACCGCAAAATAAAGTTTTTTGTTTTGTAATTTTTCACCCATAGTTTTTCACTCTGCTTTTCCATAAAATTATAAAATATGTATCGTCACCGTTGAATAATTTTATTATACTATGTAATAAAAATTGTTGTCAATGAAGTTAACTTAAAAACAATTTATATCAGATTCTTATTTACTTTTTGAGAAAACGTCATTACAATAGTTGTTGGACTATGTAAATTACCAATATTATTTTGAATAACAAGCACAGGACGAATATTACCTTGCTCTGATCCTATTGTTCCTGACATATCCCATCACTTTCTTCCTCACGGCTTTGGACGTGCATTGGNAGGTTAGAACATGGTCTNTGCATAATACAAAGCATCTGNATTTTTATATTCNAAATGCTTTGTAATCACAATCTATTTAATTATCATAATAATTCATACCAAATAGTCCTTGCCGACTTTCATCTATCTTCTTCCCGTTACTGTCATAGTGAATAACCGTTCCAAACAATCCTTTTCTACTATAACCTTTCTTCGCCGTAGTCATCCTCTATTACTTAAATATCTAATTTTATTGATTGTACTTTATAGTTCAATATTATTCTATCCTGCATTTCGGTGACTTGGCTACACTATCGTCATATAAAACGATATTTTTAGCGGTTCCGTCTCCGCTCTAAAAGCCTTTTTACAAGCCCTTTTTAGTGGCTTTAATGCCTGAATAAGGAATNGAACTCTATGTGTAATTCTTGAACCATCNANACGNTTAAGNCTANATCAAANCATCCTCCATATATTCACAAGNANAACTTGATGAACCGTCTGAAAAAATAACACAATTTTCATTTGNCATAACACAAACAAAATCACTTAAACGGTCATCTCTAAAAAATTTAGACAATATTTTGTTCCTCTTTATTGGTTTTGTCTTTTCACTGAACGATATAAAGAAATTCTTTTTCAGTAGTCAATAAATGTCTTGCAAAATCATTAATTATCACTTCTGGATTTTTGGGAAGTTTGCCGTTTTCCTTTGCTCATTTTCTTAAATTAACCAATGCTTATACGCTTCCTGCTCCGACATATTATTGACCACTGCTATGATTCCATTTTTAGCACTAACTTCATCAAGCGGACTGTATATAGTGTTCATCAGTTCTATAAGTTGTTCTTTTCTCATTTCTTTTTACCACCGTTTTATTTTGTTTTTTCCTAAATTTAATTTAGGTATTTCTTTATATCTTGATAACACCATGCCACTTTATAATATGTCTGTCAATAGGATTTTCGATATTTTATTTAGTTTTCCTTAAACTCAATAATTAATAAAAAAGCGGGCANGCNCACTTGNGAGATTTNCTTCGCAAACTCGTTATTTCATACGGAAATTCCAGAGGAATTTCCTATTCAATAAAAAG
>WFLY01000252.1 GCA_009177215.1 Bacillota bacterium
TCTACATCAACCTACGCTTATTATATCATTTCCATTCCTCTTTATGCAATATTTACCGTATCAAATACACGAAATATGCCATATAACCCACAAGCAAAATCATACCGCCCACTCTCGTGAGCTTCCTTTTTCCGATAACACATACAAGCAGGAGCGCTGCTGCGGCAACCGCCACAATACTGTCAATCCTGAAATCCGCAGAATAGGTCACAGGCGTAATCAACGCCGTAGCGCCTACCACAAACAAAATATTGAAAATATTGCTGCCCACAATATTACCCATTGCAATATCCGAATTCCCCTTTACCGCTGCCGTCACGCTGGTGACAAGCTCCGGCAGGGAGGTACCCAGTGCCACGATGGTAAGACCGATAAAACGTTCATCCATTTTAAAGAAGGTTGCAATTTGAGTGGCGGCATCCACCGTCACATCGCTTCCCCAAGCAATCAGCACAATGCCTATCACTACCATAACAATAAGCTTTATCATGGAATCCTTATTGTCCTCTTCCGTTGTTTCCTGAGTAATATCTCCCTTTTTCGCCATGTATAAGAGATATACCATGTACAAAATCAGCAACACCAAAAGGATACCTCCCTCGGCACGGCTGACCTGATTATCCCAAAGCCCCAAAACCGCCAGCAATACTGTTATAAAAATTACAAAGGGAATTTCATAACACACCGTGGATTTCTGCACCGAGATTGCACGGACTACCGCTGTCAAACCCAAAATAACCAATATATTCAGAATATTGCTTCCCACCACATTCCCAATGGTTATCTCCGCACTGCCCTGAAGCGCCGCCGAAAGACTGACTGCCGCCTCCGGAAGCGAGGTTCCGATCGCCACAATGGTAAGACCGATAACAAGCTGAGGAATCCCAAACCTGTCCGCTATTTTTGCCGCGCCGTCCACAAACCAGTCGGCGCCTTTCATCAGCATCACAAAGCCTAACACCAACAATAATAATTGCAATAATATTTCCATATCTTCCCTCATTTCTGCGCCGCTTTTTTGCGCCTCTCAACACAGTTTTTCCATACGCGCAGCCTCCATGCAGCCGCCATATGGACATGCCGGCTTGTCCGCCCCGCCCATTGCTTGCGGGAATAAAAAAAAGACTCCCGCACTAATGTGCTAAAAGTCTTGTTCTCTCACTCAATACCCGGCGCCTCGCTTGGCTCATGGCACGTGGGAATAATCGGCTGCCGGCATACCGTATCGGAAATGAAAGCGTGCAACCACGGTCTGAACATTTCTAACCTGCCCGAAATGTCATATCACCGGGGTATGTTGATTGCACGTTACAACTACTCCCTCTTAACTGTAACATAAAGTAACATTTTCTGCCAAAAAAGTCAAGCCTTTTTTTGATCTGTTTATTTAATCAGTCAAGCACACTTATAATAAATATTCCATACAATATCACAACGACAAATACAGGCGGCGCCAAGCACTTCCAAATCTTGTATCAATATCCGCCAAAGAAGCCAAAGAGGTATATCCATGAATCAGAATTATTCTATCCGGCTTTTTCCCTTAAGTAAACTTCCAGCTCAACAGAGTGCCGTCATTGCGGAGCTGTCCGGAGCCGAATATATAAAAAAAAGATTGTGCTCCCTAGGCTTTATGCCCGGAATTTCCATTACCTGTATAGGTGAAAGCCCCCTCGGCGATCCGAAAGCATATCTTATCCGCGGCTGTATTATTGCCCTGCGGATAACAGACAGTCAAAATATTCTTGTTCGGGAGGTTGAAGCGTTTGCATAAATTAAAGAAAACCATAGCCCTCGTGGGCAATCCTAACGTAGGAAAAAGCACCCTTTTCAATAAATTGACAGGCATGCACCAACACACCGGCAATTGGTCTGGAAAAACCGTATCCCTTGCCCGCGGCAGCTTCTCCACCGAGACTGTTCAGTACGAGCTGATAGATTTACCCGGAACCTATTCTGTGATTCCTCACTCTGCCGAAGAAGAAGTAACCAAAGACTTTCTTTTTAGGGAACAGCCCGACCTTGTCATCGTGGTCTGTGATGCCACCTGTCTGGAACGAAATCTTCTTCTGGCACTGCAGGTAAAATCCATTTGCTCACATGTGTTCCTCTGTGTCAACCTTATGGACGAAGCCGCTAAAAAAGGAATACATATCGATTTACAGCGTCTTGAAAAGCATCTGGGTATTCCCGTCATCGGTACTGCCGCCCGCAAAAAAAACGGCTTAAAAAGCCTGAAAAAATATTTACGCCAAGCCTCTTCCATGACTTCGGAACCCACCGATTCACACCCTTTCAGTAAAGCCGTAAACTTTTCGGAAGACGACACAATATTATTTTCTGAGCTTGCTGCCGAGCTTAGTCTGGAAGTTATTTCCTACGATGATATTAATTATCAAAAAAGGGATCGCGCTCTGGACAGTATCCTCACCGGAAAATACACAGCCTATCCCGTCATGCTCCTTTTACTTGCTTTGATTTTCTGGCTGACAATCGTGGGCGCCAATTATCCTTCCACCCTTTTATCCTCATTCTTTCAATGGGGAGAGGAAAAGCTTTACAGCCTGTTTTTAGCCCTGCATGCTCCTTCTTGGCTTACCGACCTTATGCTTGCCGGGATATACCGAGTGCTCACATGGATTGTGTCCGTTATGCTGCCGCCCATGGCAATTTTCTTTCCGCTTTTTACGCTGCTTGAGGATGTTGGCTACCTCCCCCGCATCGCCTACAATTTAGATTGCCCCTTAAAAAAATGCTGTGCTTGCGGCAAACAGGCTCTTACTATGACCATGGGCTTTGGCTGTAACGCGGTGGGAGTCACAGGCTGCCGCATTATTGCCTCTCCCAGAGAACGGCTGATTGCCATCCTCACCAACAGCTTTGTGCCCTGCAACGGACGCTTTCCCACCCTGATTACACTGATTACTCTGTTTTTCATCGGTTCTCACACCGATTTAACCGACTCAATTTGCGCCGCTCTTTTCCTCATGGGTTTTATCGTGTTCGGCATCCTTATGACCTTTGCCATGTCAAAAATGCTGTCAGCCACAGTCCTAAAAGGGCTGCCCTCCTTCTTTTCATTGGAGCTGCCCCCTTACAGACGCCCTAAAATCGGGAATGTACTTATCCGCTCCGTTTTAGACCGCACTGTTTTTGTGCTGGGAAGAGCTGTAACTGTAGCGATTCCCGCCGGTATTGTAATTTGGGCTATGGCAAATATCCCTGTGGGCTCAGGCTCCCTGCTAAGTTTCACTGCAGGGATTCTGGATCCCTTCGCGCGCCTGCTGGGGCTGGACGGCGTTATTCTGCTTGCCTTCCTTTTGGGTATGCCCGCCAATGAAATTGTACTGCCAATCATCCTTATGGCATATTCCGCCACAGGTTCCCTTTCGGAGATTGAGAATCTTAGCTTTTTTAAGGAGCTTCTCATAGAAAACGGCTGGAGCATACGCACTGCTCTGTGCACCTGTCTGTTTTCCCTGATGCACTGGCCCTGTGCAACCACCCTGCTCACCATCAAAAAAGAAACAGGCAGTTTAAAATGGACCCTTCTCTCCTTTTTCCTTCCCACTGCCTGCGGCATTTTGGTGTGTATGCTCGTCAATGTGATATTGAACTGATTAAATGCCGGACAGCAGCCAATACTTTTTATCAAATGTCAGGTATTTTACGCCGGTGTAAAGTACCTCGCCTGTGCCTCAAACATTTTCGCATAAATACCGTCCTGTTTGCCCACAAGCTCCTCATGGGTTCCGTATTCCTTGATGGTTTTGTCCGCAAACACCGCAATCCTGTGACAGAACCTGCAGCTTGACAGGCGGTGTGAAATATAGATAGCCGTCTTATTACCCACCAGACAGTCAAAATGGCGGTAAATATCATACTCGGCAATAGGGTCTAAAGCCGCCGTAGGCTCATCTAAAATCACAATCGGCGCATCCCGGTACAGGGCGCGGCTGATTGCCGTCTTTTGCTGCTGCCCGCCGGAAAGCTCTGTTCCATGCTCGTCAAAGCTCTTATAAATTACGGTATCCAAGCCCTCCGGAAGCTTCCCCACATCCTCATAAAAGCCGGAAAGCTCCAGCACATGCTGAATAGCATCCTCCTTGGCGATATCCCAAAGGGAAATATTTTCACGTAAAGTAAAAGCAAACAACTTAAAGTCCTGAAATACCACTGCAAAAAGCTTTCTGTACTCCTCCTCGGAATACTCTCTGATATCCACCCCGTCTATCAGAATCTGCCCCTCCGTCACATCATACAATCGACATAAGAGCTTTATAAAGGTAGTCTTCCCTGCACCGTTTAGCCCCACCAACGCTAAATGCTCGCCGGAGCTGATTGTCAGATTGACATCTTCCAAGACAAACTGCTCCGAGCGGGGATAGCGGAAGCTCACATGAGAGAATTCTATAGTATGCTTTCTATCCGAAACAACCTTGTTCCCCTTGGGCATTGTCGCCGGATAATCGAGGAATTTTAAATATTGATACGCATAGCTACAGCGCTTTACAACATCCTGACAACCGACCACAATTCCTCTCATTCCATGATACAATGAGGAAGCGGAAGCGACACACATGGCAAAATCACCGATACCGATTGCTTTTGTCAGCGCAAGATAACCGATATAGAAATAACTGAAACCGTCTCGCAGCGCATTGGCGATATCCATTCCCCAATTATATTTACATTGCTTTCTTGCCATGTTAAGCCAGCCATCCGCCTGCTTTCCGGCGATGATATCCGCCTTTTTGCACATCATCTCCGCACTGTCATATAGGCGAATGTCCTTTCCGTAGGAGAAATCTGCCAGCTGGAAGAGATAATACCCAAACTCCCGGTTTGACTTTGCCAGCTTCCCATACCATTCCACTTCACACTTACTGTTTTTTGCATTAAAGAATGTTATGGCAAGAAGTCCTGCTATCTGAATAGGCAAAAGCAACGGACAGGTCAGGGCAATTACCGCTCCCATACCTAAAATTACCGTAGCATTAATAATAATATCATAAAAACCATTCAGCACGCCTGTCACACCCCCGCTATACCAGCTGATTCCTTCCTTGGCAAGGTTTAGCTGATTCAGCGCCTCAGGATCCTCGGTATGCTCAAAATCAATTTTCATGGCATGATCGGCAAGCTGCACCTCAAAATATTCGTTAAACCACTCTCCTATTACATTACGTGTCTGATATGCCACATTATCCATCACATTCGCCAAAAGATTCGTTCCGCAAATCAATGCCGCATAAAAAATAACTCCCTGTATATGCTCCTTTACCGGCGCTCCTTCCACAATCAATAAAAGTTCATCTAAAAGAAATTTAGGAAAAATCACCATCTGCACTTTCCGCATACATTGTGAAATAAACAATAGCGCATAGACTCCAAATAACGCCGGCTTTTCCTTCCATGCCGCCCGTATCATAAACCCAAGGGTTGCCGCGATCACATGTCGTATATTTTGTTTCTCTTTTTTCTTGCTATCCTTCTTATGCTTCTCCATATGCCGCCTCCTCTTCCTGATTTTCCACATAATACTGCGCCTGAATACGGAACATTTCCGCATAGGAGCCGCCCTTCTTAAGCAATTCCTCATGAGTTCCGTACTCCGTCATCTCCCCTTCCTCAAACATTGCCACATGGGAGCAAAACTGAGTGGAGCTTAGCCGATGGCTGATATAAACCGCTGTCTTCCCGCCAATAAGCTTATCAAAACTCTCATACAATCTCGCCTCCGCAAGAGCGTCCAACGCCGCCGTAGGCTCATCAAGAACCACCACGGGGGCTTCCTTGTACAATGCCCTTGCCAAAGCAAGCTTCTGTTTTTCGCCGCCCGACAAATCCACTCCGTCGTCGTTCAGTATTTTTAGAAGCTCCGTATCCACCCCCGCGGGGAGCTCCTTTAGCTTTTCGGAGAGACCCGCCTTTTCAAGACAAGCCTCCGCCCTCTTTTTGTCGGTTCTCTCCGGCTCCTTCATTGAAACGTTTTCCGCCATGGGAAATGCAAACAGCTCCACCTGCTGGAACACCGGTGCAAAAGCTTCATAATAGCTGTGTTTGTCGTATTCCCTGATATCCACTCCGTTTAAAAGGATACGCCCCTCCGTAGGTTCATACAGACGTAAGAGCAGCTTGATAAAGGTTGACTTGCCCGCACCGTTTTTTCCCACAACCGCAAGACGTTCCCCCGCCCTTACCGTCAAATTCAGGTTTTTCAGGGCATACCTCTCTGCCTTGGGATAGCAAAAGGAGACATTTTCAAAGATAAATTCATAGGAAGACAGCTTGGGAAGCTTCCTTCCCTCCACTTCCTTGTCTCCGCCGTCAAAGTCAAGGAAGCTGCGGTAATCATCCACCTCCCTGCTTTTTGCCAAAAGACTACTGATATTGTTTAAAAATCCGGATATGTAATCAAAAAAAGCCGCCGCCGAAGCAATATACAGGCTGAAATTCCCTATGGTCACACTCCCCTTTACCACGGCATATATCAGCCAGACATATACCGCAAGCTGAGCAAACAGCCATAAAACATTAGAAGCGATAGAAGCCGCAAACCAAAGCCTTTCGTTCCTCTTTTGCGCCTCATAACGCACTGCATTCAAATCCCGATACTTGGAGAGGAGCCATTTTTGAAGCCCAAACATCCGGATATCCTTTGCTTCCGCAAAATTAGTTGTGGTATTCTGAATATAGTAGCGTTTTCTCCACCATGGCGCCAAAGCATCCCACACTGTTTTCTTTGCTTTTACATTAGTACGGTTATTGATAATAAAGTTCACTCCCGACAATAACAGCATAAAAAACACAACCCCAATATTCATAGTACCCAAAATACAGATTCCCACAATCACAACGGCAAGAGAATTCAACAAATTTACAATTTGGCGCATCATGCCCTCCACACCGTCATTATTATTATTACAAGCATTTCGTGCCTTTTGGTAACAATCCATAACATCAGGATTCTCCAAATGCTCAAAATCAATTTTCATCGCCTTCGCATTGGCACGCGCTTTCAGCGCTCTACACCGAACATTAATATAATGGGGCCATATCTCATTGCTGTAATAGGTGTTCAGCACGGTAACAACAATCTGCACCGCAGCAAAACCAATCATCAAATATAACAGCCTTCTCCAATCACATTCCCCCATAACCGCATCTATGATAAACTTGGACAAAAAAGTCCACAAATACATCATAAACGGCGCACAGACTATCCCTATGGGTATCAAATATGTAAACTGTCTGTCACTTTCAAGCATAGCGCGTATAATATAACGGATATTACTAAAAAGACCATACTCCTTGTGTAAAGGGTTCTGTTCCTTCTTTTCCTCTTTCTTTTTTTCTCTCTTCCTCATGTTATTCCTCATTTCTGCACCGTTTTTATTCCTCAGAAACCCGAGATCATGTGCGTTAAACTACTTTGTATTATGCCGTACACAGACGCAACATACGATTCTTTCATGGACTCTCCCTATCCAGCCAGCCCTTTCTTCTGGAACAAACCTGCAGGGAATAGCTATGCGCCGGGTTAAGAATAGACTCTGCCGCAGCAAACAACAAAAGCAAGACTGCCGACGGAGCTTCCTGTCTGATGTATACCTTCTCCTGTCTGCCATGCTCATCGACCAGCTTTGCCTGTCCTAATATGCCATTGCCGCCGCTCTCATTAAAGCTGCACAAATACTCCAAAGCTTCCTTTACACATTCCTCAGGCAGCTTAAGGCGTTTTGCAATTGTAGCCGCGTCCACACATTCATCATTTCCCAAAGAAAGCATAAAAAACAGTACTTTAATGTTCTCTTTCTTTCCCAAAAAAGCAAACAACTCTGCAAGCCTGTCAGTCACTTTAAAGTATGAGGAAAATCCCTCCTCCGGCTCCTTCATGATTGTGTAAAATTCCAAATCCTTATTCAGTCTCATATAGGAAAAGCCTGACCTGCTCGTAACAGAAGACACTGTTATAGAATTCTTGTCTCCATGGCTTCTCTCAAAATAACATGTATTACCTACCCAACATGCCGACTGCATCGCCCAAATATAACGGAATATCTGCTCATGCCTCGCCTCGTAATCCCAATCTCCATTTTCCGCCATACTTTGAATAGACTCCAATAGCTGCTGCTCCAACGACACCTCTTTCTTCTCCCGTCCATAGAGATAATCAATGGACACTCCGAAATAATCGGCAATTCTCGGCAGCAAATCTCCGTTTGGGTAACTACCGTTTTCCCATTTAGAAATTGCCTGCGGACTAACTCCCAAATAATCGGCAATCTGTTCCTGTGTAACACTTTTCTCCTTGCGAAGCTTTGCAAGTTGTATTCCAAACATTGTTTCTGTCATTTTAATCTCCATTCCGAAGCGTTTATGCGATGGGCAACGCAAATCTCCAATTATTCAACTTTTCAACGATATTACTACAATGCTTTTCTTCTCCCGGTTGAATTAATAGGATTATATCATGGCATTCAGTTGAGATAAACTTATATTTTCAACTTTTGTTCTAAAATTATTTTAATTTTAAGCATTTTTCAACCGTGGGTAGGGAAAACCATTGATAGTCAACAAAAAATCCTACTATAGCACTTGTACAATACTTTCGATAAGGGTATACTTTAGCTGATACTAAAGTAATCAAAGAACAATTACTTAAGTAATCAAAGAACAATTACTAAAGTAATCAAAGAACAATTACTTAAGTAATCATAGAACAATTACTAAAACAATTACTTAAGCAATTTCTATAGCAATAATAGAACATTTTAATGCCAATATGTGAAATAAATTGATGAATTCAGAAAGGCTCTGAACCCAATATGATTAATCCTAAGAAAGTCCTGCTGTNCCATGTTAATAAAGAAAAGAGCNCANAAATCAGTAACCTCTGNAAAGAACTGGGCTTGCAGGTTATTACCNNTGAAANGAAANNATACAATGAATCTCTCGGCGCACTCNCCGGCATACAAGNCNTTTCACCCGCANACAAAAGCTATTCTGATGCCGAATTCCCCATGNAAATNATGGNNNTNTCCGGCTTTCNCTCCAAGGAGCTTGACAGTTTTTTAGCATTCTGGCACACCCGTGGAATCGCCCCTATTCCCCTGAAAGCAATCCTCACGCCCCACAATGTTTTTTGGACGGCACGTGAGCTGTATGGGGAGCTTATGAAAGAGCATTTGCAATTTACTGCCTNTCATGATACTCCCGCACCAAATCCTCCGCAAGATATGCATCGATAATACAGTACATATCCAATGCCCTCTTGCCAGCTGACGTTTCTTTGCCACCACTAGTTTGGCGCGCAATAACATAAATATATTTTGAAAGGAGGGGCTACGTGAAACTGAAAATTGCCATTTGCGATGACGATGCGGCTCAGAGAAGATATCTTTGGAACCTGATCTCCTCTTGGGCAAAAAAGAACTACCATGTAACCGAGGTCAGGCAGTATACGGATGCCAAATCCTTTCTTTTTGATTATTCCGAAGAAAAAGACTTTGACATACTTCTGTTGGATATCGAAATGCCCGGTATGAACGGCATTGAGCTTGCCCATGCCGTCAGACGTGAAAATGCGACGGTACAGATTATTTTTATCACCGGATATTATGAGTATTTCAGTGACGTCTTCGATGTGTCGGCGCTCCATTATCTGCTGAAACCCACAGACGAGAGAAAACTTCGTGCGGTGCTGGATAAGGCTGTGGTTAATCTTACCTATCGTCAGCGCTCCGTTTTACTGAATACCTCCGACGGCGATATCAAGGTATCCTTAGCCGATATTTTATATATAGAGTCGGAAAATGTATATGTGATTATTCACACCGCACATGGAAATTACCGTATGCGGATGGCGCTGGGTAAATTTTCCCAGCAGCTGGACGAAACCTTTTTCAAGGTACATCGTTCCTTTATTGTGGGTTTAAAGTATATTAAGAAAATCACACGAACCGAAATCACCATGACAAGCGGCGACGTCGTTCCAGTAAGCCGGGGGCTATACGATGACGTGCACGCCGCATTGATCAAGTATTTATAAGGAGACTGCCATGCTACTTAATAAGCTGATTGAAAAAAGAGTCGCAGCCTTTGAAAACGAAATCTTAAAGAAATACTATGCTGAGGTCGAGGGTATGTACACTAAAATGCGCGGATGGCGGCACGACTACCGACATCACATTCAGACCATGAAGGTACACGCCGCAAACGGTGATTTCAATGAAGTCATAAAATATCTGGATATGCTGGACGATGATTTGACCAATGTGGAAACGGTAATCAAAACCGGAAATCGGATGGCGGACGCCATTCTGAACAGTAAGCTCTCTCTCGCTTCCCAAAGGGAAATCAAGGTGAAAGCCGAGGCAAAAATTCCGGTGTCGCTTACCGTATCGGAGGTGGATTTATGTATTATTATTGGCAATCTGCTGGATAATGCCATTGAGGCGTGCATGGAACTCCCCCCTGATTCCAGACTCATTCGTATTTATATGGAGATGAAAGGGAACTATTTATATCTTTCACTTATCAACACTGCAGGCGGTAAGAAGAAACACAGCTTTCGTACCACCAAGGGCGAAGGGCACGGTTTGGGGATTTCCCGCACCGATGCGATTGTAAAGAAGTATGGCGGTTATATTACAAGAGCCTCCGAGGATGAAGCCTTTTCCACCGAAATTCTGCTTCCCCAATAGGGCGACAAGTGTGCCGTATTCATATTGAGATAAATCATTTGTAAAAAGCAGGCAATATGAACAATACACTCACTAAGTGCAATTGACATCAAATTTTCGACATTTGGTATCAGATTGCACTTTTATTATTTCCCTATGCTATATTAATGGTGTCGACAGGCAACAGAGCCTTTGCGGAAGACGCCCCTTCGCGTAAACGCTCCGGTATGAAAATTAATATGGAGGATTCACATGAATAAAAATACTCACCAAAAAAAGCAAAAATATTCAAAAGTCGGCTGCATTGTCTGGGCATTAAAAAATTTGTGGCGGCTTGACAAAAGATTTGTATTCTTTATCTTTGCAGCTGTTCCCTTTGCCGTTGTCATACCTCTTGTAAACTCATATTTTCCCAAGGTATTGATTGACAATATGAGCGCGGGGGCATCTTTTCAAAGGCTTGCGCTGCTGACTCTCGTCTTCACATTCGCGCTAATCCTTTTAAATCTGTTGAATTCGTATATTCATTCGAGATGTGAGGCAAGAAGATACTATCCCACTTCGGTCTACCAGACAGAAATGAGTGCATTTANAGACTATCAGACAGANTNTGAGAATACCGAAAATCAGGAGTTCAAAAAANTCAATGGCTATGNATGNGGGNATGCCTGTCATGGAGACTGTGCCATGGANTATGTATGGAAGNATTTGTCAAAAACACTCATTGACATAANAGGCATTNCCGCCTATGCCTCTTTTCTGATAATCCTGAATCCTGTCATACTTGTTGTTACAACGATAGTATCCGCCGCTTCCTATTTTTTCACACGCATGCAGCCGGTCTATTATGAGAAAAACAAGCAAAAATGGGAAATGGAAACTCGAAAAAAGGACTATTTGCAAGGGCTTTCCGAAGATTTTTCCAAAGCAAAGGATATCAAGCTTTACGGGCTGGAAGGCTGGCTGGATAAAATGACGCGGGATTATCAGGCATACATATTGATGTGGAATAAGCGCTGCAGCCTACGCGGACTGTATGCCTCCGTTCTGTCCGGTCTGATGACATTTATCCAAAACGGTGTTGCCTATGTTGTTTTAATCGGAATTTTGCTGAAGGGCGAGATTACCGTAGGTGAATTTGTCTTTTACTTTGGTCTGGTGGGCAGCGTTGCCGGGTTTTTACAGGGAATTATCACGGATGTGGCAAAGCTCAATACCCGTGCCGACAAGATTGCCTATTACCGTGAATTTTATGATTATCCCAATAAATTCAATCATGGAGAGGGCTGTATTCTTCCGGTCTCCCCTGTCACAATTGAGCTTAAAGATGTCTGGTATCGCTATGACGGAGCCGAGGGTTACACTCTGAGGGGAATCAACCTCACGGTAGGGGGCGGTGAAAAGCTTGCGCTGGTAGGTATGAACGGCGCCGGAAAGACAACGCTTATCAAGCTGATCTGCGGCATGTACTCACCCACAAAAGGAGAAATTCTGGTGGGCGGAAAAAGGATTGAGGAATACAACATCGAAGAATATTACTCACTGATTTCGGCAGTCTTTCAGGAGGTCAAAGCTCTTGCCTTTACCTGTTTTGAATTTGTGGCAAGCTCAGATCTGGAGCGGACTACGGCAAGGGAAGACGCCATTGCCGCCATGAAAGCAGCGGGTATCTACGATAAAATCCGGAACCTGCCGCACGGTATGGATACCCACCTGATGAAGGGCATTTACGACGATGGTATCGACCTCTCCGGCGGAGAGCTGCAAAAGCTGGTTCTGGCGCGTGCCGTTTATAAGGACGGCGCTATCCTTGTCCTCGACGAACCCACCGCCGCTCTGGATCCCATTGCGGAAAATAATTTGTATTTACAATATAAATCGCTTACAGCGGGTAAAACCTCAATCTATATTTCCCACCGTTTTGCCTCGACGCGCTTCTGCGACCGCATTATTCTGTTAGAGAACGGCATCATAACAGAGAGCGGAACCCACGAGGAACTGATGGAGAGAAACGGTCAATATGCCTATATGTTCAATGTTCAGAGCAAATACTATAAGGAGGAAGAAATCCATGCGTAAATACAGTGTAACAAAAAGAGCCATAAAAGTGTACCATGCTTACAATCCCAAATATTTTCCCCTCTGTTTTCTGAACAATATTTTTGAAGGCGTCACTCCCTATTTCAACCTGTGGATGTCCTCCGAAATCGTAACTGCACTCTATGAAAGACGGGAAAAACAGGAATTATATCTTCTGGTGGCAATCACCCTGTTCGGAAATCTTTTTGTGCAGGCTGCCAGAGCCATCCTGAGCAGAAGTGCACATACCGCATATGAGGTTCTGAAAAACAATGAGGCGGCAGCCTTTAACCGCAAAACGCTGTCTCTGGATTATGATAAAATAGAAAATCCCGACATTCTCAGGCTCAGGAGAAAAATCCGGGAGAATGCCAATATTAATAATTATGGTGTAGAAAATATGAGAGCAAATGTAGACACAATCATGTCCTGCATTGTTGAAATTGTTTTCTCGGCAGTGCTGTTTCTGGAAATGCTCCGCTTAATCATGACAGTTTCTTTTCACTGGCTCAGCATCGTTTTACTCATTGCCATAATAGGTTTTATGGTATTGACAATTGTTTTCCAATTTCTCGGTGGCAAAAAAGGCTCGGTGTACTGGGATAAATGCGGAGAGCTGATGCTGCGTGAAAATCAGTATGCAAGGGGCTATGACCCAGCCGGTATGGACAACCGCATTTATCGTCAGCAAATTCTCATTACCCGGCTGTACGAGAAATCCAACAAGGATCATTTGAAGGTTTTTTCCGAAGTAAACAGGAAAGCTCTCATTTTGCAGACTCCTGTATATGTTTGTTCATCGCTGTCTGCTCTGTGCTCCTATCTGATTATTTGCCTCTATTGCACACTCGGCGCTTTTCCGGTGGGAAGTGTAATCAAGTATGTGGGATATCTCGGAAAGCTGACAGGAAATATAGGAAGCCTTTTCTTCGTCATGAATAATTTACGAAACAATGAGCGCTTTTTGGAAACCTATCTGG
>WFLY01000267.1 GCA_009177215.1 Bacillota bacterium
ATCCGCATATTTCTTGTACAGTTTCCAAGCATCCGTAAACATTCCGTAGACGGCTTTTAATTCTTCATCCGTTACCACACAAGCCAACCTCCCAACATTTCCGCTTTAACAACTGGTAAATCTCTGACAGCATATCCCGACTCTGCGGCTCCTGCCTTACTGCTCTTTCAAAATACTGCTGCATATCTGAAAGAATATTGTTCCTCTGCTCCACGGTTTCAATATCCGCAATCTTTCCCCGGAATCGGTCATAAAATGCTGTGACGGCAGCAGGGCTGTCCTGCACATCTGCTAAATCAATAATTCCTTTCATTCCTGCTTTCCTCCCTCCAATGCATCAGCTATCCTTTCCAGTGCATCCGCTATCCTTTCAATTCAGTTTCCACAACATTCGATAATGTCAGAACGTAATCTTGCCCGGACTGGTTTAGTAGTCAGCCGCACATTTTCCTCTCCGTAAGCATCCGTCAGCAGAGAAAGCCGTGTTTCATCAAAGCTATAACCACCCAAAGGCTTATGTTTCTTTTCGCTCTGTATGTATACCCTTACTTCACATTCTCCCTGCGCCTTGTCCAAAAGTTCAAACAATTTTTCCTCATTCTCTGAATACGCTTCACTATCAGCGAATTGCACCCATATTTCTTTCACATACTTTGTCATAACAACACCCTTTCCGGCACATCGAAAATGCCACTGATATTTTATTGAAACTCGTTACCAAAACCCCAAAAAGGGCAAAAGGGCAGATTTTTTTCGCCGTTTTCTTTTTTATATATAAATACCCTATACCGCATACTTTTTAGAAAACTTCTAAAATATTTATTTATAAACTGCCCTAAATGCTCCAAAATCTGCCCTATCAATCAAAAGGTAATTCCTCCTGATACCCCTCCGGAATTGACACAAAACCATCCGGAACAGTTTTTGGGGCAGGTGTGGGGCAGTTTTTTCATCAGAAATGCCCTTAAAATATCTATAGCCACCAGTCTTAAAATCTGTGTACCCCTTTACCCTCAAACTCTTGAAAAATTATTCTTCGTCAGGCTTTGGCGGTCTGTATCTTCACAATACTTTTCGTATCTCCTATAAAGGTCTGTCCGCTCAATCTTGCTGCCATCATCCAAAACACATGATTCCNCAAGTTACGCCTGCACCCTGTCACTGTCCATGCGTAACTGTGCAACGGCTTTTTCAGATTCAGTAGATGCCACAATGATTTCTTTTTCATACATCCTTTCAAGTGCCTGCACTGAAAGCCACACAAAATAGTCAATTTCCTACAGCAGTTCATTCAGCAAATTAGGGTTCTTTTTCTCCGGCACTCTGTTTATGGGAAGTACCAAAAGCCGCCGATAAAAGCCGTTTGTCTTTTCAGCTTTTACAACTGGCAGTTCGTTTGTGGAAAATATCAGCTTTGCATAATTCTTGAAAGAAATTGCATCACGCCCCTTTTGCTCTGCTCTTAGCGCATCTTCCCCCAAAACCTTTTTAATGATTGCAATATCTTCCAGTGCGGATATTTCCAAATCGGCGCAACTGTTCAGCAGCTTACCCATAAGCCCGAAACTTGCAAACCGCTGTTGCAAATCAGTCAGACTGATATTTGACAGATTCCGGCTCCCAACGGATGATTCCATAAGCCTTATAAATGTGCTTTTCCCGCTGCCGCCCTCTCCAAGAAGCACAAGAAATTTCTGCTGCCCCACATCCTTTGTGTGCGCATATCCTGAAAACTGTAAAAGCATTTCCCGGCTATCAGGCTCCGGGCAGATAAAATTTAAAAATTCCTCTATCTTTTTCCCCTCATGAACTGCATCCGGCTTGTACTCATGCGGTATCTGGTTTATGGCTTTATATTTTGGGCTGTGTGGCAGCAAGCGTTTTTCCTTGCAATCATACATACCATTTTCAAAACATATCCAGTGCGCCGGATAGCAATTCAATTCTTCAAAAGGCACTTTCAGGGAAATATCACAAAGGAATCTGTCATATATTCTTTTCAGTATGGTACTTTTGATAAACTGCGGATATATAAGCTTGCTAAACATTATTTTCAGCCTTGCGCCGCTCGAATCCGCTTTAAAATAACCGCCGTCATATATATAGACCGTACCACCGCACACAAATAAATCCTGCTGTTACTTTATGTATTTAAAGACAGCTTCATCAAATACGCCTGTCGGAACGCCTTTATTATTCACAAGATGAAACTGTGACAAGTCAAGCGTGTTTCCCTCTGTTCTTGTTTCTGTAACGGTTTCCTGCCGCAAAAGGCTCTCAAATTCTTCCTTGCTGTGTCCTGCTGCAAAATAGTCTGATATATCAGCTTTGGGAATGTCCGGCACTGGAACAATTACCTTTGCGCTTTTCGCTATGCCTTGCAGATCACTTTGAATAATATTTGCGACACGCCGCCCCGGTTCGTCATTGTCAGCCAGTACATAGACAACCGCCCCTTTGCATAACTGTGCCATATCTGCCGCCCAATCATTCACACCGCTGTAGGAAAAAGCTGTATAGCCTTGTTTTATCAGTGTATCAACGTCCTTTTCTCCCTCCGGGATAAATATAGGCTTACCCTCTGAAACTGCCTTGTTTATGGCTTGTACGCTCCCATAGACGGCTTTTAATTCTTTCCTCGTCTGCCCTCGTAGTCCATAGGTGAAACGCTCATTTTCCAGTATTCCATACAGCATCTTTTTCCCTTGCATCCGCACTTTGGTAAAAGCATAGCCACCGTTAATAGAAACGTAGTTATAAACCGCTTCAATCTTCTTTTTCTCCCGGCTGGCAATATAGGCTTGCCAACTGCTGCCAGTCCGCTTTTCCTGATAGAACAGATCATATTTTTTCAAGCCTGCTGCCGATAAAACATTTTCAATACTGCATCCTGCGTGGCAATGTATAAGGGTGGAATCACGCCCACTCGTAACGGTCAGGGAGGCTTGCTTATCATCATGCGCCGGACATTTGCACTGCGCTTTATCCTGATAACGCCTTTTTACTTGAAAATAACTTAATATTTCATCATAGGTCACTGTTTCGCCCCCGTTCCGTCAACTTTATACTTTCATTAAACATCATCCACCTCATCAAAACTGTCTAATAATGCTCTTGCACCGTTTAAGGCATCTAATGTTTTACTTCCTCTGTTCTCCAACATCCTTATAAACCGTCTGATTTCCTGCTTTGTTTCAGGCAAGAAATAACCGCCTGGCGGCTGTGTGCTGCTTAAAATCACTTTACCCTGTCTGCGTTCATGCTCTATCTGTTTCTGAACTGCTCTATTACTTGTCAGCCCTAAAGTTGCCCTCAAATAATCCAGTGATAACGTATTTCTCTCACCGACTTTCAAAACTTCATAAACCATACTCTTGTCCTCTCTGTCGGAATCATGGTATAATTCCATTGTGATATACATGACTCCGGCTATGTTTTGCCCTCTTAAGCGTTGCACCGCTTTGGAGGGTATTTTTATGCAACTACATCAATCTGCTTGGTAAACCGATACAATATAATTATAAAATACATTCCAGTCAACCCTTGCAATATGCCCTATCTTTATAAGTGCGCCTGATTCTCTTGCCAATTTCATAACTGTATTAATGCCTATATTACTTTTTTCTNCTGTCTGCTNATATGTNAGCAGTTCACNTTTAAAATTTCTATTTTTTGATTTGTTCATNTAACNTTAACCTGTTCTTTATGTTTTAACGTTGCGCTCCGTCTACATATACGATAAACGCATTTTGACAAATTTAACATACCGAAAAAGTATCTAAAAAGTGTCAAAAAAGTTACTTAAAACTATCAAAAATCTTTCAAAAAATATTGCAAAAACATTGCAAAAATATTGTTTTATTTCTCAAAATTCACTTGCACCCCCTTTATACTTTCGATTGCTCGCATAACCTTTTTTTCCTCTCTGCATCCATTTCAAAACGAAGCCATTTACTAAAAGCTGATTCCGATACCCCAAGCGCATCCGCAATCTCATAGTGAAACAATCTGCTTTTCTTGATTTCTTCTCTGATTTCTAAATTTGCCATTCTATTCACTCCTATTGACAGTCTGCTTTTTTCGTGTTACCATTTCAGTAATTAACAATTATTGTTTACCATATAGGTATCTTAACACGGTTACTTCCATTTGTGTGAATTATTACCGAATAAGTTACCTGTATAGTAATTATATTATCGAATTACCTTTTTAGTAATCTTGGGGGTTAATTATGGAAAACAGATTCAAGAAATTAAGAATGGAACTCAATCCAAACGATATGGAAGAGTACAAGGCGAAAGACTTATCCAAAGACTTAGGAATCGCCGCCCCTAAAATATCAGAATTGGAGCATGGGAGAACTGCATCATTATCAGAATTGCAAGCATACCACAAATATTTTAATGTTCCCTATGATTATCTTTTAGGAGAAAATGACAGTAGACACTATGAAAACATGACAGCATCCGAAGAAATCGGGCTAAACAGTGAATCCATAGAAACTATTAAAAAAATCACACAAGATGCCGTCCTGAAACGCCTGCTTAATACTTTCATAGATAAATATATAGTTGAACTGCTTAGAGAAATATCCCGTGGAACTTACTATGTGGAAGTTACCAACCGCAATATTGTTGATGGTTCAAGCAAGGCTTATGAAAATTATTGCAATTATTACAAAGATATACAGATAGCGGCAGACAAGGCGAAAGAAGCACTGCAAGACATTACCAACCAAACCGGACATATTTTCCGGGTTGTTTCCGGGGATGATAATATTGAGTATTGCAAACTAAAAGCTGGTGAAATAGTGAAAAAAGCAGTAGGTGAAATATTATATCATTGGGAAAAATAAACACAATAAAGCCCTTACTGCTTTTTCCAGTAGCAAGGGCTTTTATTTTATGAAACTATATTGAATTGAGATAAATATGAGATAAAACCGCCATTTCGGCAGCAGGACAGCAATAAACTTTCCTTTATTTCCGGGCTTTTTCGGCTCTAAAATCAGTTAAGGCTTTTCATCGTCGGGAACAGCAGCACATCCCGTATCGCCGGCGAATTGGTAAGCAGCATTACCAGTCTGTCTATACCGTACCCGATGCCGCCGGTGGGGGGCATTCCGATTTCCAAAGCATTCATGAAGTCCTCGTCGGTGGTGTTTGCCTCCTCGTCTCCTGCTGCAAGCGCCGCCTCCTGTGCCTTGAAGCGCTCCCTCTGGTCGATAGGGTCATTCAGCTCAGAGTAAGCGTTGCACATCTCACGCCCGTAAATAAACAGCTCGAAACGCTCCACATACTCGGACTTGTCCGGCTTTCTCTTGGTGAGCGGGGAAATCTCCACCGGATGATCCATAATAAATACGGGCTGTATTAAATGTTCCTCGACAANCTCCTCAAAGAAGAGATTTAGGATATCTCCCTTTTCATGACGCGTTTCATAATGCACNCCCTTCTCGTCCGCAANCTTCTTTGCCGCTGTGGTATCCGCCACTTCGTCAANATCNATGCCTGCATATTTTTTCACGGCATCTATCATGGTAAGGCGCTCGAAGGNTTTGCCCAAATCAANCATTTCCTCCGCNTAAGGAATCAGAGTGGTACCGCACACCTCCTGAGCTACATACCGGAACATATTTTCCGTTAAGTCCATCATACCATTGTAATCAGTGTATGCCTGATACAGCTCCATCAAGGTAAACTCGGGGTTATGTCTGGTGTCAAGACCCTCGTTGCGGAATACTCTTCCGATTTCGTATACTCTCTCCAAACCGCCTACAATCAGCCTCTTCAGATAAAGCTCCAGAGAAATACGAAGCTTTACATCCTCGTCCAATGCATTGTAGTGAGTCTCAAAAGGACGCGCGGCAGCACCGCCTGCATTTGACACAAGCATGGGGGTCTCCACCTCCATAAAGCCCTGACCGTCCAGATAGCGGCGAATAGCGCTGATTATCTTGGAACGCTTGACAAAGGTGTCCTTCACGTCCGCATTCATAATCAAATCCGTGTAACGCTGACGATAACGAATATCCGTATTCGTCAGTCCATGGAACTTTTCAGGCAAAATCTGCAAGCTCTTTGAAAGTAATGTTACCGTTTTGGCATGTACGGAAATCTCGCCGGTTTTGGTTTTGAATACCACGCCCTCGATTCCTGCAATATCACCCACATCAAACTTTTTAAAATCAGCATAGGACTCTTCGCCGATGTCATCCCTTGCCACGTAACACTGGATATTGCCCGGTAAATCCTGCACATTACAGAAGGACGCCTTGCCCATAACACGTTTAGACATAAGACGTCCTGCGATGCGGACGGTTTTTCCTTCCATTTCCTCAAAATGATCCTTGATATCTGTGCTGTGATGTGTCACTTCATATTTTGTAATTTGAAAAGGATCTTTGCCCGCCTCCTGCAAATTGGCAAGCTTCTCCCTTCTGACCTTTAAAAGCTGATTGATATCTTGTTCCTGTACCTTTGTATTCTGTGCTTCTGCCACGTTTTCCACTCCCTATTTCCGGCTGCCGCCGCAGTCTGCGGTTTGCCCATCCTTATCCCTGCTATGACGTTCCTTCCCTCACATCAATCCAGCACACTAGTTGCTTCTTTGAATCTCTAAAACCTTATAGGTAAACACGCCTGCCTGTGTCTCAACATTTACGGTGTCACCGATTTTGCAGCCGATTAATGCCTTTCCCACAGGGCTTTCATTGGATATCTTACCCTTTAAGCTGTTTGCTTCCGTAGAACCTACAATTTTATACTCTAATTCCTCGCTATATTCCAAATCAAGGATTCTGACCTTGCAGCCGATATTGATTTTGTCCAAATCAACCTCGTCCTCCACTACAACCTCGGCATTCTTCAGAATCTTCTCCAATTCCTCAATTCTTGCCTCAATATCTCGCTGCTCGTCCTTAGCAGCATCGTATTCGGCGTTCTCGGACAAGTCGCCCTGCTCTCTTGCCTCTTTAATCTTCTGGGCAACCTCCTGACGTTTGACGACCTTGAGCTCATGCAGCTCGTCTTCATATTTCCTAAGTCCCTCATAAGTCAAAATGTTCTTCTTTTCCTGCATTTTTCCGCACCTTCCTATTCTTATTTTCATCATATATCATGTAATAATCCTGTCTGCACAGGTAAATTAAAATTTATCCTCATATCCGCCTTTGGCAGACTCAAAATACAAATTTTCTCCACACTTATCCTAATTAACTTAGGTATTATACCCATTTTTGCCTATAGTGTCAAGGTGAAACCTCCCTTTTTGTCTGTTACCGTCCTTTTTGTAACTGTTTCCACTGCTTTTTCAGGGAAAAATAGCGCATCGGACATTTTCCGTCCTCAATACGCCTTCGCTTTTCCTCCATGGAGGACATATCCAGCCAGATGCTCTCCGAAGGCAGTTCTGCCGTCTGCAGCCTTTCCTCTCCCGAGAAATCAATGATATTCACCGGAAGCTTGCTCCTTAAA
This sequence comes from Bacillota bacterium, assembly GCA_009177215.1. Classification (GTDB taxonomy): domain Bacteria; phylum Bacillota; class Clostridia; order Lachnospirales; family Lachnospiraceae; genus Acetatifactor. The sequence continues at coordinate 7,476 of WFLY01000267.1, forward strand.
CGTACTCTGCGGTATTCCTCCGGTGATTGCAGTACGCGCATATCTATGGTCAACCCGAACTCCTGACAGATATCCTCCTCAAATTCCGCAAGCTCTCTGGTATACTGCTTTCCCGGCAAAATCCATTGCAGGCTTTTCATTCTCTCTGCCTTTTTCCACAAAAAGTCCGGTAAATAGAAAGCATTCCCTAATATCAGATAAGAAGGATGCTCAACATATTGCAGCAAAGGCTCCGACCATGTGTCCTGCATATAATCCTGAAATTCGGGAAAGCTGCAATACTGCTGCCACAGCTTATGAAAGCCTGTCTTTTTCAAAGCTTCCTCATAGACACAATAGCTTTCATCCGGATAATCAAGCATGGGGTAAAGAAGTCCTCCCACCTCTCCCAGTCTCCGCCAAAGCTGCTTGTGCCTGACCTCCCACTCTCTGGCAAGCTCCTTTTTTCTTTTTTTCATCTTACGTCTCTGGAAAAAGCCTCCTGCTGTTTCAATTCCCTCATTTTCCGCGTCCACGGTTTTTTCCGTCAAAAATTCCAGTGCCTTAGGAACCTGCGTTTTTTCTATCCATGCATGATTTACTCCGATTCGCAGAAGAATGTAGCGCTCCTGCCTAATGCGTTCCAAAGCACAGGACTGGGTCATGGGTGTATTTTTTCTGTTCAGATAAAAATAAATTATGGTATCCATGCTCCCATTATATGCATTGCATGTCAAAATATGCCGCTGACCACCACCGGCTCCCGCTATCACACCATAACGGCATACCGAAGTTTCTCTCCAGCATCATAACATGCATTACCTCTTTTAGGCTTCTCAATCTCCAAAAATCGTCTCCACGCTTTCCATCAATTCCTCCATACTCTCCATGGTATTGATAGTCTGTCGGAAATGTGCAGACCCCGGCATACCCACAGTATACCATGAAAGGTGTTTGCGCATTTCCCTGACGCCTGTGTATTCTCCCTTATAGGCAAGCTGTAGTGCGGCATGACGCAGTATCAGTTCCTTTTTCTCACGATTATTGGGGCGTGGCGGTATCCGCCCCGTCTTAAGAAACTGCGTTACCTCTCTGAAAATCCACGGGTTTCCCTGCGCCGCGCGTCCTATCATCACACCGTTACAGCCTGTATGCTTTAGAAGCGCAAGCGCCTGCTTCGGGTTGTCCACGTCTCCGTTACCGATCACGGGGATGCTTACGGCATTCTTTACCTCGGCAATAATATCCCAATCCGCCTTGCCGCTATAATATTGTTCTCTGGTCCTCCCGTGGACGGCAACCGCAGCCACGCCGCAGTCTTCCGCAATCTTGGCTATCTCCACGGCGTTCACATGTTCATCGTCAAAGCCCTTGCGGATTTTTACCGTCACGGGCTTCTTTACCGCCCTTACCAGACTGCTCAGAATCTCTTGTACCAGCTTCGGATTTTTCATCAATGCCGAACCCTCGCCATTGTTTACCACCTTAGGCACGGGGCATCCCATATTGATATCAAACATAGCGAAAGGGCGCTCCTCGATTTTTTTCGCCATTTCACTGATGATAACGGGATCCGAGCCAAAAAGCTGCAAGGACGCCGGAGCTTCCTCCGGATGTATTTCCAAGAGATTTTCTGTATTTTTGTTTCCATAGTAAATCGCCTTGGCGCTCACCATCTCCATGCACACCATGCCCGCCCCCAACTCTCTGCACAGCAAACGAAAAGGCAGGTCCGTTACGCCTGCCATGGGAGCCAATATTATATTATTGTCAAGAATTACATTTCCGATTGTCAGCTGATTCACTTTTATACCCGGCTGCGCGTTGCGACGCGCACTCAAATCATAAGTTGAATACGCATTTTTATCCAACCTCTCAGTCCTGCTGCTTGTAGCGGACACCAAGCTTATCTGCAGTTTTTCTCATAAATAATCCGCAAGCCATCCAAGGTAAGAGNGCTGTCGTAAATNTCTATGGAATCCGTCTCGTCGGCTATGGTCCTCCCCAAGCCGCCGGTTGCCACTACCTTCAGATTACGAATTCCGCTCTCCTCCTTCACCTTTTTGATAATATATTCGGTCTGCCCAATCTGCCCGTACATCAGCCCCGCCTGCATACTGCTGATTGTCTCCTGCGCCAAAATGGACTTGGGCTTTTTTATTTCAATGTTGGGGAGCTNTGCGGTCTGCTTCCAAAGCNNCTCCGAACTAATGCGGATTCCGNGCGCCGTAATNNCTGCCGCAAATTTCCCGTCCTCCGTAATCAAATCATAGGTGGTTGCCGTTCCGAAATCCAACACCAAAACCGGTCCCCCATACTTCTCATAGGCTGCAACCGCATCCACTATACGGTCCGCGCCGATTGCTCTGGGATCCTCCGTCACCACCTTAATGCCGGTCTTCACGCCGGGACCTACAATCAGGGGCTTTGTGCCTGTATACCGCACTATAGCGCCGGTCAGTGAGTGCATCACATCCGGCACTACACTGGCAATAATTGAGCCTTCCAGCTTGTCCGCCTCAATGCCGCGGTTTTTCAAAAGCTGCGTCAGCATGACCCCATACTCGTCCGAGGTACGGGGCGTCTTGGTCATCATGCGGAAGGTTGCCTCCAGCTTTTCTCCCTGATACACACCCAAGGTCATATTTGTATTTCCTACATCAATTACAAGTATCATATTACTCCTCCAACAGAGACGAGACGTCCTCTTTCAGCACAAATATCCGATAGTACAAACTCAAGGATTCAAACAGCTCCTGCCTTTTACGCCGTATCTCCGACACCAAAAGCCCGCTGGAAATTTCATCGTAGTAAATGTCGTTTTCTTCCGCGTCCGTCTCCATGGAGAGAGTGCCGTCCTCTTCAAACACAATAGTGAAAATCCCCCCCACTTCCTCAGTAAAAAGCACACAAATAATGTGTAGCTCGTCCTTGATGGAATGGGGGATACCCTTGAAGGTCTCATTGAAATAATATTTCTTGTCATAGGCATTAGCGCCACAAAGCACTATTCGCTTTTCATCCATTTTCAGCCCTGCTCCTACCTGTTTACTTTATTGCATGAAAACGCTCCTGTCTCGGTAATATCGACTCCGATAGCCGGCATACCCACTTGCATTCCGTCCACTGCCAGTATTCCCGCCGGTACATGCTCCCACGATATGCAAACCATACCCTTACACATATCCGTAGATACCTCTCACAGACACCTCTCCCGCATAAACCTTGATGATATTGCCGTCCGGAAGCTCTACCAACAGCTCGCCCGTATCGTCAATTCCTTTTGCCACGCCCTGATATTCGCCCTTGGGATCCAACACGCAGACCTCTCTGTCACGGTTTACCAACAGTGCATTGTACGCGTTCCTAAAACAGGATAGGTTCTCCTCCTTCCAAAACTGTTCATAGCTTTTCTCAAAAGCCTCCATAATATCCGCCAGCAGACGGCTGCGGGATATACGAACGCCGCATTCCTGATTAAGACCTGTCGCCTTGTCCGCAACCTCGGGGGCAAAATCCTGTTTCCCCACATTGACTCCCACGCCAATCACCACATATTGGATGGATGCCTGTTCTACACTCATACTCATCTCCGTGAGAATACCGCAGATTTTTTTGCCTTTCATCACAATATCATTGGGCCATTTGATACCCAGCCCATATTCGGACGCTTCCCTGCCGTAATCTGCCAAAGTCTTCTCCACGCCCTTTGCCACAGCGTACGCCATTACCAATGTCAGCATGGAAGCCTTATCGGGAGCAAACTCCGGTCTCAGCACAACTGTAAAATAAATATTAGTGCCTGCGGGGCTTTCCCATCCCCTGCCGCGCCTGCCCCGTCCATCGGTCTGCATATCCGTCACCACCAGCGTTCCATGGGGAGCTCCGCCTTCCGCCAGCTGCTTTGCCTGTATATTAGTGGAGCCTAAGCTTTCATAAAAATAAATCTGCCTGCCTGCCCATGCGGTTTGTATCCGGCTTGCAAGCTCATTCTGACCGTACACCTCCCCGCTGTCGGACTCCGTTCCCTCTACCAATCTATAGCCTCGGTTTTGCACCGCTTCAATCACATAGCCCTCCTTTTTCAGCTGTCCCACAGCCTTCCACACCGCCGTTCTGGACACACCGAAATGCTCACATAGCTCCTGTCCCGAGACATAGCACGCCCTCTCGCGTAAAAGCGCTAAAATTTGTGCTTTCATTTTTTGCTCCCATCTGCCCCCAAAGTAGCCGCCATCACAGCCTTGATGGTATGCATTCGATTTTCGGCCTCCTCAAAAACATGAGACTGTCCTGACTCAAACACCTCATCCGTGACCTCCATTTCGGTGATACCGAAGCGTTCGCCCATCTGTGCGCCAATTTTCGTGTTCAAATCGTGGAATGCAGGGAGACAATGTAAAAAAATTGCTTTCTCTCCTGCGTTTTCCATAAGCGCCTTATTCACTTGAAAGGGCGACAGCTCCCTGATACGCTCCTCCCACACCTCGTCAGGCTCTCCCATAGATACCCAGACATCAGTGTAAACCACGTCCACGCCCTTGGTGCCTGCCATAACATCCTCTGTCAGTGTGATACTGCCGCCGTTTTCCTTGGCGATTGCCTCACATTGTTCCACAAGCTCCTTCGCCGGAAAATATTTCGGCGTAGTGCATGCCGTAAAATGCATACCCATTTTTGCACATGCTACCATCAGGGAATTGCCCATATTGTAGCGGGCGTCGCCCATATAGGTCAGCTTAATCCCCTTCAAATATCCGAAATGCTCACGGATGGTAAGCAAATCAGCCAGCATCTGAGTGGGATGAAATTCGTTGGTAAGACCGTTCCACACCGGAATCTTGGAATATTTTGCCAGCTCCTCCACAATGCTCTGCTCAAAGCCGCGGTACTCGATGCCCTCATACATACCGGCAAGCACTCGTGCCGTATCGGCAATACTTTCCTTTTTGCCAATCTGTGAGCCTGTAGGGTCCAAGTATGTAGTACCCATTCCCAAATCATGTGCCGCCACTTCAAATGCACAGCGCGTCCGGGTGCTGGTTTTCTCGAAAATCAACGCCACATTTTTACCCTTAAGGGTATCCACCATGATTCCCTTTTTCTTCTTATCCTTTAAATCGGCTGCCAAATCCACAAGATAGGTAATCTCCTCCGATGTAAAATCCAACAGCTTTAAAAAATCTCGACCTTTTAAATTCATGGTTGTGCGCCTCCTCGTATTTATGTATATGGCAATTCATTACTTATGCCTTCAATATCAGTTAAAGCATATCATACACACTTTATCTTTTCAAGGAAAAAGAATTGTACAAAAAAGTCTCACCTCTCCCTTAGACTTCAAACCAAGGACAGGTGAGACTATAAACAATTTTATAAAATCAGTTTATCATTTATTCAGTTGCTTTAGTACCCTCCTTAAACGCAGCTGCTACGCTTGCAATTCCCTGAAGTTCCGCCGGAAGTAAAATCGTTGTTGCCTGACCGTCCGCAACCTTCTCAAATGCCTCAAGGCTCTTAATTTTCAAAACAGCCTCGTCGGCGCCTGCCTCCTTCAGCATACGGATACCGTCTGCATTTGCCTGCTGAACCTTAAGGATTGCCTCCGCTTCACCCTCTGCCTCGCGAATCATCTTTTCCTTTTGTGCCTCCGCACGGAGGATTGCAGACTGTTTCTCAGCCTCCGCACGTAAAATAGCGGATTCCTTTTCACCCTCTGCCACCAGAATATTCGCTTTCTTTTCACCTTCCGCACGGGTTACGGCTTCACGTCTCTCACGCTCTGCCTTCATCTGCTTCTCCATGGCATTCTGAATCTCTGCAGGCGGAATGATATTCTTAAGCTCCACACGGTTTACCTTGATACCCCAAGGGTCGGTAGCGATATCAAGCGCCGCCCTCATCTTGGTATTGATTGTCTCACGGGAGGTCAAGGTCTGATCCAGCTCCAAATCACCTATGATATTACGAAGGGTGGTTGCCGTCAGGTTCTCGATAGCCATCATCGGATTCTCCACACCGTAGGTAAACAGCTTCGGGTCAGTAATCTGATAAAATACAACCGTATCAATNCTCATNGTTACNTTATCNTTNGTNATAACNGGCTGNGGNGNNAAATCNNCAACCTGNTCNTTNAANNTAACNCNNNTTGCCACCTTATCTANTAAAAGGCACCTTTACATGAAAGCCTACGGACCAGGTTCCCTGATAAGCCCCAAGACGCTCCATAACATATGCCTGTGCCTGCGGCACAATCTTGATACAGGAAATAAAAATCAACAGGACAAGCACAATAACAATTCCAATAATCACCAGTTCCATACTTTACCTCTTTCTGTGCTGTTATGTGCAGCACCCACTTATTTTTGTCCGCCCTTATCCGTGCGGTTTCTTAACGCTTCAATCTACACTCGCTCTTACTCTTCGGTCTTTATATTTGCATTGTTCTGTGAATGTAGCTGCACCTGCACATTCTCACGGACAATCAGCTTGACACCATTGATTGCCACCACATCCACCACAACACCTGTGGGAAGCTTAATTCTATCGTCATGGCTTCTTGCGCTCCACTCCTGTCCGCCAACCGTGACCTGTCCAATGCCCTGAAGATTATCAATCTCACTGATAACAATTGCCTGTCTGCCCACCAGACTCTCCACATTGGTCCTTATTCGGTCCTTATTAAAATACTTGACCGCGATAGGTCTTGTAAAAAACAATAATAAGAATGAAACCAAAAGAAACAGAACTATCTGCACCGAAACCGGCGCATGGAATGCCGCCGCAATTACTGCCACTAAAGCACCGCCGGCAAACCAAATGGATGTCAAGCCCATAGTCACTACTTCAACCGTTATGGTAATAATTAGTACAATCAGCCAAAAAATCATCATTTTGTCCATATTATCGCTCCCTTAATAATATTATATACTCATCGGTCCATTTCTATTTTTAGTTTACTACAAAACTCCCCATGGGGCAATCCTTTTATACGCACGTTCAAGCAATTTATCGTGCATAAAGCAAAAAAGAAGCAACGCAAAAATACGCTGCTTCTCTAATTCAAAAATTAATAAAATACATGATTTCCGATGACAAGACCTTCTCGCCCGTTATTGCGTCGGAAATGTGTTAAGTCTCCTACATTGGAGGTTCCTGACAGAGCATCCTCTGCCGCCTTAATGCAGCTGTCATAAATCTTGCCCGACTCATATACACGGTTCACTTTACCGTTCATTGCCGGTGTAAACTGACCCGAAGCATATATTACACCATGAATGGTATCCGGATAAGCTCCGCTTCTGACACGGTTCATAACTACTGCTCCGACTGCCACCTGACCCTCGTAGCTCTCTCCGCCTGCCTCGCACTGAATCAATGCCGCAAGCAGCAGTGTAGTATCTGCATCCGTTGTGTACTCACCATAGTTCACATGACGTTTTGCCTCACGCTCCGCTTCCTCTCTCACCTTGATTTCTTCCATTGTCTCGCCTGCATCAATCTGGAAATCCAAGACAACATATTCAGCAGATACATAGCCGTCATTTCCTTCATAATCAATACAAATCCAATCTTCCTCTTCCGCGTCATCGCCTGTACTTAAAACCTCAACGATTTCTCCTTCGGGAAGTAACCCGTAAGTCTGCGCCTCCGTATTTGGTTCTGTGCGTACACGCAAGGTCTGCGTATTGATGGTGGCAATCATCTTGCCCACATCATTTGCCAATTCCTTAGCTTCATCGTCAAAAAGCAAATACTCATCCTTTGCCCAGCCGACGATATTGCCGGACCGTAACTTTGTCCAGCCGTCCTTCCTCTCTAAAATAGTACCGCCACAGTCCTTATACAGCTTACCGACCTTTTCGGCTTCTTCACTTGCTTCACTTCTTACATTCAGAGCATTCTTTACATTTGCCATGACCAAAGTAGACTTCTCCTCCTTGGTATCAAAGGTAAGATTCAGCTCTCTTGCTGTCGCATTAATGATTTCGGTCGTGTCAGCCGATCCGGGTTCCAGAATCGCCGCAACGCCACCATTAAGTTCACTTAGGTAATTTTCGTTTCTACCAGCCTGTGCGGTAATGCCTGTTGTCACTGCCATGGATAAAGATAAGACCAGACCCGTCAGTGCCACAAGCAACCTTCTGCTTCCTGCCATTTTCTTCTCCAATCCTGCACTGTATCACAGCGCATGCTTCAAAAATCTAACTGTTGAAATTGTATCACCTTTATAACTAATTTATTACAACTTTATTAAATTTGTTATGCAGTGTATGATAACAGAAAGCTTTTTTTTTGTCAAGTTTTTAAAGGCAAATTTGTAGCCATAACAGTTCAGTCATGCAGGATTGATTGTATGAATTGTACGTGGGAGCTTAAAAAGACTGTATAAAATTTTACAATTTTTTT
>WFLY01000054.1 GCA_009177215.1 Bacillota bacterium
CGCTGCGGGAAAATAGAGGTGCCATTAACACCATTATTCTGTGTTGCATTTATTGTGGCATGACCACTTGCAATATTAACTTGTCCACCATTTACATTCCATACAACATTTTCATCTAATCCCATATCAATTCCCACCTTTGTCAAATAGTCTTCNACATTTCCAATTAATACAAGTAAAACTCTATCATTAAATTCTTTTACATTATCNTGATACANTCTTTCACCANATNNACTATGGAAAGAATAATGCGGAGCTTTTATGTTATCTAAAATATATCTAAGTACTGCATAAATTTGATAGCTCTCCTGTTCTGAAGATGGTCCAAAATCAAACATGTACCCCTCTTTATGAACCACAAGATTCCATTCTTTTTCTACATCATAATCAGAATCATAACCTAAATAAATATAATTTCTAATAATCTCATTTTTATCTATAAAATCCACGAACTTTTTTAGAACCATATTATATTCATCAAATGCAACCCGCATCATTCTACTGGAAATACTATTAAAATCATGCGATATTTTTTTCAACTCTTTTCTATTCAATTCCATAATCCATCACCCCGCAATATGGACAATAACTACCACACATTTTTAAAACTGGTTTTATTTTTGCTTGCATTTTACAACATATATAGTCTTTCTTTTCTAATTTTTCTGTTCTTAACATTATTGGTTGTTCATTTTCTTTTTTATAATCACTCTCAAACTTAAACTGAAACAGACTACCTTTACTACTTTTTTCTAGTTCTTTAAATTCTTCTGTCAAAAAATCATTCATATAATTATTTACTTTTTTCAGTGCTAATTCCAATACATCTTCTGTTATATAATTATCACTGTTTAATCCACAAGCTGGACAATATATCGAAAAAATACTGTCTGATTGAAAATCGCTAGGTTTAAGTTTAAATAAATTTTTACATATAGGGCATTTCAGTAAAACAAATCCCTCATTATCTGTCGGTACACTGATTTCAAAATTCAAATTATCTTCCGTTGTATTCACCTCATTTCATCTTAAATACATTTTGGGGTTGTTATCATTTCCCCTATTATATATCTCCACCAACAACACAATNTTTGTCGCAGCTAAATNCAATGCATACTCTGCAAACTCATCNGAAATAGATTCAACAGTGCTACCTTNNACGCNTAANATTTTCACCTTTAATATTACTATCCTTTTCTCTTTCAGTGAACCTAAAAGGAGATTTATCCAGATTCACGAGAAATGTTCACTTTATAGCTACCAGCATTGTTATATTGTATAATATGAATAGTATAGGTTTCGCTCTCAGTTAATTCTACTGTAATCTTACTATCATTCCTATATCCGCTACCACCCCCTACTTTATAGCCTAATGAATCATAAACATATAATTTAACTGAGAATTCACTGTTCATATTATGAAGTGACAGAACATATTCTCCCGTTGAAGACGGTGTATATATATAAATATTATCTTGATCTCTATAAGTAATATCTCCATTAAGAGAATTTTCCCCAGTTATATCTTGAGGAACCTGTTGTTTTCCTAATGTCAAAATATAAGTTCCTATATTATTATACTGAATAACCTTTATTGTATATACTTCATCAGAAATTAAATCTACAGTAACTCCACTTCCATTACCATATCCACTACCTCCTCCTACTTTATAACCTAATGAATCATAAACCGTGCAGCCGGGACTGCAAGTCAGATGTGAAA
>WFLY01000255.1 GCA_009177215.1 Bacillota bacterium
ACAAAATTGTACCGATTTTAGGTAATTCTCGTTTCACTAATTCAATTTCATATATACTGTCATCTACAAAGACCATATCTTCACCAGAAATATTAAGTTCTTTTTCTAATTCCCTCAAATTATCGGCTTTGTTATGGTAATTTACCTTATATGCCGCAATATACTTATCTCTTAAAAGCATATCCGGATGATTGTCAATAATATTTTTCACATCATCCAATTGATTTTTTGAACAGAGACAAATGATAATGCCGCTGTAATATAGCTTAATAATCTCATATTGAAAATCCAAATAAGCTTTCCCAATAAAATAATTTGAAAGTTTAATTCCTTCTATCCCATCCTCGCCAATAATTCCTTTCCAAAGGACATTATCGCAATCAAGAACAAGGCATTTCTTACTTTTTGCGGTAACATTTTTGATTTGCTCCAACAAATGATATGCTATACAATTGTATGCAAAATTAGAATAATGCGATGATAAAACATATTTTCTCATAGAATGATAAAAACTCACTCTACCATACTCATTAATATATTCATTTATCGGGAAAACAAAAACATTAGTATTTTCTATACATCTATTCCTTAAAAACTTATTTAGAGTTCTCAAGATTTCATTAATGTCTAAAAGACCTTCGGATTTCCATTTTGACGAACAATATTCAAACTCCGAGATAATAACTGTTCTGCATTCATTTGCTGCCTTTTTTATTATTATCTCCAAATACTCCGTTAACTTTTTCGTTTCATTTTCTAACTCAGATTGTTCCATTTCATAAAGATGATAATAAAGATAAGGCGCAAGATCAGAAATCTNCAACAANAGANANATTCTTTCANAAACANATCNCTCATNCAAAAACTGTTCCGGTTGCTGAAAAAAAACTTTAAGATCATACGCAATAATAGTATAAATAATATTGCAGATAAACATTAAGCGCCAAATTCGACACAACAACAATCTTTTCTTGCGGATTTTCGCCTTCTGACAAAAACATAACTTCAGAATATTTTAAGTTTTGTTCAAATGTCTTCATTATAATCTTTCCTGCTTTTTAATTCATACACTTTTTCGACGAGGGTATCTATTGTTGCCAAATAGTCCATGCCAAAATCAACAGTAATAATTTTAATATTAAAAAACTCCTCACACCACGTAAGCAATTTAACCGCAAGAAGTGAATCTAACAGCGGATTTTCTCCCAATAAACACGCATTACTGTCAAATATATGTTCCTTATCATATTTTAAGAATGAATTTAATATCCAGTTAATCTCATTAAATATTTCAGTTCTATTCATGCTTCATTTTTCACTCTCATCTTTCCCTACAATTTCATTTCCATCGTCAAATGAGTCGGCTCGAATCCATTCGCCTTGTACAAATATCGCATGGCTACATTATTTACATTTACTTTTCCAACAATAGATTTTGCATTCATCTTTTTTGCAAATTTTATTCCTTCCTGCAAAAAATCCGAAACAATTTTATTTCCTCGATATTGCTCCATAACATAGAAGCTGCGAAAATTAATATAAATATCCTTAGTAAGGAAATTTTCCTTTTTATCCATCCAAAGCCATGCGCATATCTGACCATCTTTTTCTAAAACAATCATCCCGCTATTATCTCTCTCCATGGCTTTTCTAATACGCTTACACACAGCTTCATGATCAGTGAGTGCTTCATCACCAAACGATATCTTTGAAATTTCAATTTCCATCTCAGCTATTGTTTCAATATCTTTTTCTTTAATTTGTCTAATAAGCGCCATATCATTCATCTCTTCCTTTTCGTCAAAGTCTTTACCAACCAATCTTTATTAACCCGAATCGAATCAAAACTCCCCTAAATTAATATTGAATGCTCTCATTCTTTAAAGTACTTTGCACGAAATTACCCCTACCAATATTGTTACATTGCAACTTCTGGCATTCAAGATGTTCTTTCAAATAGCCCAACGCTTTCCATGCATCCAACGATTCTCCACAAGTAAACACATCAACCGCCGCGTAATTATGTTCCGGCCATGTATGAATAGTCAAATGTGATTCCTTAATAATAATTGCGCCACTCACGCCCCATGGGCTAAATTTATGAAAATTCTCTTCTACAATAGTTGCATTTGCTATTTTTGCTGCATTATGCATTATTTTTTGTATTAAATTTTCGTCACACAGCAATTCGCGTCTACAATCATAAAAATCTGCCAATATGTGTTTCCCCAATGAAATCACTTCGTTTTTTTGCTTTTTTTCATCCTCTTTCTTATTTTTCAACAATTCAAAAGTGTCTTTGCCGCAAAAGCTGCATCTCATTCTTTTTAATTCTTCGATTGTAG
>WFLY01000206.1 GCA_009177215.1 Bacillota bacterium
GCAATTACACCCAGCCATGCCATAGTCACACTCATCTCACTATATTCAGCAGCGGAAATTTCCGTCCATAATGCCCCCATATTATTGGCAATCAGCACCTTTTTTGCCAGACCTGCCGTAAAGCGTTTAAGCCCATAGCAGACAGCTTTCACATCTGCCCTGCGGTCATGCAGCCTGTCCGCAATATGCTTATATTTCACAATAGGTCCGGCAATCAGTTGAGGAAACATGGTTACAAACACCCCAAAATCCAACAAATTTTTCTGAACCTTTGCCTCTCTTCTATATATATCTATGGTATAGGACATTGTTTGAAAGGTATAAAAGGAAATCCCTATAGGAAGGGGCAGATTGAATAAGGGAATTGTAGTTCCGGCCGCTGCATTCAGCGCCCGTATCAGAAAATCAGCATATTTGAAAAAGCCCAGCAGGAGCAAATTGANGACTATGGAAGAAATCAGCGCCGCCTTTGCCTTNTTACTTNNTCTATAGCGCTCAATCAATCCTCCATGAATATAGTCGNACACTGTGGAAAACAACATCAGCGCCACATACACCNGCTCTCCCCANGCATAAAAAAATAAGCTCCCCAAAAGGAGGATAAAATTTTTCACCCTCTGGGGAGCCACAGAATAACATATCATAAATATGGGTAAAAATCGAAATAGAAATATTACACTGCTGAATACCATACCAATCCTCCATGCCGGAGCATTTTCTGCGCAGGCACGCGAGCCGAGTTTCAGATTCGGCTCTGCGATTCTAATGACCTTTAGTGCTTTACATTCTGTTCAATGACTGCAATTGCCAACTCATTTTGCTCCTGACACTCTGCGATTATCTCTTCGTCGCTGGCATCCATATTTATATCTCCCCCAAGCTGGACAAAGCATACATAATTTCCGATTCTCTCAATTCTGGAAGCCTGAATTTTTCCTAAATTCATGGGGTATTGCATCGTATCATTCACCAGATTTTCACGGTAGGCAGTAAGTGCTTCCTCCACCTTCCCCACCGTGTCCTCCTTCGCCTTAACCAAAATCAAAGTATCCACGTTAGCGCTAATCATAGGCGATTCTGCCAGATAATCCTCGTACATATCCGCACTAATCCCATAAGTTCCCTCCAGCATTTCAGGAATAATCGGCGTATTCGGCCAATAATTGTCACCAAGCGTATCTACAATCGCCTGCTTTACGGTCTGCATATCCCCGCTCCATCCGTTTGAAATATCTATGCCCGTATTACCTGTAGTATCGTCCTCCATATCCGGCGCACTATTCTGCGTTTGTCCACTGGTTGCTTCACCGCCTTGTGTCTTTCCGTCATCCTTATTTCCACATGCCGTCACACCCACAGACAACATTCCTGCCAATAAAATTATAAGTAATTTTTTCATAATAAACCTCATTTCTGCGCTGCTTTATGCGCATAACAAGTTTGTGGATGCAGCGCAGACACAAACTTGCGAGTGAAAGATTTTATAATCTTTCACTCTTAGCCCCCGTTCTCATTTTACTAGCTTGAAATATAGTATAACCCCTAATTTCAAGCTTACACCTGTCTCAACATATAATTTTCCAAATAATTCTTAAATTCCGTAACAGTTCAGCCATGCCCATTCATAAATCACCAACATAAACGTTTTTGCTAATTATATAACAAGCTTGCCGGTGACATATTGCATGGCTGAACTGTTACTAAATTCCCCGCTGCTGCAAATACAGGGCTTGCGGAATCCATGTAAAATAAGGTATACTCCATTAGTACATGAGTTGTTGGCATATATTTTCGATAGAAGAAAGGTTATTCATCATCATGAGTATATTAAACGTAGAACATTTAACCCACGGCTTTGGCGACCGCGCCATTTTTAACGATGTGTCCTTCCGCCTTTTAAAGGGAGAACACATCGGACTGATCGGAGCCAACGGAGAGGGTAAATCCACCTTTATGAACATTATCACCGGAAAATTAATGCCTGATGAGGGCAAAGTTGAGTGGGCAAAAAACGTACGTGTTGGCTATCTGGATCAGCATACCGTACTCACCGCGGGACAGACTATCCGTCAGGTTCTTGCCTCCGCCTTTGATTTTTTATATGAGATGGAGGCACAGATGAATAGTATCTGCGAAAAGATGGGGGAAGCCGCTCCCGAAGAGCTGGACGGGTATATGGAGGAGCTTGGCACCATTCAGGACTTGCTGACGATGCATGATTTTTACTTGATTGATACAAAAGTCGAAGAAGTAGGGCGTGCGCTTGGGCTTGTGGATATCGGACTGGACCGTGATGTAACCGAGCTTAGCGGCGGGCAGCGCACCAAGGTTTTGTTAGGTAAGCTCCTTTTAGAGAAGCCGGATATCCTGCTTTTGGACGAGCCTACCAACTATCTTGACGCAGAGCATATTGAATGGTTAAAGCGCTATTTGAATGAATATGAGAATGCTTTTATTTTGATCAGCCACGATATCCCTTTCCTAAACAGTGTGATTAACCTGATTTATCATATGGACAATCAGGAGTTAAACCGCTATGTAGGCGATTATGATAAATTTCAGGAAGTCTATGCCATGAAAAAATCCCAACTGGAGGCGGCATACAATAGACAGCAAAAGGAAATTGCCGATTTAAAGGACTTCGTGGCGAGAAACAAGGCACGGGTCTCCACAAGAAACATGGCAATGTCACGTCAGAAAAAGCTGGACAAAATGGATGTTATCGAGCTGGCTGCCGAAAAGCCCAAGCCCGAGTTCCATTTTAGGGAGGCACGCACTCCCGGGCGTGTGCTTTTCTCTGCCATGGATTTGGTGATTGGCTATAACGAGCCTTTGTCAAAGCCATTAAGCCTGTCTATGGAGCGTGGGCAGAAAATTGTTTTGACAGGCGCTAACGGTATCGGCAAAACCACACTTTTAAAAAGTATACTGGGCTTGATTCCTCCTCTCTCCGGCTCCGTGGAACAGGGCGATTATCTGGAAATCGGCTATTTTGAACAAGAGATGAGCGGCTCCAAGGAAAATAGCTGTATCGAGGAAATCTGGCAGGAATTCCCCGGATTTACCCAGTATGAGGTTCGTTCTGCCCTTGCAAAATGCGGGTTGACCACCAAACATATTGAAAGTAAGGTAAAGGTTTTAAGCGGCGGCGAACAGGCGAAGGTCCGCCTCTGCAAGCTAATCAACCGAAACACCAATCTTCTCCTGTTGGACGAGCCTACCAACCACTTGGACGTGGACGCCAAGGAGGAGCTGAGAAGAGCCTTACAGGAGTATAAGGGCAGTATCCTAATGGTGTGCCACGAACCGGAATTTTATGAGGGGCTTGCCACACAGGTCTGGGATTGTACAAGATGGACTACAAAATTAGTGTAGAAAATAAATTCTGCATCCCCGCTATTTTCCGGAATATCTCTCAATATTTTTCAGAGCCATATGTCTCGAAACATTATAGGTGCGCCATGAGAAATTTTGAGTTCTGTCTTGCAGCCGCTCCAGATAGTAATAACCGAAGCCATATATTCTATAGGGATATCTTGCTCCGGTATTTTCTCTGTTTGGCAAAGCCGCCCTGATGTCATCCTCATAAAACAGCTCTATGTCATAGCCCAGCTCTTCCAAGTAGGGTATTATCACAGGAGCTGCATCTGCGCTCAGGGTAGACAAATACCGGAAATCATGATATGGTTCCTCACTTTGGAAGAAATCCCCCGATACGACTTCACGCTTCTCCAAGTCTTCCATATTTTCGTAAATTACCCGAGGCGCATTGGCAACATTGACCTTGGCAATAATGTAATCGGGATGCAGAAAGGACAGGGCAATATAAAGTATTGTCACTACTGCCATGCTATAACGGAACAGGAGAAAGCGCTCCCTATAAATATTGATAATCACACCTATAAACAGCAAAAACAGCACGGCTAACGCCCATAACACAAAAATGCGCAAGAAGGTCATATAGTAATAACGAATGTACATAATCATACGCAATACACTGGATGCAATCATAATAAAGGTACAAAGCGACATGATTGTCAGGATTATTTTCAGGACTTTGCTCTCCCTAAAATATTTCAAAGACAGCAGTACAATAATCAGATTCAAAATACTGACTGCCAACAGCTGAAAAAATCCTTCTCTGGCATACATCGCATAAGTATAGCCGGAGGGCAGCTCCATTTTTCCCAAAAACAGATAGATAATCTGAATTCCGCTGAAAATCAGGTATAGTAAGGATAAAAGACCTGTGATGATAATTGCAATTACCGGCTCCGCATTTCGTCTGTCCTTGACCTCCTCCTTAATGGTATGACAGCACAGATATGCAGTCAAAATATAAGAAAAAAAGAAAAGAAAGGCAATCCGAAATACCACGTTTAAAATATTACCCAGCTTTATATATTCCAATAAATTATTTGTAAGCTGTCTGAAAACAGCGTCCGCACTGCTTAACAGACCTAGTACCATGAAAAACAACGGTATGGCAATCACTAACCCAAGCAGTCCGTACCAGACCCTCTTATTCTTTTTCCCCTGCCTGTTCTTAAGATACCTCGTTCCGTCCGAAAAGGGTCTGCCAATCTCTCCAAGGGACATAACAACCAGCTGGCAAATCGCCGTTAAATATTTTCCCAGCTTCCACTTGGAGGTATTATAAAATTGCTTTAACAGCAGACTCATCATCAGGAAAAAGATACCTGTCTTGTTGAAGCTAATCATACGCCAGTCGTCCGTACAAAAGGTGGAAACTCCCAGAAGAATCATACTCAACATATAAAAAATACTTCCTTTTTTTAAGGAAATTTCAAGTTTTGACAGACACAGGCATAAGTAAAAGAGACTTCCTGCCATAAAAAGCGGAAAGGTAATACCCGACCCATTCTTATACATACAAAAGGCATAAAGTACCGCATATAAAAATGTCGCCGGTNCAAAAAAGGCAAAGCTGCCCTTCATTTTTTTAGTGTATTCCGTATCTTCATTTTTTGGCACAGCAACCACNTAGGGAACGGGCATTCCCATAGGAACAGCTGTATTTGCCCTATTTGCCATGTTCGCTTGTGCTTCTACTCNNGCCGACATGGCAGTTTCTGTCATNTTTANTTCATCCATAATAATATTCCCTCCTGTCTCNTATGAAGCTTACTATTTATCCGCCAGCTTTACAAAGCTGCACTCCTGCTAATTCACATTTCTGTGTAATTTTTTGCATTAGCAAACTTGGAGCACCCTGCGCAAATTTATAATTGAAAAATAAGCTACCGGGCATCTTTTTCAATCTATTTTCCTAACGTTTGTCTGTTGTATACTTACCCACTCTCGTCAGGCACATATTCTAAAATATCTCCCGGCTGGCAGTCGAGCGCCTTGCATATCGCCTCCAGCGTGGAAAAGCGTATTGCTTTTGCTTTGTTATTTTTTAAGATGGACAAGTTAGCCAAAGTAATATCCACTTCTCCCGCCAGCTCAGTCAGGCTCATTTTTCGTTTTGCCATCATTACATCCAGATTTACTATAATTCTCATACTTGCTCCCGTCTGTCTGCAGCACATTTTGTTGCGTCTTTCGTTTGATGCAAACATTTCTCACTCTAATCATCCATTTTGCCACTTTTGCAGCGCTGCGATACGAATCTCAGATTGTCAAGTCATTTTCTTCCNTGAAGCTTANCGCCTGTTCAAACACCAAGGCAAGCACCTTNCTGAAAAGTNCGGCAATCACAAATACCAGTATTACCACCATNATGGCAAGGGNGAGATAGACCACANTTCTCACNACAGACATNNACGNNATAAAAAAGCTCCAATTCCCCATTTTTCGGAGACTGACTACATTTTCCCCAACAAAACAATCACCCGCAAGCACAGTTTTAAAAATTCTGCGCAGCTCCCGTATCAGTATCAGCGCCGCAATGCCTAACACAAAATAAATGATAACTGCTTCCTGATAATGCTCCGCCAGACTTGCCACATACTGACCTGCCCAATTAATTGTAAAAGGCAGGGTAGCCGTCACAACTATTCCCGCATAAAACATGAAATCCAATAAATACTTTGTACATTTCGTAAGTAATTCCCTGCGCTCCGTCAAATCCTTTTTCATAAGCTCTCTGCTCCTGTTTAATAAACTTGATAATTTTGCTTTGAGCAATTCCTTATCACAACCCTAACATAACACTTTTCAAATTAAAAGTCAATAAATATTTATTGAAAAACAATAAATATTTATTGACTTACAAAATGCACTTCAATCAGACCAATGTTCTCTTTTTCAATATGATGCTTTTCCACATGAGGATGAAAATTTCCGGTTCAAGCATCTCCTAACCTCCCGTCATTCTACAAAAGCATATCCGCCAACCGGTCGGATATAAGTTATCCTACAGGCGCCATTTCCAATAATTGCGTCCATACCTGCTTTAAATTCAGCTACATCATCCAGCGGAACAAACGCCTGAATTGTTCCTGCAAATCCCCCCCCATGGACACGGAAAGCGCCTTTGCCATCAAGAAAATGTTCCGCAAATGCTAAAGCGATCGCTACCGGCTGCCTACTGCGGTCACGAAAAGTTTCTACATTCTGCAAATACATAAAAGAAGAAGCGCCTGATTCTTTCACTAACTTTAAAAAGGTATCAAAATCATTACATTCAAGGGCTTTAACCTGCTGTTCAACTCTTTTGCAATCATTGTAGTAATGAATCGTGCGAAGCACAGCACGGTCACCTGTCTTTTCTCTGACAAGCGGAATATTTGTGTAAAAAGCCTCTTCCTCTACCTCTGCCAATATCTCTTTTCCAAAGACCGCAGCGACATTTTTCATTTCCAACGGTACCGCAGCATACTCATCAGTTAAATCAGCATGGTCAGCACCGGTATCAATAATACAAAGCGCATATCCGGCAGCTGCAAAATCAAAGTTTACAGCCTTACAAATGGCATTTTCTTTATTTCGGAAATCAATTGTTATAATACCGCCCATTGCACAGCCCATCTGATCCAGCAAACCGGAGGGTTTTCCAAAATAAACATTTTCCGCATATTGACCAATTCGAGCAATCTCTTCCATAGACAATTTACCATTGCAAAATAATCCGTTCACTGCCGTACCAATCAATACTTCAAAGCATGCGGAAGAAGACAGACCGGAGCCTCCCGGAACATCTGAAATAATATAAGCATTAAAACCCGACACGGCATATCCTTTTTCGGCAACTTTCGCCAATATTCCACGCACCAGCGCTTCAGTGGTGTTTTCTTCGGCAGGAACCAAATCCAATTTTGTACAATCCACCGTTATCATGCCATAGCCTTCCGAATAAATATTTACTATACTTGTTTCATTATATGAAACACAAGCCAAAGCATCTAGATCCACACTGCCTGTCAATACCTTCCCACGCTGGTGATCGGTATGATTTCCGCCTAATTCTGTACGACCCGGAGCTGAGTAGATAGCAACTTCAGAATCTTCCTCTCTCCGAAAAACTCCGGCATAGTGATCGAGTAAACCAATCATTCTTTCTCTATACCATGCAACTTGATTCATAGGGCGACAATACAAAAAAGCAAACTGTTCATCATGTTTGCCTTCCTGCAAATTTTTCTTGATTTGTTTTATTGTTTTCATATTTTCTCTACACCTCGCTCTGNCACCCAACCAAANTGCTCCTTTGCATATATAGAATCNNCCCTAAATGCAGGAAGGTCAACCAGATCTTCGTGCCGTTTAATCAAATTTTTCGTCTTCCTCTTATTTTCTCTTTAAATAATAAAACTCATATGCAGGAATGTGAATCCCCAATATTGTTTTCTCCCGCCCTGTAAGCAAACCCACATACTCTTCTTCCGCCACATTTATCCGCGCTTTTTTGTCATGCTCACTAAAATTGAATATCCCGAGAATCTGATCTCCTTCAAAATATCGTCCTATACAAAGTAATTCTTTATCACCGGTCTCTATTGTCCATGTATCCGCATGAGCCACAAAGGCTTTTTCTTCTCTGCGTATCCGCTCAGCCAGTTTCCAACGCATCGCTCCCCGGTGGATGTAACGGGAATCTGCTGCTTTATGCGGATCTTTCTTGTATGTAGAGTCGTTTATCTGACCAATTTCATCCCCGCTGTACAGTACCGGAATCCTCGACTGCATAAACATGTAGGATCTGTATTTTTCTCACAAACAATGGCAAATGGAATATAATGATGGCTGGAGGCGCCTCGCACACTGCCTATGGCATGTAATCCGTAATTTTTTTGTGTGTAAGGTAAAAAGCTAACTCTTCTCATCTATTATTGTTGCCATTCTAGATATCCTCGTTCTTCTATATTAATTTTCAAGCAACATTCCGGTTTGAATTCTAATATACAACTTAATACCCCCGCTTTCAATACTTAAACATATTTATTTTAAGGCGCCATTCACTACACCNTTTAAAANTTGCTTCTGACAGAACNGATANAAAATCAAANNCGGCAGCAGGGNCAGCAGNNAGGATGCGAATGCCAAGTTATAATTGGTTCCGAACTGGGTCTGNAAGTTNAACTGTGNCANANGAATATTCTCCAGATATCCGGAATATCCTCTCGTACAAATCTTGTCTTAAGAATAGTCATGCCATCATTTTTACCACCGCAACCTGACAGCATCATGCCAGCCAGTATGGCAAAGAAGCCAGCAAAAAATATTTTTTACCTAACCTGAACATCTCTTTTCTGGCATATAATTTTTATAATATTTATTATAAAGTAATTATAACATATCATATTGCAGCCTCAAAATGGCAATATAAAGCCTAATTTATACCATTATGCACGTTTTCCCGATATGCGTTGACTTTATCTAGCATTTTGATATATACTCTAGTAAAATCTAAAAACCTGTTGTTTTCAGCTTGCATTTTAATAAACATTGACAGTTCAATAATCAGGTATTATGGAAGGGCATATTCGTTGCAATGAGCGATATCATATTTTCCGTATTCCCAAATGAAAGTTTTATAGACCTCGGACTGTATTAATTTGATTGGGAGCGCTGCATTTTTCCAGAGCATTTAAAAACGTTTAAGGCATCTCACCCAAGAACCGGAGAAAGGAAAATGCCTATGCTAAAGGATTTTACACAAGAATACAAGGAAAAGCTGCGCACGCCGCAGGAAGCTGTTCAGGTAGTTAAAAGCGGCGACTGGGTAGATTACACAAGCTCGCTGGGCAAACCGGTTCTGTTAGACAGGGCATTGGCTGAGAGAAAAGAAGAGCTGCATGATGTAAAAATACGTGGGAATCTTATAGACGGTCCTATCGCGGTGGCAGAATGTGATGAGAGTAAGGAGCATTTTATATACCATAGCTGGCACTGCTCCTCCTATGAGCGAAAGCTTTGCGATAAGGGGCTTTGCTACTATATTCCCATGGTATTTCACAACAACGCAGCCTATTATGAATTCTTTTTAAAAGTGAATGTGGTAATGGTAAGCGTTGCTCCCATGGACAGACACGGTTATTTTAATTTTTCCGTAAATACGGGAGTTGCCGCCCCCATCACCAGAATGGCGGATATCGTAATTGTTGAGGTGAACGAAAATATGCCGAAGGTTCACGGCGGATATGACGAATGTATCCACATCTCTGAAGTTGATTACATTGTAGAGGGGGAGCATAAGCCTTTTGCCTACGGGAAGCTCATAAGACCCACCGATATTGACCGTAAAATTTCCGAGAAAATCGTTCCTTACCTTGTTGACGGCTCCACCCTCCAACTGGGTATCGGCAGTATGCCAAACGCTTTGGGCGAATTGATTGCGGAATCTGATTTAAAGGATTTGGGAATGCACACGGAGCTTTGCTCTGATGCCTTTTTAAGCCTGCATAAATCAGGAAAGTTAACAAATAAAAGAAAAAGTATCGACAGGGGGAAGGGTGTGTTTGGCTGTGCTATAGGCTCCGCAGAATTATTTGAATGGCTGGAGGATAATCATGGTGTAGCCGCATATCCCTTAGAATATGTGAATCGCCCCAGTATTATCGCACAGATTGACAACATGGTTTCCATCAACAGCTGTGTTGCCGTGGACCTATATGGACAAGTTGCGGCAGAAAGCGCCGGTGCCAGACAGATTAGCGGCACCGGCGGTCAGCTGGATTTCCTGATTGGAGCCTCCGCCTCAAGGGGCGGCAAGGCTTTCATTTGTATGAGCTCTACTTATGAGGACAAGGATGGCAGGCTGCACTCCCGAATCCGCCCTCAATTTAACGGAGATATTATTACTTCTCCCCGAAGTCAGGTTTATTTTCTTGTTACCGAGTACGGCATTATCAACTTAGAAGGGCGCTCCACATGGGAGCGCGCCGAAGGTTTGATTTCCATCGCCCATCCCTCCTTTAGGGATATGCTTATCCAAAAAGCCGAGGAGCGGAAAATATGGCGAAACTCAAACAAAAGATAATCTTCCGGATAACTTGCCCTATCTGCTTGTAAAGAATCTGATAATCTGCGGCAGGTATGTCATCAAAAACAAGCCGATACATGGAATATAGTATATTATCATGCCCACATTGAAAAGAGAATTCTTCGCTATATCACTCTTACCGAGCATATTTTCCGATGTGTTCAGACGGAATTGTTTTCTCTTTACAATAAGGAGTACAATTCCCGCAATGCCGCAGCCTGCAAGAATCCCCAGCCACACCAGATATAAGAGCATTGCCGGTATCAGTTCCATTGTTTTTTGTGTCATCTCTTCCTTTGTCAGCATACTTATTTCTGATAGGGCATCAAGATACAGATTCGCCAAATATACCGTTACAACCGATGATGACAGATTTATTATCATGTGAAACAGTATGGTATACCACACTCTTCCGGTTCTGATGTATACAAAGGCAAAAAACAATCCAAGTCCTGTTGCAAAGAAAAACTGTGAAAAATTCCCATGGAATAATCCAAACATCAAGCCTGACATAAGAATAGCGGCAAGCTCACCATGTTTTATCATTCTGTCAATCAATAATTTTCTAAAAATCAGCTCCTCAAATATGGGGGCCAATATTCCCACCGTAAGAATACGAATGGGAGCATCCGATGTCAGCATAAGCGTACCCAACCCGTTTACCGAATCGGTATTTAAAGCAAAGGGAAGCGTCAGGATAAAATGTAAAATATTTCCTACAACGGCGCCTGTAAAGCATATTCCCGCGCCAATCAATACGCATATAATAAATTTACCAAAACCCATATTACGCTTTTCAAGCGTTACCGCCGACATATTTCGCGACAACAAAAAAATCAGGGGAAAACCAACAAGGTCAACCGACAAAATAATAAGTAAAAAAGAAAACAATGACACATTATTTATTACCCAATCCGGTGCAACTGTTGCTACTATCCCTTGTACCGCCAGCTGCAGCGCTATCACTATTACCGCAAAAACCGCATACCTCCAACCGATTCCGCTTGCCGCTTTTTTCAGGTGTTCCTTCGACAATACATCCTGCTTTTCGTCCTCATTAGTGTTTAATATATTTGTTTCCATATCGTTTCTTTTCTTAATACTCCTTTCTTTCATATTTATGCACTATAATTAATACCTATTTCTGTGCTGCTTTTATGTCTTAACCATTCGAACAATTAGCCGCGTCAATGGCAATTACCAAAAGCAATCCCATCAGCTCATCGCTTGGATTCGAGAAATCAATTACATAGGTGTCTCCCCAGTGAAGCAATTCCTTTGAGATATGCATAATAGAGCTGCATCCGCTGTACACATCGTAATCCCAGCCCAAAAAATCACCTTCCACATGCCAGCCGTTAAAATCCACATCGTATTTAGGCTTAAAAAACGAAAACTGCTTTTGGATACTTCCGTAAACGGCTCCGCCAATCTCAATATCAAACGCAGGGAGCAGGGTCATAAGTCTCTGCCTTACCACTCCAATCTCATTCCCTTGCCGGTCATACACATGGAGCTGGTGGGTGAGTGCGAAAAATTCTGCCTTTATAAAATATTTGGCGCTGCCTGCTTCATCATAAATATCATAAGAATCCGTCCATGAAAAAACCCGCTGCTTAATCAAAAGACGCATATATTATTCCTTCCTTTTTCAACTGTCTGCCATAAGCTGACCTTACATCGATTTATGTATATTATAATGGATATTCTACTTATTTGACAATAANAAAATAATGCAATTTTANTCGGCAATGCANNCTCACAAAAGNAAACAAGACANAATCAGTTCACTAACNCCGCCCTAATTTTAACCCNCNTCCGCCTTNACAGACATCCGAAACAGCACAATCCCTATGATAAACAGCACCGCAATCATTCCCACTCCCTTGTTGATATTTCCGGTCGCCTGAGATACTGCGCTGACTAATGCAGTTCCCACAAATGCCGCTCCTTTACCACAGATATCCAATAATCCGAAATACTCACCGGACTGACTGGCCGGAATGATCTTGGTAAAATAAGAACGTGAAAGCGCCTGAATACCGCCCTGAAACATTCCCACCAAAACGGCCAAAATCCAAAACTGAGTCTGCGTGGTCAAAAGCATGGCAAAAATAGCGATACCCATATATGCCACAATACAAATCGTAATCAGCTTTTCGGTGGCAAATCTCTGGGCAAGCCTTCCAAACAACCCCGCAAAAGGAAACGCAACAATCTGCGTCACTAAAAGCGCCAAAAGCAACCCGGTACTGTCAAGCCCCAAGGCGGAGCCATATGCCGTCGCCATGTCAATGATGGTATACACACCGTCTATATAGAAGAAAAAAGCAAGCAAAAATATAAATATTTTTTTCTCCCTGCGCACATTAAGCAGTGTCCTGCCAAGACGCTTAAAGCTTTCCTTCACGACATTCTTCTGTTTTTCCACATAAAATTTCTGCTGGTAATTCTTTACTAGGGGCACCGTCATTCCTACCCACCACACAGCGGTAATCAGAAAAGAAATCGCCATGGCGCTACCCATGGAAATACCGATAACATCACAGCCCAGTACCAATGCAAGACATGCTATAAACGGAATACAACTGCCTATATATCCCCATGCAAAGCCCAGAGAGGATACCCTGTCCATTCTCTCCTGAGTCGTTATATCGGNAAGCATGGAGNCANAAAAAATNAGGCTTCCCGAATATCCTATTTTTGAAATNATGAAAATAGTCAAAAATACCAGCCATTGCNTCGCAAAGCCCANACTGATACAGCCCACNGCACCCAAAGCCAGCACCAATAANAAAATCGGCTTCTTAANGCCCTTGGTGTCTGCCAANGANCCTAATANNGGACCTAAAACCGCCACTATCAATGTGGTAACGGAAGCCGCATAACCCCAATAGGCAAGATAATCAACGGAAGAAAGCCCCGCGCTGTCTGCCAGATGATTAAAATAAATAGGCATAATCGTAGCAATCAACAGCGTAAACGCTGAATTTCCCACATCGTACAATATCCAGTTTTTCTCACCCTTGG
Source organism: Bacillota bacterium (assembly GCA_009177215.1). GTDB lineage: Bacteria > Bacillota > Clostridia > Lachnospirales > Lachnospiraceae > Acetatifactor. The sequence continues at coordinate 13,481 of WFLY01000206.1, forward strand.
TCAATTTAAATTTCATGCCTATACCTTCCTGTCCGCTTCAGCGAACATTATTAAATATTTTGAAGTGCTTTTTCTTCCGTCAATCGGGAGCTGAAATTATATCGATAAATATCCTGAAGCGGCACCTGTTCCTCCACATAACCCTCAAATTCCTCAATCAGCTGTACGGCAAGCTTCACCGCTTCCTGATACAGCGATAGTAATTTTTCCGTGCTATCTTTACACAGGGGATTTTGTTCATAATTAATGAGCAGCCCGTGCATGCTCTCATAATGTCCCGAGGCACGCAGCAGCGTCAAAATCATGCCGCGCTTAACCTTGGAGGGCGCTGTCAGCATGTCCAAATAAAAAACCATATCCTTCATGGTCTTATAAATCTGCTTTTCATCAACATTGGGAAAAAATTTTTGGATGATGTGAGCGTTTTCTATCGAAGGTGCCAAATGCTCTGTCACCTTATGGCTCACCGGATTCAAGCCGTCTCTTGTCATTAACTCTCTGTCAAGCTCTGCCTCTATTTCGGCATGAGTTACCCCGCTTGTCTCAATCTTTTTATTAATATACCCATGACAGCATACATCTAATGCAAAGTGACAGATAAAACCATAGGAATAAGCATAAAAAGCTTCCTTTTTTTCCTGCCCACGAATGACTTTTGCCGCATTTTCAAAGAAAAACCTGCCCGGAAGCTCATGCAATCTGGAGCCTAATTGATTGACCGGATTTTTTGACAGGGCATTATAATAAAACAAAAGGTCCGGACCATGTAAGCCGACATTAAACAGTCCAAGGTAATCTGTTATCACTTTACCCTGTCGCTCTCCCACCACTTGCCTTACTTTCTGTCCAAAAGAATAGTGTGCATATGTTGTTGGCATAAATTTCCCTCCAATACCTATCTACCCTGTATGAAGCCTTCCGCCTTTTTTCGTTGGGCCAGCTCCTCCTGCTCCTGAGTATCATCCAGCAAAATACTATGCGCCATCTTTTTGCCGGCGCCTGCCTCCACCGTAACAAATGTAATATAGCCTTCAATAAACTGCTCGCCGCTCATAGCATCTTTTGCTGTCACAGCCACCATAAGGCTGGTAGTTCCCGTGTAAACCACCCTTCCCGTAAAGTGTAAAGCCGTTCCTTTCTGCACAGGCTTTTGAAAGGACATATTCTGTAAATTTCGCATTACAACCTCGTCCGTACTGCCATGCTCACAGGCTGCTGCCGCAAAGCCCGCCTCCACCAGCCAATCTGCCGCTCTCGCCGCAAACAGCGTTCCGTGATGGTTCAAATCCTCATTTTTTACTAAATGCATAGTTTCGTAGGTTCTCATGTTCTCTCCATTCCCAGACGTTTCCCGCAAAGCGTATCTGCTTCAGAAAACGCTGATTAATTTAATTATCATGCTACTCTTATGTGTTTCAAGCTATGCCGCCCTTTTGGAAGTTATTTTCCACCTACCGCATAGATATCTTCCCACAAAGCATAATGTCCTGAAAAGCCAATCCAACAGCATTGCTATCCACACGCCTAAAGCTTTATATCCCATATGCACTCCGATAACATAACTGAAGCCTATGCGGAAGGTAAACATGGAAAATATGGAAATCACCATAGTAAACCTCACATCATTGCAGGCACGAAGCATATTAGGCAATACAAACGACGCCGGCCACAAAAAAATCGCCATGCTGTTATGAATCATAACCAAGGTATAGGCAAGCTTAGTTGTCTCCTCACTTAAGCCATATATCCTCAAGGTCCATGGCAGGGTTAAAAGAATCACACTATTTACAATTGCAGTATACAGATATGTGGTGAAAAGAAGTTTCTTAGTATAATACTGTACCTGTTCCAAATCCCCGGCTCCCACGCATCTGCCTACTACCGTAATCATGGCAAGACTCATTGCCTGCCCCACAATACACCCCATTGCGTCCAGACTGTTTGCCACACCGTTTGCCGCAATTTGTACCGTTCCGAAACCGGCAATAATACTGACCACAAGCACACGTCCCAGCTGAAAAATACCGTTTTCTATACCGCTGGGAATTCCGATGTAAAATATTTTCTTAATCACATCCCACTCAATACGAAAACGCTCTCTTGAAATGTGAACCATATTTTCGGGATTCAAAAGCAGTCTGTACAAGACAATCGCCGCTACCGCTCTGGAAATCAGGGAAGGAATCGCCACACCTGCCACACCCATACGCAGCCCATAAATACAAACAGCATTTCCCAAAATGTTAATTACATTCATCAGCAACGATACCTTAAGCGTAATCCGGGAATTACCCATAGAGCGAAACAGAGCCGCACAAGAATTATATACTGCTAAAAACGGAAAAGACAACGCTGAAATCACCATATAAATAACTGCGCTTTCAAATACATCCTTTTCTATCTTACCAAAAAACAGCGAAATAATCCCATGATTACACAAAATCACCACTACGGAAATAATAATCGTAATCATCCCTGCCGAAAAAATGAGCTGCTTCGCCGATTTACATGCATCCTGTTTTTTACCTGCCCCGATATATTGCGAGGTCACTACCGCACCGCCGGTGGCAAGCGCCGCCAACACACTGATTATCAGGTTATTAAACATATCCACCAGAGAAACGCCCGACACTGCCGCTTCTCCCGCCGAGGAAATCATCATAGTGTCCGCCATACCCACAGTAATTGCTAACGCCTGCTCAAACAAAAGAGGAATTATCAATTTTTTTATGTCCTGCTTAGAAAATAATCTCTTTACTTCCGGCTGTTCTTTCATGTTCTTCATCTTTCTTTCACTATTTATAAGCGATACAGCTTATTCGCATTTTCCCAAGTAATTCTCCTCACCTCATCCTCGGAAATCCCTTTCAACTGTGCCAACACAGCTGCCACATAGGGCAAATTTAAGGAACTGTTGCGTTTTCCCCTGTTAGGCTCCGGCGCCAGATA
>WFLY01000088.1 GCA_009177215.1 Bacillota bacterium
ATCATACTGCCCTCATAGTCCAATTTGTCCAATATTTCAGCCAGCTTACGCTGATATTTCTGTACCTGTGAGGGATAGGTCTGCTGTAAATACTCCAAATCCCGCAAATTTTCCTGCTCCTGATTGGTTCCCAGACAGCCGGGATATGCCATAAAATAGGGTACGGGAACGTTACTGGGAAAAGTGTGAAGCATTTTGGGGTTAAAATCCATACGCAGTGCCTCATAGTTATTTTTTAATAACATATGCGCACTGCGTACAATTTGTTACAGTTCCGCCAACTAATAACATGTTTGAACTGTAATATGTCACTAAATGAATTTTACTTTAATACCTGAATTCTGGCAATAGCTCTTTGTAAAGCCGTCTCAGCCCGCGCCAAATCAGTCTCCTTGTGCCTGTTGCGCAAACGTTCTTGCGCACGTTGGAACGCTTCCTCCGCTCTCTGTTTATCAATTTCATGGGGCCATTCGATAATCTCTGCCAAAATAGTTACCCTATCCGGCAAAATTTCCCCAAAACCGGAGTGAAGAGCAGCCTCCTTATCCCCGTCAAGCTCACTGATATGCAAAATTCCCGGCTTCACTATCACAGTCAGGGGAATATGACCGGGCAGTATACCTACTTGCCCTTCCATGGTGTTAAATTCCACCATATCCACTTCACCCTCGTAAAACACCCTGTCAGGTGTAATAATACGCAACTGAAAGCTTTTGTTATCCGCCATAGCTTTCCTCATTTCTGCGCTGCTTTTTGCGCATTTCAAGTTTGTGGAGGCAGCGCAGACACAAACTTGGCAGTAAAAATTTAAATATCATACTTGATTTTATTTCACTTTCGCCAGAACATCATCAATACCTCCGGCATTCAGGAAATAACTCTCGGGAATATCGTCATGCTTACCTTCCAAAATCTCCTTAAATCCGCGAATCGTCTCATTAATGGGCACATACTTACCCTCGAGACCTGTAAACTGACCTGCCACAAAGAAAGGCTGGGAAAGGAATCTCTGCACCTTACGTGCGCGGGATACCACCAATCTGTCTTCCTCTGAAAGCTCATCCATACCAAGAATCGCAATAATATCCTGCAGCTCCTTGTAACGCTGCAAAATCTCCTGAACACCGCGTGCCGTCCGATAATGCTCCTCACCCAAAATTCTGGGATCCAGAATACGAGATGTGGACTCCAAAGGATCAACCGCCGGATAAATGCCAAGCTCCACAATGGAACGCGACAATACCGTAGTCGCATCCAAATGTGCAAAAGTGGTTGCCGGCGCCGGATCCGTCAAGTCATCCGCAGGCACATATACTGCCTGAACGGAAGTAATGGAACCATTCTTGGTAGAAGTGATACGCTCCTGCAAAGCCCCCATCTCCGTCTGCAGGGTGGGCTGATAACCTACCGCGGAAGGCATACGCCCCAAAAGTGCAGACACCTCACTACCTGCCTGAGTAAATCGGAAAATGTTGTCGATAAACAACAGTACATCTTTTCCGCCCTTGTCACGGAAATATTCCGCCATGGTAAGACCTGTCAAGCCGACACGCATTCTTGCTCCGGGTGGCTCATTCATCTGACCGAATACCATGGTTGTTTTATCGATAACTCCGGATTCTGCCATTTCATGATAAAGGTCATTACCCTCTCTGGTACGCTCGCCTACGCCGGTAAATACAGAATAACCGCCGTGCTCCGTAGCAATATTACGAATCAGCTCCTGAATCAAAACTGTTTTTCCTACTCCCGCGCCGCCAAACAGACCGATTTTACCACCCTTTTGGTAAGGGCAGAGAAGGTCAACGACTTTGATACCCGTTTCCAGAAGCTCCGTCTCCGTAGACTGCTCCTCAAAAGCAGGCGCCGACCTGTGAATCGGTTCATAGCTTACTCCTTCGGGAGTCGGCTTGTTATCGATAGGCTGACCTAATACATTGAAAATCCTTCCCAAAGTATTCTCACCTACCGGAACCGAAATTGGCGCTCCTGTTGCAATCGCCTCCATACCTCTCATGAGTCCGTCGGTAGTACCCATGGCGATACATCTGACCGTATCGTCTCCCAAATGCTGGGAAACCTCTACCGTCAGCTCTCCCCCCTCTCTGGTAGGGATGCGGATTGCCTCGTTAATCTCAGGAAGCTTACCCTCATCAAAGCGCACATCCAAAACCGCCCCAATGACCTGAGTAACCTTTCCTCTATTTTCTCCTGCCATTTCTACCTCTTTCCTGCCCGCAACCGCAGGCATATTGTTCTATCCCAGTGCCTCCGCACCTGCGATAATTTCTGTCAATTCCTGTGTAATAGAGCCCTGTCTTGCTCTGTTATACTTCAGAGCCAAATCGCTGATCATATCCTCCGCATTGCTGGTAGCATTGTCCATTGCCTGCATACGAGCACCGTTTTCACTTGCCACAGCCTCCACCATAGCGCCGTAAATCAAGCTTGCAACGTACTTTGGCACAATCAAATCAAGCGCCTCAACATCCTCCGGCTCGAAATTCATAATCGCATCCTGCTCAGAGGAATCAGAGGCTTGCTCTTCATCAAATTCCACCGGCAACAGCTTAAGCAGCGTGGGCACATGACTTACCGTATTCTTAAAGGAGGTATATGCCAGATAAATCTCACCTATTTCATCCTCCTCAAACGCCTTTAACAGCCTGCCCGCCAAAAGCATTGCATCAACGTAAGCCGGCTCTTCAATAATCTCGGGAAGCACCTCTCTTATTTCATAGCCGCCCCTATGCAAAAGCTCCCTGCCCTTATTTCCTACTGCNNAAATCAGCAAATCCTCNTTATTCCAATTTTCATTTCTGGTGACAAGCTTCACCACATTGGAGTTATAGCCTCCGGCAAGACCTCGGTTAGAAGTAATCACAATCACTGCCTTCTTAGAAGATTTGCCTGACATCAGGTATCTATGCTCCACATGCCCCACACGGGATAAAATATTATTCACCGTATGATACATACAGTTAAAATAAGTCTGAGAGCGCTCGGCATTGGCTCTGGCACGCTGCAGCTTTACGGTAGAAACCAGCTTCATCGCCTTGGTAATCTGCTGCGTGCTTTGAATACTGCTCTTACGGCGTTTTATATCACGCATTGATGCCATAATTTACCCTCACTTTTAATTATTAAACTGCTGTTTAAATTCTTCCAGCGCCTTTTGCAACAGTCCTTCCGTCTCCTCGGAAATCGCCTTCTCGGCAGCANTATTTGTGGGAACCTCATGATACTTGGTATCTAAAAACTCAAAAANNTCCTTTTCAAACCGGGTGATATCCTCAACGGCAATATCTAACAGATACTTATGGGTTACAGCATAGATAATAATAACCTGATACTGAACCGGCATGGGCTGATACTGAGGCTGCTTCAATACTTCCTTGATACGCTCGCCCTGCGCAAGCTTCTCCTTAGTGTCTGCATCCAGCTCAGATCCAAACTGCGCGAAGGCTGCAAGCTCTCTATATTGCGCAAGCTCCACACGGATAGGCGCTGCAATCTTTTTCATTGCCTTAATCTGTGCGGCGCCGCCTACTCGTGACACGGAAAGCCCTGCGTTGACAGCGGGGCGGAAACCTGCATTAAACATTTCCGTCTCAAGGTAAATCTGTCCGTCAGTGATAGAAATAACATTGGTGGGAATATAAGCCGACACGTCTCCCGCCTGAGTTTCGATAATAGGAAGCGCCGTCAAGGAGCCTCCGCCGTATTCCTCACTCATTCTCGCCGCACGCTCTAAAAGTCTGGAATGCAGATAAAATACATCACCGGGGTATGCTTCACGTCCGGGCGGACGACGAAGCAGCAGGGAAAGTGTTCTGTATGCGGTAGCATGTTTGCTCAAGTCGTCATATACCACCAATACATCCTCTCCGTTCTCCATCCATTCCTCGCCGATTGCACAGCCGGAATAAGGAGCAATATACTGCAACGGAGCCAAATCGCTTGCCGTGGAAACCACTACCGTGGTGTAGGCAAGAGCGCCGAACTCCTCCAAGGTTTTCACAATATTCGCAACGGTAGAAGCCTTCTGACCGATTGCCACATAAATACATTTTACATTCTGACCCTTCTGATTGATAATCGTATCGATTGCAATCGCGGTCTTACCGGTCTGACGGTCTCCGATAATAAGCTCACGCTGACCTCTGCCGATAGGCACCATGGAATCAATCGCCTTAATACCGGTCTGCAAGGGGGTATCCACGCTCTTTCTGGTAATAACACCGCTTGCCACACGCTCAATCTTACGGAATTTGTCGGTCTGTACAGGACCTTTACCGTCAATGGGCTGTCCCAGTGCATTTACAACACGCCCTAAAAGAGCATCTCCTACCGGAACCTCTACTACACGCCCCGTTGTCTTAACGGTATCGCCTTCATTAATATTTTTAGCACTGCCTAACAGTACAACACCGACATTGTCTTCCTCCAGATTCAGCACCATGCCATATACATCGCCCGGGAACTGCAGCAGCTCTCCCTGCATGGCATTTTCCAGTCCATGTACACGAGCGATACCATCTGCCACCTGAATAACCGTACCAACATCAGACACGTCAAGCTGCGATGCATATCTCTTGATTTGTTCCTTGATTACGGAACTTATTTCTTCTGGTCTTAAATTCATGGATCTGTCGCACCTTTCTTCCGTTGGTCTAACCCAACTGGATTTGTAATAATTGTTTTGTCAAATCACTGATTTTTGTCCGGATACTGCTGTCTACAACTCTGTCATTAATGCGGATAACCATACCGCCAATCAAAGCTGCATCTACGCTAAAATGCGTCTCTATCTTCATATATGAGGTAGTCTGTAAAAGCCTTACAAGCACCTGCTCTTTCTGTGCAGCTGTCAGCTCCACCGCTGTGGTTATATATGCCACTCCTATTTTCTGCTCCACCTTCACCTTGTCGATAAAGTACTCGAAAATAGCAGGCAGCTCCCCATACCTTTCCTTGTTGATCACTACTTCCAAAAAGCCAAGAAGCTCCTCACTGATACGCCCCTTAAAGGTCTGCTCCAACACCTGAAGCTTCTCCTGCTTGGGAATGCCGGGATGCTTCATCAGCTTATCAAAATCCGGATTCTGCTTAAGGATTTCATTTATTTGATATATTTCATCCATAAGCTCCTGTGCCTTGGAGACATCCTGAACAGGCTTTGCCTCCATTGCTATCTCAAACAATGCTTCGCCATAAGTCTTTGAAACTAACTTAGCCATGTATCATCACCCATTTCCTTCAGTGTCTCATCTATCAGCTGATTTTGCACTGCCTCGTCAATGGAAGCAGATACTACCTTGCCCGCCATTGCTGATGCAACGGAAATAATCTCCTTTTTCACATCATCGGACATCTTCTGTTTCTCAAGCTGTGCCTCAACGCGCGCTCTCTCAAGAATACGTGCCGCTTCCTCTTTCGCTTGGGCAATAATCTGATTCTCGTTGGCAAGACCCTTTTTGCGGGCTTCGCTTAAGATACTCTCCGCTTCTTTGTCAATAGCCTTTAATTTGCTCTCATATTCACTCCGCAAGCTATGTGCCTCCTCCATATTGGACTTGGCATCCTCAAGCTCACCCTTGATTTTTTCCTTACGATCATTGAGCATCTTTCTGGCCGGATTGAACAGGAAGTAACTCATTATGGCAAACAGGGCAAAGACCGCAATAATCGTCAGCGTGGAATCCGAAAGCAGCTGCCAGTCTATACCGAACATTCTGTCATAGGTCTCTCCTGCAGTTAATAGTATCATTTTTGCCTCCTTTCCGGTATGTTACGGTTTCTTACCATAACAGAGGCTTTACAAATAATAACAAAATCGCAACCAACAAGCCGTACAGACCGGTAGTCTCCGCAACAGCCTGACCAAGCAACATGGTAGAAGTAACTGCTGACTTTGCACCGGGGTTACGTCCTACTGCCGCAGCAGCGTGTCCTGCCGCAATACCCTGTCCGACACCGGGTCCGATACCGGCAATAACTGCCAAACCTGCACCGATTGCAGAGCATCCTAAGATAAAACTTTCATTAAAATCCATTTTGTTTTCCTCCTGATTCTATTAAATATATTATTTGGCGAAAAGCGAAGGGCTTTTCGTAATCCGCATCCTGTGCTCTATGCCTCCGCACTATCTCCAATGGCATTGGAAATATAAGTCATGGTCAGCATACAGAATACATAGGTCTGAATTGCACCTGAGAATAAATCAAAATACACATGCAGCGCTGCCGGCCAAATCGTCGCAACCCAGCCGAGCAGTCCGTAAATCAATGCCATCATAATCGTTCCCGACAAGATATTGGCAAACAGACGAAGAGACAGCGAAACCGGTACTGCAATCTCGCTGATAATGTTAATCGGAAGCCAGATAGGCAGCCACGGCGGCAGCGGTGAACACATGTCTGTCCAGATATCCTTGGGCTTTTGATATTTAAACTGATTGAAATGAATCAGAATAAAGGTCACCACGCCCAGCGGAAATGTTACGCCATAATCTGCGGTGGGAGGTCTCAATCCCAAAAGTCCGGATATGTTGCTAAACAGGATAAAGATAAATATCGTACCTACATAATTATAAAATTTGGCGCCGCTCTTTCCCATTGTTCCGTCCACCATGCCGTCCAGCTTTTCCACAATAAGCTCCACCGCATTCTGAAAACCGCCCGGAACCTCAGCGCCCTTTTTAATCGCCTGACCGGCGGCAATAGAAAAACCAATTAGGACTAACATTACAAGAAGCAGGCAAACATGTGTAGTCGTTATCCACACCTCATGACCAAAAAAGCTGTACTTCATCAGTCCGTGCACCATAACGTCAATGCTGTCGGATGAGGATAACAAAATCCCATGCATCATACTTTCACCTCCTTTTTCTAATTTTCAGCGGAAGGTTCTTCCCCCTCCTCATTAGAGACTTCCTCCGAAAAAGACTCGNGTNTCNGGTCCGTCNCGTNAAAAANCCTATTACATANTTTATNAGTAATCGGCNAANTCAANNCCGNTACTTTCAGGCTCATNTACGCCATANACACAATTANGGGATTCATANCNNTTGTGTAAATAATGATAAACAAAAAGACAACAAGCAATACATAACGTATCAAATAACCCCTAAAAATCATTTTGGTTGCCGTCTTCTCATCAAAATCCAGCGCCCGGTCTAACGTCCGGTACATATGGGTCGCGCTTACCATGGAAAGCAATATGCCAAACCAAAGGCTTTTGGCATAATAAAACTGATTATTCACCAAAAAAGCGCCTATTACCTGACAGACAATCCCAAGGAATAGAATGCCCAAATGCATCTCAAGAAGCGTTCTATTCTTCTTTTTTAATGCTTCCACTATCTTCATTCGCGCCGCTTTTCTCCTTTTTATGAATATCCTCAGGCGGAGTATCGTAAATCCTTTTTGCCATGCGGTATATATTTTGTGCGCCTGCTACGGCTCCCACAAAAAACAGGAGAATTGTCCAAAAGGAGGCGCCAAACCGCCTGTCCAAAAAAATACCCAATGCAGTCATCATGCCGATAGGCACCAGCATATTAATTCCAAATTGTAAAATCAAGGTCAGGGAACGATATACACTTTTATCAAAGGGCTTGTCCTTGCGCATATACACACTCCTAAATTTCAATATTTCCCGTACTTTTTAAAACCGTGCCACTGCCGAGGGCGCACAAATACTGCTATGGAAAATTATACCCAAAATTCCGCAAAATGTCTAGGGAAACACTTCTATGAAATTAAAAAATATGTAAATAAAATATNANNTTTNATTGANTTGCTTTTNCTATTGCCGTAGTANTTGTACAAACCCTTGTTTTCACCAAGAAAGGAGCGTCTATGAAACCCCTACAGATTTACCGCAGACGAATCATCCCTCCCGAATGTATTTTACTCAAAGGAGACGAAATTATCAAGGCTAACGATGAAGTCGTCATCACCAAATGGAATACCCTACGGCCCAAGAATGATTTTTCGCATGGCTGCTCCTGTTATTTTTTGAAGCAGGGCATCAAAGTCAGTAAATTCTATTGCCATGATAATTCGCTTTTGTATTGGTATTGCGATATTGTTGACTATGCCTTTGATTCTAGCGAAAACACTTTAATTGTCACAGATTTGCTTGCGGATGTAATCGTTTACCCGAACGGTACTATAAAGGTAGTGGATTTAGACGAGCTCGCCGACGCTCTTGACAAGGGGCTGATATCCGCCTCCTTGATGAGTCTGTGCCTAAAGCGCCTGAACAACCTGCTCACTCTGATTTACCGGGATAAGTTTGACAGGCTGCAAAGCTATCTGGACAGTCTGGATTNATAAAAGCAAGTGGCTGTACCCTGAAACATACAGGATTCAGCCACCACCCTAATAAAATACATGTCCACCGATATTAATTCCGGTAAGNCCNNCTATCGGNGNCCTAAAATACACACAGNAACCCACATTGGTAACACCCGACATCGCTTCGTCCGCCGCCTGATAACAGCTTTGAGTAGCTTTATTATTGGCAAGGGCAAGCTCCAGCNTGCCGCTTCCCACTGGTGAAAACTGAGATTTCTGATATACAACGCCCACCACCGAGTCGGGATATACGGAGCTCAATACCCTGTTGATAACTACCGCGCCCACTGCAAGCTTGCCTTCATATGGCTCACCGCCTGCTTCGCAGTAAATCAGATTCGCCAGAAGGTACCTGTCTCCCTCTGCAAAGCTCACCTCCGAAATATCTCTCCATGTGGCATTTGCCGCCGCCTGAGACATTCTAATCTCCTCGGCAAGTTTCTTTTTCAGGTATTCCAAGTCCTCTTCTTTTTTCTTAATCTCCGCCTCATACTCCATCGCCTTCCGTTCTGCATCCGATATCTGATCCGCATATTGCGCCATAGTGTTAGAAGTCTGGCTGATAAGACCCGAAACCTTATTTTTCTCAGCCTCCGCAGCAACCTTAAGGTTGTCCAGCTCCACTTTTTCCGTCTGAAGCCTTTTCTCTGTCTCTTCTATAAAAATGCGGTTCTCTTTAAATTCTCTAAGCTTTTCCTGATCGTAGCTCGCTATTTTCTCAAAGCGGTCTGCAGCATTGAGCATATCCGAAAAGCTGCCTACGTTAAGCAGCGCATTGATATAGCTGGAATCATTGCGCTCATACATATCCCGAATACGGATCAACATACATTCATACTGCCAGCTCTCCGTAGCCCTTGCCTCCTCCAAGGCTGCCTGAGTGGCTGCAATCTCCTGCTCCTTATTCCGAATCTGCCCTTCCAGCTCCTCCAGATGGCCGCTGACAGCCGTCAGCTGCTCGTTTAACTTCTTCAGCTCTCCCTGAAGAGATTTTTGCTCCCCTTTCAAATCTTCCAGATTTTCCTGAGTCTGATTAAGCTGATTCTCCAGCTCGTTCTTCTCAGTCTGGGTCTGGGTAATCTGCTGTTGAGTGGTAGTGGCATTTGCCACAAGGGCATCCGAGGAAGAGGGCAGCTCTCCCACCAGAACCACGATTGACATTAAAACCGCTATCCTTTTCCAACGCTTCAACTCTCACCAACCCACCTTTCCATGTATTGGCTTTATACGCAACATCCGCTTTAGCAGACTCTAAATCAATAGTTTAAAGTGCCTTTTCCTAAACTGAAATCTCAATCTGTCTGCCCGTCTTTCCATAGGGCATATATTTTACTCCCGCCGCATCAAACATACGCTTTGCCGCCAGATTTGCGGGCGTTCCCTTATATTTGTCGCTGTCATAAACGACGCAGGCAATCCCCGCCTGAATAATGGCTTTTGCACATTCGTTACAGGGAAACAGTGAAACATACAGCTTAGTTCCTTCCAAGGAACCNCCCCTGTAATTCAAAATTNCGTTCAGTTCGCTGTGGGTTACAAANGGATACTNGGTATCAAGCTCTTCTCNCTCCCGCTCCCAAGGAAATATATCATCCGAGCATCCGCTTGGAAAGCCATTGTAGCCCATGGACAATATCTTATTGTCATTGCTGACAATGCAGGCGCCCACCTGAGTGTTAGGGTCCTTGGAGCGCATACCGGACAGGTGAGCCACACCCATAAAATACTCATCCCAGCTGATATAATCTTTTCTCTTTGCTCCCATAAGTCTCCCCATCTTATTTGGTACCGAAAATACGGTCCCCTGCATCTCCAAGACCCGGTACGATATATCCATGGTCATTTAACTTCTCATCCAGAGCGCCAATATACATATCCACATCAGGATGTGCCTGCTTCATAGCTTCCACACCCTCGGGCGCCGCAATGATACACATAAAATGAATATTCCTGCATCCTTTATCCTTCAGCATTTGAATTGCCGCAATGGATGAACCTCCCGTGGCAAGCATAGGATCCACCACAAACACCTCACGCTCTGCGCAGTCCGCGGGAAGCTTACAATAGTACTCTACAGGCTTCAAGGTCTCAGGATCTCTATAAAGACCGATATGACCGATTTTTGCCGCCGGTATCAGAGTGAGCATTCCGTCAACCATTCCCAAGCCCGCACGGAGGATTGGTACAATCGCCATCTTTTTTCCCTTTAATTCCTTTACGTGCGTGGCACAGATAGGCGTTTCAATCTCCACCTCGTCCAATCTTAAATCTCTGGTTGCCTCATAGCAGATTAGCATTGCAATTTCACTGATTGCCTGTCTGAAATCCTTGGTGCCGGTTTCCTTCCTACGGATAAATCCAATCTTATGCTGAATCAGGGGATGATTCATTACAATTACCTTAGCCATTGCTTTTCCTCCTACTGTTCTATTAAATTGACTCTTCTCTGATGTCTCTCTTCACCTGAAAATTCCGTATTCAAAAAGGTGTCAACAATTTCAATCGCCAGATTCTCCCCCACAAATCCTGCCCCCAGAGCTAATACATTGGCGTCATTATGCAGTCTTGTCATCCTTGCGGAAAGGCTGTNCGAACACAATGNACAACGGATTNCNTTTGTCTTGTTTGCNGTANTGCTGATACCGNTACNGNTAGTACAAATCACAATACCCTTTTCACAGCTGCCCTCCGCAACGGCATTTGCAACTGCATGTCCGAACACAGGATAATCACAGCTTTCCTTATTGTTACAGCCCATATCCCGATAAGGAATGTCCTTCTCCTCCAAATACTTTATTACCCTCTGCTTTAATTCGTAACCACCATGGTCGCTTCCTATTGCTATCATATGAGCCTCCTTATGTTGTTATATATTCGCGGGCTGCCGCCCAAGTGCAATGCCTTGCAGGCTGACATTCAAAGCTGCCCTGCAAAGCGTCACACTAATTTTACAATCTTATGCCCTGCTGCCTTTAGAAGCCTGTTCATAATTGCCTGTCCGAAATCCTCCGTATCAAAGCTCTCCGAATAGATTATCGTGACCTGCTCTTCGTCAAACTCCCGCAGAATGGTATATAAATGCCGGGCTATCATTTCTTCGTCATTCCTGCTGCCCACACTCTTTACCACATCGGCACAGTATTCCCCTACAAGCTCTTCGGTGGCTATTACCCCCACCTTCCCGCCTGATGCCATTGCCTCTTTTGCCTGAGTGTTTATATATGCAGTCACCGTGCCCGCTTCTCCCTGAACGATGGTCAGCTCACCCTTAGGTGCATAATGACGATATTTCATGCCGGGCGCCTTGGGCGCCTGTCCGCTGTCCGCCCGAAGAATCGTAATATCCTCGTCCACCCGCCCAATCACCTGCGAAAGCATCTTTCGGGTGATATAGCCCGGACGCAGTATCTGAGGCGGCGACACCGTCAGGTCAATAATGGTGGATTCCAAGCCGATTCCAACCTCGCCGCCGTCCACAATCATATCGATTTTACCCTGCATATCCTCAATAACATATTTCGCCACAGTGGGGCTGGGACGCCCTGAGGCGTTGGCGCTGGGCGCCGCCACATAGCCCCCGCCGTACTCTATCAGCTTCTGCGCCACCGGGTGAGCCGGCATACGAACCGCCACGGNATCAAGCCCGNCTGTAGTCTCGTAANGTACTTTCTCCGATTTGGGCAATATCATGGTGAGAGGACCCGGCCAAAAAGCATTGGCGATTTTCACCGCCTCCACAGACACATTAGATGCAATAGTATAGATATCCTCAAACCTACTGATATGCACAATCAAAGGATTGTCGGAGGGTCTTCCCTTCGCCTCATATATTTTCCGGGAAGAATCCTTATTCAGCGCATCCCCCCCCAGACCGTATACCGTCTCTGTGGGGAATGCCACCAGTCCGCCAAAGCGCAGCACACCGCCCGCCTCCCGCAACAAATCCTCATCCGGGTCTTCCTGTTGTATTGTAATTATTCTCGTTTCCATAAGCTGACACTTTCCGTGTACTCCACTATGGCGCATACACTTCTAATAGTATAACATAACTTATAAAAAAGTTCTATCATTTTGTGATAATTCAGCCATGTGGAAATGATTTTCAGTTTGACCGTGGGAGCTTGCTCACTAAGGGCAAATTGTACAATCATTTCTTATTAAGATACTGTACAATCCCCGTATGTATTGCCCAAGCAACTCTCTCCTGATATTCCTGCGTACATAGCTTTTCCGCCTCCGCATAATTAGAAAGGAAACCGCATTCGGATTCGGTTTCTGATAGACAGACTTTTATATACAGCAGGAAAAATCTGTCAGTCAAAGCCCCGCCGCAATCATCGGGGCATCAAACTTGTAACGTTCCAAGGAGCAGGGTATTTGACCCTTGCGGCAATGGTACTTCAAATTTTACTCGTTTTATGGTACAATGTTGACACAAAAGAATATTGTGTCAACTTCTGATTCCATGTGCGCTGAAGCGCACAAAATTATGGTAAATCTACCATGAAACAATCCTTTTGATACAGTGTCAGCAATCTCTGTCAAGCAATTCCATGATTTATAAACGAGGAGGTTATTATGCAACAGGTTACGGAACAACAGATTCAGGCCATGGCTCCAAACGCAGCCGCCGCAGGAAACGGCAGGAAAATATCCCAGAAGGGCGGATTTGTGCGGTTGGAACGCTCTGCGGACGACACCTTTTATCTGGGAGAATGTACGGGCAGCGGGAAAAACAACTACATTACCACCGTGGATTTTATAGAGCCCGATAACCCGGTGTGCCGATGCTCCTGCCCCAGCCGCCAGTTCCCCTGCAAGCACGGTCTTGCGCTTCTCTATGAGATACTTGCGAAGAAAAGCTTCGGCGTATGCGAAATCCCGGAGGATATCTTGAAAAAGAGGGAAAAGAAGCAGGCGAGAGAGGCAAAAAACGCTGCAGCTCAGACTGCGGACGGGTTGCCGGACGAAGATCCGGAAGCTGCTGTCAGGAAGAAGGAGTCCGCCGCCAAGAGCGCAAAAGCCGCCAAAACCAAGAAGCTGAAAAAGCAGTTGGAGGGCCTTGAGCTGGCGGCCAAACTGATACGGGATCTGACTCGGGCCGGCCTCGGCACTATGGGGGGTACGGCGCTGAAAAACTATGAGCAACTGGCAAAACAGCTGGGAGACTATTATCTTCCCGGNCCCCAGCGNCTGCTGAACGGNCTGATTNTGGAAATTNCCGCTTTCCANAANGACNNCAGNGAAGNACATTATGAGNCGGCTATNGCNNTTTTGGAGAAATTCCGGACATTNGTCAANAAATCNCAGCAATACCTGTCGGATAAACTGGATCAGGGGGATGTGGAACAGGACNATTNTGNGCTCTATGAAGAACTGGGCGGCATCNGGAAGCNTTCCGAGCTGGAAGCCCTGAGAAGGGGAAAGGCGGATGTGGATCTGATNCAATTATCTTTCTGGGTAAATTATGACGCCGCCAGNAAGGAGTACATAGATNCCGGGTGCTGGGCGGATCTTAAGTCCGGGGAGGTATTCGTCACACGCAACTATCGCCCAATCAAGGCGTTGAAATATGTAAAGCAGGAAGACACCGTTTTTGGCGTGGCGCATGTTCCCATGGCGGTATGTTATCCGGGGGAAGGGAATCTGCGTGTCCGCTGGGACAGCGCAAGACTTCGTCCTGTGGAGAGGGAGGATTTACAGAAGCTCCATGCTCTGTCAGGAACTTCCCTCGCAGCGGAGGCAAAGGCGGCCAAGAATTTGCTGAAAAATGCTCTTGCCGACCCCATGTATATGCGTCTGATTTCTTTTGCGCTGCTGGGAAAGACCCGAGACGGGTTTGCACTGGAGACCGAAGGAGGGGAGACCATTGCTCTGGGGGATGCGCCGGGGATGGAGCCCTCCACAGACAGACTGGCGCTGTTACCGGAGGAAGGTTTATTGCGGCATCAGGTGTTGTTGGGAGCCTTTTATTATGACAGCGCATCTGGACGCCTGAAAATACAGCCTCTCAGCATCATAACGGGAGAGGCTGTGGTGCGCCTGCTGTACTGAGCATCCGTATTATCAGACAAGGAGGAAAACATAAATGGATATTTCACCGTTATATGAATTGCGTGCAAGGCTCCGCGCCGCCATGATTGCAGGCACTGGTCTGCTCTCGGAGGATTTCCGTTTAAGGCGGGCGGTGGAGGCTTTTGCGCCTTTAGAACAGGCATCACCGATCTTTGCAAAAATAGGGCAGTTGGTCGGAACGCTATTATCGCCGGATTCGGAGGACAGAGAGGACGTTCTACTGGATGCAATCACTCTGGCGGATGCCGTGCTGTGCACTCAGGGAGCGGTGACCGTGGAAGGGAAAGTGGAGTCCGTTGCGGGCAGCGGGTGGGGCAGCGCCGTCACCAACGCGCCCTATTCCGTTGTCAAGACGTTGACGGAGTCCCTGTTAACTTCCGGCAGCGGACATTACAGTTATGTGGTGGAAACTTACAGAGANCGTCCTGAGCTTTTTAAGGATTNTCGGGTCAAGGCGGCCATGATTCAGGCTCTTGGGGCNTCCTATGCGGAGCTTGCGGACACGGTGACCGAGTGGCTGAAAGNGGAGGAGGNGTCCANTCTGCCCNTGTTACAGAAAGATTTTGACCCCAGAGGGAAAAAGGAAATGGTGCGCCGCATCCATGTGATGTCGGCGATAGACGGGGAAGCGTCCAATGAATTTTTTGTAAAAATGCTACCGGAGGCGGAGAAAGAGGTGCGTCAGGCTCTTATATTCGCGCTGCGCTGCCGACCCGAAAATGTGGATTTGCTTCTGGAGCTGACAAAGACGGAAAAGGGAAACGCCAAAAAGACGGCCTACTATGCTCTGGCATATATGGAGGATGAGAAGGCGGAGGCTGTCTTCACGGAGCTCTATAAAAAGAAGCCCGAGGAGGCCATTCATTATCTGGTTTATACGGAGACAAAATGGGCTTCCCGGTTTGTGGCCGGGAAACTGAAGGAACAGTTATCACCTTGGGCGGAAGAGCGCCCCGAGCCTGTGATGTCNCAGGAACAGGGNANCCTGCTGGGGGAGACANTGGCNGCCCTGCCCGGNAAAAGCNGCGGAGAAATCTGCGAANTATTCCGTNTGGCGGCGAATCTGGAAGACCGCCTGAAGTATCCCTACGAGGACAAAAAGACAGTGTTCGTCGCCAAAGGCGTCAGAGACACTGTCATAGCGGGCTTGAACCTGAGAAACAGAGAAAGCACTTTTACGTTTCAAACCTCGATTCCCTACCTGCTGCATCAGGCATTGTACTGTCATCCGGACGAGGAGCTCTGTGCCCTTGCCGTGGAGCTGTACGAGGCAAAAGGCAGACGTGAGGGCAAGCGCAAGGCATATTTTCCCGCAGCGGTGACGGCGCGACTACTTGCTGAGGAGGACTGCTGCGGCTGGTTGGAGGAGCAGCTTAAAGGGAAGTTGTTCAAACCCAATAAGGAGTTCTACCCTCTTCTGGCAAGAGGAATGGACGGACTCGGGTTCAGTGAGAGGGACAACGCCTATATGCTGTGCATAGAGCGCCGCCGTACCCATCCATCGGGGGAGCCGATGCCGGAATACCGCCGACCGATAAAGCAGGATATCACCGGACGTTTTACGGACATTCTCATGCGCTGTCAGGACAGAGATATCGACCGGGTGTTGATGGACTGCGTCGATGGCAGGGATGAAGCCTACTGCCAAAAGCTGGGGGATTATTTTTACGACCGTGCATTGAAGATAACGGCTGCCAGAGATTACCTGCTGACTCTGAAACGCTGCAGGTATCCCAAATGTGAGGGGCTTGCGGTCAGTTATTTTTCCGGACTGGGCCGTCCGTTCTATTTATCGGAGATTTCCGGCTATGCGGCGATATTGCCGGGGGATAGAACCGCCAAATATGAGGAGATNCGGNGGGTATATGATCTATATAAACAGGGACGGATTCAAATGCGGGACTCCCGTCAGGGCGAAGAGCAGTTTTTGGATTATCTGGAAGAATTGAAGAACAGTTAATAGATAATTGCGAATCGTTCTCTGCAAGTAACGGAATTGGTCAAGAAAGGAAGTTTTGAAATTACCTGAAACAGTCAAAAAGAAAGGAACCGTACAAAGNTATGGAAGAACAATTACAAAGACTGCCGGCAGANCAGCTTTNCCAAAAAGAACTTGACGCGCTGGCTGCGGNCGAGAGGGAGCCCGTTCCTGCGGGCNGGAGAATGTCTCCCCGCNCCGTNCGCACATACATCTGCGGAGGCAGGGTGGGGGATATAGAGATCACCCCAAAATATATCGGGCATGAGCGGCTGGTGGAGATAGCCATAGCCACTTTGGTCACAGACAGAGCTCTTTTGTTGATTGGGGAGCCGGGTACTGCCAAGAGCTGGCTGTCAGAGCATCTGACCGCCGCCATCAACGGAGATTCCACCAAAGTGATTCAGGGTACGGCAGGAACAACGGAGGAGCAGATTCGCTATTCCTGGAATTACGCCATGCTGATAGCCAACGGTCCTTCCAGAGAGGCAATGTTGAAAAGCCCTGTCTTTCACGCCATGGAGACGGGAACCATTGCCAGACTGGAGGAGATATCCCGATGTGCTTCCGAGGTGCAGGATGCGTTGATCTCCATCCTGTCGGAAAAGAGAATATCCGTGCCGGAGCTTAGTATGGAGGTTCCTGCCAAAAAAGGCTTTTCCGTGATCGCCACGGCCAACACCAGAGATAAGGGCGTCAATGAAATGTCTGCGGCGTTGAAGCGCCGTTTTAATATTGTGGTGCTCCCGGCTCCCGCCGATTTGGAGTCCGAAATGGAAATCGTCCGCACCAGAGTGGCACAGCTTTCCGCCGGGCTGGATTTGAATGCCTCTCTGCCGGAGTCCGAGGTAGTGGAGAAGGTTTGCACCATTTTCAGGGAGCTTCGCAGCGGGGAGACCTGTGACCGCAGCCAAAAGGTGAAGCCCACCTCGGGCGTGCTCTCCACGGCGGAGGCGATCTCCCTGCTCTGCAACAGTATGGCCTTGGCAGGGAGCTTCGGCAGCGGCAGCATCAGCGATGAGGATCTGGCCGCGGGACTGCAGGGAGCCGTTATCAAGGATGAGGAAAAAGATAATGTAGCCTGGAAGGAATACCTGGAAAACGTGATGAAGAAGCGGGGTTCCCACTGGAGCGGATTGTATAAAGCATGTAGAGGATTATTATGACACACCCTTATGTATTTGGTATTCGCCATCTGTCGCCTGCGGGCGCGTGGCATTTGCGGCAATTTTTGACAGAGAAAAAACCCCGTCTGGTTCTGGTGGAGGGCCCCAGTGATTTAAATGAGCAGATGGCAGATATCACCCGACCGGAGACAAAGCCCCCCATCGCAATTCTCGCCTACACAAAGGAAGCTCCCGTTCGGACGATTCTGTATCCTTTTGCAGAATATTCCCCGGAATACCAGGCAATTTCCTGGTGTAAGGAGCATGGGATCCAGTGTCGTTTTATTGATCTGCCCTCCGATGTCTTCCTTGCCATGCCATCCGGCAGACAGGACAGAACAGAGGGGGAAGAAAGACGCATGAGCGCCTATGAACTTCTGGATCGTCAGACAGGGGAGGATGGGCACGAGAGCTTCTGGGAACGGACCATGGAACATGCCCAGGATGCGGACGGATACTACAAAGGGGCCGCCCTGTTTGGTTCCAGTCTGCGGGAAGTCAGCCAGGAATTGGAACAGGAGGCTGACTGGCCGGAGACTTTAGTACGGGAGGCTTATATGCGGCTTCAGATACAGGAAGCGCTGGAGGAAGGTTTTGCACCGGCAGAGATTGTGATAGTCACGGGCGCTTACCATGTGCCGGGACTTTTGTCAGAAGACGCTCTGCCCATGACGGCTGAAGAATTATCTTCCCTGCCTCGGGTGGAAGCCAGCCATACTCTTATGCCCTATTCCTACTACCGGCTGTCTGCCAGATCCGGCTATGGTGCCGGCAATAAGGCTCCGGCATACTATTCCCTGCTGTGGGAAGCCCTGCAAAGAGGGAATCTGCATTATGCGTCACACGCCTATCTCTCGCGAATTGCGGGGTATCAGAGGAAGCACGGAACCCCCGTCTCCTCTGCGGAGGTGATAGAGGCGGTTCGTTTGGCAAACTCTCTGGCAGGACTCAGGGGCGGCAAGGCTCCCGTTTTGCGCGATCTGCGGGATGCGGCAGTGACCTGTCTGGGCGGAGGCAGCTTTCCCGCCGTCAGTCTGGCCATAGCGGACACAGAGATTGGAACCGCCATCGGCTCCCTGCCGGAGGGAGTCAGCCGCACCAGCATTCAGGAGGATTTTTACAGGCAGCTAAAAGAATGGAAACTGGAAAAGTATCGAGATATCACCGCCCAGGATNTGCCCCTTGANCTGCGTGAGAACCGTAAGGTCTCNTCGCAGAAGGCGGCTTTCCTAGATCTGCACCGCTCCTTCTTTCTTCACAGACTTCGGGTTCTGGGAATCCACTTTGCCGGTCAGCAGAGGGTAAATCAGGACAATGCCACCTGGGCGGAGCATTGGGTGATACGCTGGACACCGGAGGCGGAGATTGAACTGGTGGAAGCGGCGTTAAAGGGGGATACGGTGGACCAGGCGGCGTCCTTTGCCATGAAAGAAAGAGTGGAGACAGCTCCCAATATGAGCGAAATTGCTCTGGTCATTGAAGATGCTTTCACCTGCGGCATGGCTTCTGCGGTTGTCTACGCCACCGCCGCGCTGCAGGCCATGGCTGTGGATGCGGCTTCTCTGGAGGAGCTGGCAGCCACCGCCGACAGACTCTCCGTTGTGGTACAGTATGGCGATATCAGACAACTGAATGCCACTCCCTTAGAGCCCATTCTGTGCCAGATATTTTATCGCGCCTGTCTGATTCTATCAGGAGCCTGTGTCTGTGACGATGCTGCCAGCAAGGGAATGGTCACGGCCATAGAGCAATTGAACAACGCTGCCCTTGCCCATGATTTTCTGGACAGCCGGGCATGGATGGACGCTCTGGAGGAAATTGCCAGACGGGATGATCTGAACACGAAGCTCTCCGGGTTTGCCGCCGCCATTCTGCTGGAAAGGGGCTGCATGGACGGCGGACAGCTCAATCTGGAAGTGCGGCGCAGACTCTCCAAAGGAGTACCCGCGGAACTGGGGGCCGGATGGTTTGAAGGTCTTGCCATGAAGAACAGGTATGCTCTGATCGCAAGGCTGTCCCTATGGGAGAGTCTTGATGCTTATCTGGACACTCTGGAGGAGGAAGATTTCAAGCGGGCGCTGGTGTTCCTGCGGCGGGTCTTTGCGGATTTCACCGCCACGGAGCGGGATGAAATTGCGGAAAATCTCGGTGAAATCTGGGGGCTGAACGGACAGCAGGTCAGCGAATCCGTGAACCAAACCCTGCATGAGACAGAGCAAAAGATGGTGGAGAGTCTGGAGGAGTTCGATTTTGATTTTTAAGACAGCGGCGGCAGGCATTTTCTCATGCGAATGAGAGATTGCCACGGTATCATAACAGAAAGGTGTGTATGAAATGAATCAGGAGGAGCATATACAGAGATGGCGGTTGATTCTGGGTCAGGAAAGCCGGGAACGGTTTGAGAAAATGGGGAATGCAGCGCTTTCGCCCCAGCAGGATTTAATGGATCAGGCTCTTGCCGCCATCTATAACAATACGGAGTCAGGGGGCTTTGGCAGCGGCGGAGCCGGAGCCGGAAACGGTCCTTCCAATCCCAGGCTCAGCAAGTGGCTGGGAGATGTGCGAAGCCTGTTTGACAAAGAGCTGGTGACAGTCATTCAGGGGGACGCCATGACCCGATGCGGCTTAAAGCAGCTTATCTTTGAGCCGGAGCTTTTAGAGCATTTGGAGCCTGATGTAAATCTGGCATCCACCATATTGCTGTTGAAGGATCAGATTCCGAAGCGCTCAAAGGAGAGNGTGCGNNTCTTTATCCGGAANATNGTNGAGGAAATCAACAANCTNTTGGAGCAGGATATCCGCAGGGCNGTGACGGCGGCNATCAACCGCAGGANNCANTCTCCCNTTCCTTCTGNNGCNGCNNTGGACTATAAGACTACNATCTCCCGGAANNTGANGCACTACNNNCNGGANCTTCACACCATCGTGCCGGAGCATTTCTATTTTTTTGACAGGACCAGCACCACTGCGGCCAACAAATGGACGGTGATTCTGGATATTGACCAGAGCGGTTCCATGGGGGAATCGGTTATCTATTCCTCCATCATCAGTTGCATCCTAGCCAGCATGTCAAGCCTGTCCACCCGGATTGTCGCTTTTGACACAAACATTGTGGATCTGACGGAGAAAAGCGATGACCCCGTGGACCTGCTCTTTGGTTTCCAGCTTGGGGGAGGCACAGACATAGATAAATCGGTAGCCTACTGTCAGCAGTATATTGAGAATCCTTCCAAAACCCTGTTTTTCCTGATTTCGGATCTGGAGGAGGGCGGCAACCGGGCGGCGCTGCTGCGCAGGCTGGAAGAAATGAAGGAATCCGGCGTGACGGTGGTGTGCCTGCTTGCACTGACGGAGAGCGGCAAGCCTTACTACGATGCAGGTATGGCACAAAGGATAGCCGGGCTGGATATTCCCTGCTTTTCCTGCAATCCGCAGATGCTTCCGAATCTTTTGGAGCGTGCTCTCCGCGGACAGGACTTGCAGGAATTTCGGAAGGAGTTTGAAAAAAGAAAAAAGTAAAAAAGTAACACAGGCACCAAAAAGCAGGATGTGTAATGTGCAGCGCCCAAATTTTAAAAAGTCTCACAAGCCAGAAAAATCAAGACTTGCGAGACTTTTTCTCTTTATTAGCGTAAAACTCATGGTCATAGCATACTCTCGGGTAAAGGGAAAGCATTCATTCCTCCAGACTGTTCAAATATTGAAGAATCCCCATATGTATCGCCCATGCCACCCTTTTCTGGTACGCTTCCGTACAGAGCTTCTCTGCCTCGGCGCTGTTGGACAGGAAGCCGCACTCGGATTCGGTTTCTAATAGGCAGACTTACATTTACAATGGGAAAAATCTATCAATAAAAATGCACTTGCTTCATGTAATGATACCATAATTCTATGCGTTGTCAGTACACATGAGATCAGAAACCGAATCAATGTTCTCCTGCTTCAACATTATACAACAGTTATTTATTCCTAATGCCCCGTGATTATCTTCGGGGCATTTTGTAATTCGGGAGATACTTATGGATTATCAATTAGAACTAAAACAAATTGTGGACTACCCACGGTGCCGCATTTACCGTGAATTCATCCGTAGCCTTATGGAAGATAGAAACATCCGTACAAACGGAAGCTCCTATCTTTTTTATTACATGACACTATGCTCCTATGCCAACTTCCGCTCCTCCTGCCGCCGGATAGAGGGCATCTCTTACCTGAACGGTTCAGGCGAATGGATCTGTAAGACCTCGTAGCTGGCGGAATAGTTCCGCACACACTTCCAGCATCAGGCACTATCCATTCTGGACTTCCTGCAAAAGCAGAACCACATCACCTATATCCAGCTGGGCAGGAACAACCTAATCAAATTGTCTGGAAACAACACTATTGCTAGCACTGTGCAAGCCCATAGTGTAAAACCTTAAGATTATTTTGAATATCTTCTTTCCGCAATTTTTCAACATATGACTGAGAATGATCAAAGTTTCTATAAAAATATTACTATGGTGCATTACTCCATTAACATCTATACAAAAGAGAAACTCCTTTTATTATGTAGTACTATCACTGTTCACCTTCTACAGTTAAATTATTTTTCTCATCACAATATAGATTTAGCTGTATGCGTAACTTTATACATTTTCTAGTTGCCCATGCTTCTCATAATTAGTAACTCGTGCTATTTTATTGCTCTCATCCACAAACACAACCTTTGGATTGCTTTCCATTGCTTCCTTACTGTCATACATTGCATAAACCATAATTATCGCTTTATCTCCAATAGCTGCGCATCGTGCCGCTGCACCATTTAAACAAATAATCCCTGAATTGCGCTCTCCTGCAATCACATAAGTTTCAAAACGCTGCCCGTTATTGATATTAACAATCTGTACTTTTTCATACTCTACAATATTTGCTGCTTCCATTAATGCTTCATCAATGGTTACGCTTCCTACATAATCAATTTCAGCCTGTGTAATGACCACTCTGTGTATTTTCCCTTTTAATTTCGTNATNTACATATNTCTTTCCTCTNTGTCTGCAACTAATTTTATATACNTGAAATCCACGAATCTTTCTCCAGTTTGATATTGTAAGATTCAAAACATAAATTGGTACATGGTTTTCTTCTTAAATTTTAACTCATCATACCTTACGATTTTCAATCAAATGAATTATATTACGGTATAAAACTAATTCCTTGTTTAAAACAAGATCCAATTGCTGCGAAATACTTTGAAGTAACTTCTTCTTGTTGGTTATTGTATATTTAATTGATTTCATAAATATTATATTGGCTAAATTTTCAATTTCCATACATAAAGGTATTTGATTATCGATATCATCAATCATTTCCTTTAACTTTTCCAATCGCCTACACATAATCTTTTTATGCTCATGAAATTCTCGAAAAATTCTTAAATCAAATTCGATCGTATTTTTTTCATTCAAATTAATAAAAAATGTTATATACTCTTGTATACCTGCCCAGAATCAGTTCCAGGGG
>WFLY01000039.1 GCA_009177215.1 Bacillota bacterium
TTGAAATACAGGTCAATCGCTTCTTCCTAATTATCATGATATCACAAACTTGATATTTACTCTTCTATGTGGTCGAGGCCCTGACTTAGAATCGTGACAATATGAGAATCTGCCGGCGCGTAAAAGATAGTTTTTCCCTCCCTGCGGTTCTTCACCAGATCCATTTGCTTCAGCACACGCAGCTGGTGGGAAATTGCGGACTGAGACATACCCAGAAGAGTGGCAATATCATATACGCACATTTCAGAACAGAGCAGCACATACATGATTTTCAATCTGGTTGGGTCTCCGAACACCTTAAAGAAGTCCGCCAGATCCTGCATTTCTTCCTCCGGGGGCATCTTTTCATCCACCTTCTTTATTGTCTCTTTATCCAAATAAATATAAGTATTCTCTTCCATATGAGTCCTCCATGCCGGAGCGTTTTCTACGCTGACACATAAGCCGGATTTCAGCTTCCGCCCTGCGCTGCAAATTTGCGACACTCCGGCGCAAATTTGTACTATATATTTCCCGGTTTTATTATATCATGCCTTTTCTTATTTAGACAAACGAAAATATTCTTCCATGCCCTGAGTCATATAAATCTGCCCGCTCTTATCCACAAAAAGCGCCTCGGCACCGTACTTTTCCGCCAGTCTGCTGCCCTCCTCCACNCCAAGNACAAAGCAGGCGNTGGAAAGCGCATCGCTGAGCAGACNGTCCTTGGTAAGNATAGTAACGCTGCTCACATCACTNNTTGCGGGATANCCGGNAGCANGGTCTAAAATATGATGANANCNTATTCCGTCCACCTCCACAAACCGCTCATAATCTCCCGAGGTAGAAATACACCACTGACCTGTCAAATCCAGATAACCCAAATTCTTTGATGTGTCCGCAGGATTCAGAATCCCCACCCGCCAGTTGCCGCCGTCCGGCTTTCTGCCATAAGTAAGGATACTTCCTCCCACGGAAATAACGGCTCCCTNAAGCTTGTNTTGGCTCNCCTGCTNCTGNAAATAATCAAGAATTACCTGCAAGGCAACGCCCTTTCCCACCGCTCCCAAGTCAAGCTGCACCTGATTTGACAGATATAATGTATTTTCCTGCTGTGAGACAAGCTTGCTGCCGCTTTTGGAAAGCTCTGCCGAAAGCTCCTCCTGCGTGGGAAGCTGATAACCAGTATTGCCGGTTCTGCTCCACTCATCAATATTCCAAAGACGTGTCACCCGCCCCATCGAAATATCAAAGGCTCCGTTTGATGCTGCGGACACGGCAAGACAGGTTCCTATGATATCGGACAGCTCCTGCGAAAGGGAGATTCCGTCCTGACCGGCTTCCGCCTTAGTATTTACATAATAGATTTCCGAGGTGGAAATACGCCAAGACAAAATATTCTGCTCTAAATCGGAAATCAGGCTCATAATCGCCTCCGTAGGAGGCGCCTCATCTTGATTTTTACCAGCTTCGTATACATTTGATTCCTTCTGCGGGCTCCAGGCTTTCTCTCCCTGCTTTGTCACATAGATTGTCTGGCTGATAATGGTTCCCATAGCAGTATCCACTCTCTTTAGAGGCTCAGCTTGTCTCTCTGCGCAGCCCGCAAAAACGGACAGAAATAAACAGAGGGCTATTATTGTCTGTACCATATTGCATTTTATGAGAACGGATTCTGCCTTTTTGAAAAACTGCTTCATTTTCGTCTTTCCTTTTGCTATACTAAACTTATAATAATATGGCTGTACAGTATTATTTATAGTATTGTTGCGGTTCCTGCGTCTTTTGCGGCAAATATATGCGGCAACTACGCACAGTAAATATCTTTCGAAAGGGCTGTGTCCATGAAGCATTTACCCNCCTACCGGAAATCTGCATTGATTATCATTATTCTGCTGGTTCTGATTTTTGTCGGCTGTACTGCATGGATTTTCTCCTATCAACCAGACAAAAGCAGTCTTGTTGCCGATATTTATCAGGACGGTGATCTGATTCAAAGCATCAACTTAAACGATGTGGCAGAAAGCTACACCTTCTCCGTCTCCGGAAAAAACGGCGGCATCAATATAGTGGAGGTTCGCCATGGGAGTATTGCGGTTATCTCTGCCGACTGCCCCGATAAGCTCTGTGTCNGCCAAGGCTTTATCANCACATCCCTGCTTCCTGTCACTTGTCTGCCCAACCATTTGGTGANTCAAATCAGGAAGCCTCCCACAGGCAATGAATCGGAAAAAGAGCCTGCCCTTGACATAATCACCTACTAAAAAACAGGAGAATTACATGAACACCAAAAAGCTGACCCGACTCGCCATGTTTACCACATTAGCATTAATTATTTTCGCTATTNAGAGCGCCATACCGCCCCTTGTTCCCATTNCNGGCATCAAACTGGGGCTTGNAAACATAATAACGCNTGTTCTTTTAAGAAATTATTGCTTTCAGGACGCCTTATGGGTACTCCTCGCAAGAATCCTTTTAGCTTCCTTTTTCTTTGGGCAGGCGTTAAGCCTGCTCTACAGTATTGCGGGCGGCTTTTTTTGTCTTCTTGCAATGTACCTTGTCAACCGGCTGTTACAAAAGCATTTTATTTTCCTTGCC
The DNA here is from genome assembly GCA_009177215.1 of Bacillota bacterium. GTDB lineage: Bacteria > Bacillota > Clostridia > Lachnospirales > Lachnospiraceae > Acetatifactor. The sequence continues at coordinate 2,578 of WFLY01000039.1, forward strand.
AGTATTGTCGGCGCTATTTTCCACAATGTGGGGCAGCTTTTTGTAGCTTACCTTATCACAAAGGTAACAGGTGTGCTCACCTATCTGCCCTTTCTTATGCTGAGCGGTATCCTGACCGGTCTTTTTACCGGTCTATGCGCTCACTTTATTCAGTGTTATCTAATGCCTGCAATAGCTGGTTCACGGTTTTCCCCAAAATCGGATGACGATAATTAGGCGCAAGCCTGCTTAAGGGCTTTAGAACAAAATACCGATTTTCCATATCAACATGGGGAATCATAAGCTGCTCGTCCTCATACACCAGCTTATCATAAAATATAATATCCAAATCCAGCGTCCTTGGTCCCCAATGTATCTCACGCCTTCTGTCCGCCGCCGCCTCTATGCTATGCAGCTCCTCCAACAACGCCACCGGAGAAAGCAGTGTCTGAAAAGAAATTGCTCCGTTCAGGAAATCCTCCTGCTCCACGCCGCCGTAGGGCTTTGTCACCAGCAATTCAGATACCGTCAGTTCCTTTATCTGCGAATTTTCCCTTAGCGCCGACAATGCCGCTTCAATATAGCCCCTTTTATTTCCCATATTGGATCCCACCGAGAGGTATACCTGATGCCAGCCTCTGTGAATATGCACAGATACACAGCCAAATGGCAGACCGATAGGTGCTTTGGGCTTGCGCACCTCCAAGTCAACCTCTTTTACTAAATTGTATCTTAACAAAATCTCGGCAGCAAGATTTTCGGCAACGGTTTCTATCAGCTTATAGGTGTGCTTCTGCATCCACTCCGTAATAAAGTGACAAACCTCGCCATAATTAATGGAAAGTGAAAGTTCGTCTTTACATGCCGCCCCTTTTATATCTGTGTAAAGGGTCACATTCACAAAAAAAGGCTGCCCGTTCCTGTTTTCCTCGAAGTATACCCCATGACAGGCGTATACCTCTAAATTCTCAATTCTGATTTCATCCATCTATACATCACCCTTCGCCTTCACCGGTCCTATCTGCCTCTTCCTAAAATCGCCTCCGCCATGCGGATAGCCCTCACGTTCTTTTCCACATCATGTACACGCACAAAGCTGCAGCCCTTCATTACTCCCATAACCGTAGTCACAAGGGTTCCCTCCTCTCTCTGGTCTGCCGGAAGATTCAGTGTAAGCCCAATCACTGATTTTCGACTGCACCCTAAAAGAATAGGATAGCCAAACATATTAAACGCCTCTAAGCAGTTGATAATCTCAAGGTTATGCTCATAGGTTTTGCCAAAGCCCACGCCGGGGTCCAGAATAATCTTTTCATCTGCAATGCCCGCCGCCTCCGCAAGCCTGATACTCTGTGCCAAATCGGCTGCTACGTCCTCCATGAAATTCTGATAATCAGGCTCCTTTCGATTGTGCATAAGACAGCATGGAAGTTTACTGTCCGCAATAATCCCTGCCATATCCTTATCGTATTTCAGCCCCCAGATATCGTTGATTAAATCAGCGCCCGCTGCAATACCCACCTGTGCCACCTTACTTTTATAGGTGTCCAGTGAAACGGGAACATCAAAATTTGCCTTGATTGCCTCAATCACAGGCGCCACTCTCTCAATCTCCTCCTCTTCGGATAAAAGTGTGTAACCCGGTCTGGTAGACTCTCCTCCCACATCCACTATATCCATGCCCTCCGCAAGCATCGTCTCCACATGCTTCAAGGCACTATCTCTGTCATTCCATTTTCCCCCGTCTGAAAAGGAATCCGGCGTTATATTCAAAATTCCCATCACATAGGTGTGCTTTNCAGTTTCAANGTCTCTGTTTCCAATCCGCATACTCTTTTGTTTCCTTTCTTACCGTCAANTGTTATCCTTAAATTTTCATTTCTTTATAACATAATTTCATNTTTGAAATCTTAATGCCCAATACCNTAATGTCTGACATCTCNATACCTATTATCAGAATATTAATACTTTATCTTCAGATTTTTCTTATCGTNCTTCCNGTTACAATCNTTCTCTGCCTCGCAGGCAAAGCACACCNTGCTCGCCTTGTCAGCCNGATAGAGAATACCGTTTAGATCTTGATTTTCCNCAATATCAACATNCCTATGGCTCTGGATTGCAGATAAAATAACCTCTGTTTCTTTTTCATCAAACTCACATTCCCTCAAAATATCAGGGGCAATTTCCCCACTTGCAATCTCATGTGGCGTACCAATTTCATATTGTACATGCCTTCCCAAATCATGCAGCAATGCTGCCGCATAAATAAGCTCCCTGTCAATCCCCAGCTTTTCTTCCAGATTCATAATACAGCCGATTCTTGCCACATCCAAAAAATGTACCATATTATGACGGCAGAAGCGCCTGTCTGCTTCTGCCGTATTATTTTGATGTAAATGTTTCAAAAACAAATCATGACTTAATATTCTATCAATTCTTTCCATAGAAATCCTCACTTCAATACCACTTTCAAAGACCAATCCTCTGTCAATTAATTTCCTGCCATTGCTATCGACTTACTGACGCAGCATTTGGAAAAATTGATTCTGTAAAGCGGCATTATTCTCAAACACGCCTCTTGCGGCAACACTGACTGTCTTGCTTCCCGGCTTCTTGATGCCCCGCATGGTCATGCACATATGCTCCGCTTCCAGCATTACCATCACTCCCTGCGGCGCCAAATATTCCATGACAGCGTCTGCTATCTGACCTGTCATCTTCTCCTGTATCTGCAGCCGCTTGGCATAAACCTCCACGGTTCTCGCCAGCTTGCTTAAACCCACCACTTTCCCGTTAGGTATGTAAGCCACATGAGCCTTCCCGTAAAAGGGCATTAAATGATGCTCGCAGGTGGAATAAAAAACAATATCCTTCTCCAGCACCATTTCATTATTATCCACCGCAAAGACCTTGGATAAATGCAAAGCGGCATTCTCCTCCATACCGCCGAATATTTCCTCATACATTCTGGCGNTCCTATCCGGTGTCTCCCTANNNCCCNCTCTATGCGTATCCTCTCCGATNCCCTCCNNNAGCAGCCTGANNGCTNCCNTTACCTTTTCATGATCTACCATATCGCTTTATCCTTCTTTCCCACGGCATGACAACCTTCAATGCCGGAATAAATCTTGACTATTGATAACCCAAAATCTTCATCAGTTTTCCAAGATAAGATAAGGAACCAAATGCAATGATCACATCATCCTTACCAGCAAGAAGCCTGCTCATTTCCACAGCCTCTTCAAGGCTGTCCACAGCCGTCACCTTGGAATGCACTCTTGCAACCTCCTTTGCCAGCTCGTAGGCAGGCATTGCACGAGAATTCTCCGGCGGAGTCACGGTGATAATCTGGTCCGCATACTTATAAGTCAGATTTATGACCTTTTCACATTCCTTATCCTTCAACATTCCCATTATATAAATAATTCTCTTATTTGTAAAATAAAAATCAATAGAATTTGCAAGTTTCTCTGCCGCATCCTCATTATGGGCGCCATCCACTATAAAAAGCGGTTTTTTTGCTGCCACGGTAAAACGCCCCGCCCATCTTGTTTCGGCAAGCCCCTTTCTTATTGCCTGCTCAGACACAGGAAATCCTTTCTCCGTAAGCGCCTTTACCGTATCAATTGCAACTGCCGCATTTGCAATCTGGAATTGGCCCGCCAATGCAATCTCCAGCTTTTTCATTCCTGCATAATCAAACTGCTGCTTCTCAATACCATACCGGACATGACTTGTCTGTTTGGTATCCGCCATTCGCAGAGTACTATTCTTACATCGTGCTTCCTCCTCCACAACCTGAATCACGGAGTCTTGCTGCTTCATGCAAATTACATAACAGTCGTTTTTTATAATTCCCGCCTTTTGCCTTGCTATCTCCTCAATCGTATTCCCCAGAAATTTCATGTGGTCTCTTCCGATAGAGGTAATCACTGCTGCAAGAGTCGTGGCAATCACATTCGTAGCGTCCATAAGTCCGCCCATTCCTGTCTCTAGCACTACAATATCACACTTCATCTTCTGAAAGTACCAAAATGCCAATACGGTCTCCACCTCAAAGGGCGTAGGGTGAGGAAGACCTCTCTCCACCATACTCTCACATGCCGCCTTTACAAGCTCCATACCTTCCCCTAACGCTTTCTGGGTTATCATTCTGCCGTTTACCTGAATCTTTTCACGATACTCAAAAACAGTGGGAGAAATATATCTCCCCACCCTATAGCCCGCATATTTTAAAATGGTGGAAATATACGCCAGAACCGAGCCTTTTCCGTTGGTTCCCGCAATATGGACAAATTTAAGGGTATCCTGAGGATTTCCCAATTCTTCACACAGTGCCNTAATACTGTCAANNCNGGGTANTATCCCGAAGCTGCTTANCNTCTCNNNAAATGCAAGCGCTTCCTTATAATTCATCTTCCAGCCTTTTCNNTNCCCATNTGCTCAATNNNTANNCATGACNTTCCTTATACCAGATTCCGCTTCATCCCTACCATTCATGCCTGCCCCACAATTTCCCATGATTTTCAAATCCGGCTTATATTTTTCCAATCTTCGTCCATACTATAGAAAAACACTTCAAACAAACGAACAATATAATCGGAGGTTCCATGAAAAAAGCATTATCCCACTTCACTCTTAACTTTCTTCGCTGCGGTATTGTAGGCTGGTGTATGGAAATCATATTTACATCCTTAGATTCTCTGCGCCGCCGCGACCTCAAACTAAAAGGAAACACCTCTATCTGGATGTTTCCCATTTATGGCTGCGCGGCTTTTCTCGCACCTATAGGCAGGCTTCTGCAACGCCGTCCTTTTTGGCTTCGTGGTCTCACTTATATGTCACTAATCTTTTCTACCGAATATTTTACAGGCCGCTTCTTAACCAAAAGGAATCTCTGCCCTTGGGATTACGGACGCTGCCGCTACCATATAAACCGTCTCATACGCTTGGATTTCGCTCCCTTTTGGTTCGGCGCAGNTCTNCTTTTTGAACGTATACTACTCCCCGCAAAAGCCCCTGAGCATAGTACCTCTCCACAGGGAACCGATTAAAACTGCTGCTCCACCCCAAATACATGTAGCTTCGTCAGTTTTCCTCTCTTTGAGCTGTCTCCGCTCCGATTCCGCTCGTTTACATGCCTCCTGCACTACATATCGTCCATATCATCTATAGCGCCTGAGCCAATATCCAGCATATTCACGGTACGTCTCTTAAGCCTAGCTTCCTCGGATTCCCTTAAAATAAAGTCCTTAATCTCCTTGGAATTGCGGATATGATGCATAACAAGCTGGGAATGAGTCGTATCGCCCGTAAAACAAATAACCGTTCCCAGTTTGAATAATTTCTCCATCAGGCTTGCGGTATGCTGAACATCCTGAACCTTATACATATAACAATCGTTCTCTACCGTCTTAAGCAGCCCTTCCTGAATGGTGATCATATCCTCCTTAACCGTATACTTCGTAAAAGTAAACGGCAGCCCTAAAAATAACCAACGTTTTCTCTCTACAAAACTTACCATATCTTTTCTTCCTTTCCCTATTCCCATATCAGCTCCGCAAGCAATATCCCATAAAACAAGTAACATCGCAGACGACTCAAAATCCATCAATATTTCTATTTGTTATTATATTAGATAACCTCGAGTAATGCAAAACCTTTCTACAAAATTAATCAAAAGTTTTGTAATATTTTTTAATAAGCAATTGCAACTCCTACAAAGAAGTGGTATCATAATAAAAATGTTTTCAGGAGGTCAAAGCTATGACGGCGAAAGAATGTATCACCGGACGCAGAAGCATCCGCCAATNTACAGACNAGCCTGTTTCTCATGAATTATNGGCTGATATTGTTACCACAGCATCCTATGCTCCCAGCTGGAAAAATACACAGATTACCCGCTACATTGCGGTTGAGGGCGATATGAAGACAAGGCTGGCTAAGTGTACCAGCGCATATACAAAAAACGGAAGTATTATGGAAAATGCGCCTATGGTTGTGGCTGTCGCTATTGTAAAAGGACGCTGTGGCTTTGAAAGAGACGGCTCTTATTCTACCGTTCGTGGCGATTCATGGCAGATGTTTGATGCAGGCGTTGCCAGTGAAGCATTTTGTCTCGCCGCACACGAGCAGGGTCTTGGCACTGTTATTATGGGTATTTTCGACCAAAAGGAAGCAGCCGAACTTTTGGGTATTCCCGATGATATGGATTTAGTTACTCTGATTCCCATCGGTTATCCCGCAGAGACCCCCAATGCTCCCAAACGCAAGACCGTGGAAGAATTATTATCCTATAAATAATCATAAGTCGAAGGGAATATTCTCTTCGACTTTTTCATGCAGGCTGCGAAGGTGCGGTATCGCAGCCTGATCGTTCAACTATATTATATAGCCGCACAGAAATGAGGAATACATGAGACATTTAATGAGTCCTATGGATTTTAGCGTGGAG
>WFLY01000268.1 GCA_009177215.1 Bacillota bacterium
AAGCTTCATAATATATTTTGATTTCAACAGTATATTGCCTTTCTCTTGCCGAAAATTTTTTTGAAAATAAATCCCCCTGCAAAGCGTTTCACACCAAAGCAACAAGTGGAACAATACCGGAACATATATCAGATATTGAGGAAAAACACTCACTACCGCAAACAATATTCCTTTCAGCCCATATCGAATCACTGCCGCTGCCAAAAAAGCTCCCGCTGCCATTCCATACCAAAATGCTACTCCCACACACAAAAAAAGACCCAGATATGTCGTGGCAAGCACTACCAATATAACCACGCAGCTAAGCCGTTCCCTCAATACATAATAGAATAGGGCTCTTCCGTCCACGCTCATATATTTCATGTTGTACAATGTATATTCGTCCAGTAATCCTGTATTTTCCAGTAAAATGCTTCTTCCAAAACTCATTCCCAGAATTCCTATAGAAATCCCCACCAAGAAAATCTGTAAAAACGGAAGCTTCTCCATTTGTATATGAAACCGTCCCAGCCGCATATTCTCACCTCTTCCCCATTATATGCAGAAAAAACAAAGCACATGCCGCTTTCTGCAAACCGGCATGTGCAATCAATCTTCCTATATTGCTAAAATATGAAAAAGCTATGTGCTGTATAACCTTACGCTCCAGTTAACAATATTTCGCAGCATAAGCCAAAATACCGCATATGGTCTTGGAATCCTGAATTTTGCAGTTAAATATCATTTGCTTTAATTCTTCTACCGTGTAAGCTTCCACATTAATGAATTCATCTTCATCCAAATGCTGCTCCCCCAGCTGTAAATTTCTTGCCAGATAAATATCAATCTTCTCATTGCAAAATGCTACCGTGGTATAAATGGAAGTAAGCAGCTCCAGCTCCTGACAGGTGTATCCGGTCTCCTCTGAAAGCTCTCTTCTTGCCGCATCCGCAGTAGGCTCCTCCCTGTCGTTCAGCCCCCCTGCCGGCAGCTCCAAGGTTTCGCGCTCCAAAGCATTTCGATACTGACGCACCATCAAAAGCCTGCCATCCTCACAGACCGCCACTACCGCAGCCGCCCCTTTATGATCAATAAAATCCCACTTTGCAATGTTTCCGTTTGAGACCTGCATTGTATCCTGATAATAGTCTATTATGGCTCCCTTTGACACTAATTCACGATTAATTCGCTTATAGTCACCCATGCTTATTTCCCTTTCTTAATTACCGGCGTACTGCGGATAACAGACTTCGGCGCACAGTCAGTCCTATTACTATTTTCCGCATTTACTACATACATTCCAACAGCTTTTCTACACTTACCAGCTTTACACAAAGTACAAATAAATCCGTTGCCATAGCCATCTCTTCCAGTGTAGGGAAAGAAGGGGCAATACGGATATTCGTATCTTTGGGGTCTTTACCGTAAGGATATGCTGCACCGGCTCCTGTCAGTACCACACCGGCTTCCTTACATTTTGCTACAATGGCTTTTGCACAACCCTCTAACNCCTCAAAGNATATAAAATNACNTCCGTTAGGCTTCGTCCACTCTCCGATNCCTAAACCGCACAGCTCTGTGTCAAGTACCTTTAGCACAGTCTCAAATTTCGGGCGCATTAACTGTGCATGCTTTTTCATATGTTCCTTAATGCCGTCTATATTCTTATAATAACAAACATGACGAAGCTGATTCACCTTGTCATAACCGATGGTCTGAATCGTCATGGATTTTCTTATAAAATCCAAATTTGCCTGTGAGGAAGCCACTGCAGCGATTCCCGCACCCGCAAAGCTCACCTTGGAGGTAGAACAGAATTCATAAACCATATCGGGATTTCCCGCTTTCTCACACTCACTCAAAATCTCCAAAATCTCATCTTGCTTATCCTCATAAAGATGATGGATTGCATAAGCATTATCCCAAAAAATGCGAAAATCTTTTGCAGCCGGCTTCAAAGCCGCAAATCTTNTCACTGTNTCGTCNGAGTAGGAATACCCCTGCGGATTGGAATATTTAGGAACGCACCAAATACCCTTGATACTNTCGNCCGCAGCAACTANTNTCTCCACCNTATCCATATCCGGTCCCTGCACAGACATAGGCACTGTTACCATTTCAATACCAAAATGCTCGGTAATCGCAAAATGTCTGTCATACCCCGGGGCCGGACACAAAAACTTTACCTTATCCAGCTTACACCATGGAGTGCTTCCCATGACACCGTGGGTCATAGAGCGTGAAACCGTATCATACATAATCGTTAAACTGGCATTGCCACAGACAATAACATTAGAAGCTTTTACTCCCATAATGTCCGCCATGAGCTGTTTTGCCTCCGGAATTCCATCCATCAAACCATAATTTCTAACATCCATACCTGTCTCTGACTTCATATCACTCTCAGAATTCAGTATATCCATGATACCCATACCTATGTCCAGCTGGGTTTCTGACGGCTTTCCTCTGGACATATCCAACTTCAGATTCTTTTTCTTTGCAGCCTTATATGCCGCTTCCAGCTCAGATTTCAATGATAATAACTCTTCCTTACTCAATTCCTGATATGCTTTCATATTACTCTCCATTCCAGAGCGTTTACATGACGGGGCGACGCAAATCTCCAATTTGCGTCTGCCGTCAGACAGATTTGTGACGCTCCGGCACAAATCTGTCATGAGAAGAATACCCGTATTTGGGGCATTCTTCAGCGTGAGACATAGAAGTTCTTTGCGAAACAGCCTCTGCTGTAAGCATTAGAACTTCTTCACACGTTATGCACCAAGTCTCAAGCGAAAATGCTTGTCTTTTCATTCGAGGCGCAAACAGAAAGAGTAAAAGGGATGTTTGCATATTTTCCCTTTCTCCATTTACCTGTAATGACAAGCGGTAAACAAATACACAGTAAAACCGCCGGCTAATACACATTGGATAATCGTATACAATCATACACTCCGAATTATAATACTATAACATCCGACATTACACAAGAGAAAATTTGAAGTTTTACCAAAAATTGAAGTTTTTCACAAGTTTCCTTCCTCCCGGCTTTCATTTCTGTGCAAAACTTCCTTGATATCATAATGATATCATAATCCCCATCATACATAAAACTACGTTAAAAAAGACTGCTGCTCTATACTGAAAATCAGTTACAAAACAACAGCCCCTTCAACTCTTATTAAATTTTCAAATTTAAACTGTCTTATGGTAATTATTTAGCGTAATCAATTACGCGACTTTCACGAATTACGTTTACCTTAATCTGACCCGGATATTCCAACTCAGCCTCAATCTGCTTGGAAATATCACGTGCCAAAAGAACCATATCGGCATCCGTAATCTGCTCAGGCACTACCATAACACGAATTTCCCGACCTGCCTGAATAGCAAAAGATTTATCTACACCTTTGAAATTGTTTGTTATGTCTTCTAATTGTTTTAATCTGCTAGTATAGGTTTCTAATGTCTCCCTTCTAGCTCCCGGTCTTGCAGCAGAGATTGTATCAGCAGCTTGTACAATACATGCAATCAGGGAAGTAGGCTCTACATCGCCATGGTGAGATTCTACCGCATTGATAACAATAGCGTTCTCTTTGTATTTCCTACAAAGCTCAACACCTAGCTGAATATGGGAGCCCTCCATCTCATGATCCACCGCTTTACCGATGTCATGTAACAATCCGGCTCTCTTGGCAAGTCTTACGTCAAGACCCATTTCGGCAGCCAATAGACCTGACAACTGAGCTACCTCGATGGAATGCTTCAAAGCATTCTGCCCGTAACTGGTTCTAAACTTCATCTTTCCAAGTAATTTTACAAGTTCCGGATGAATACCGTGTACGCCAACCTCAAGGGTTGCGGCTTCACCTTCTTCTTTAATCATTACTTCTACTTCTTTTTGCGCCTTCTCTACCATTTCTTCAATTCTGGCAGGATGGATACGTCCATCAACGATTAATTTTTCAAGGGCAATTCTTGCCACCTCACGACGAATCGGATCAAAGCCTGATAAAATAACTGCTTCCGGCGTATCGTCAATAATCAAATCCACACCGGTCATCGTCTCAAGAGTACGAATATTGCGCCCCTCACGTCCAATGATTCGTCCCTTCATCTCATCGTTAGGAAGCTGTACTACGGAAATTGTAGTCTCTGAGACATGGTCTGCTGCACATCTCTGTATTGCAGATACTACATATTCCTTTGCTTTTTTGTCTGCTTCTTCTTTGGCGCGACTCTCCATTTCCTTGATCATCACAGCCGTTTCATGCTTTACTTCATCTTCAACAATTTTCAATAAGTAGTCTTTTGCTTGTTCAGAGGTTAAACCTGAAATTCGCTCCAGTTCCTGTACGCGTTGCTCGTTCAATTTGGAAACCTCATCCTTCATTTTGTTGAGGGATTCTTCCTTGGCTGCCAAACTGGCTTCCCGCTTTTCAATCGCATCCGCTTTCTTATCGATGTTCTCTTCCTTCTGCTGGACTCTGCGCTCATAACGCTGCGCTTCCGCTCTTCGCTCCTTAATCTCCTTGTCTAACTCGTTTTTGGTACGAATAGACTCTTCCTTTACCTCAAGTAACGATTCACGTTTTTTAGTCTCCGCAGTCTTTAAAGCCTCATCAATAATCTCCCTTGCCTTATCCTCCGCATTACCAACGGTAGCTGCTGCTACCTTCTTCTGATATGCAGTAGTGGCAAGTACTGTAATTATAGCAGTCACAACAATGCATACGAATGCAATGATGACTGTCACAATGACATCACTCGGCATACTACAGGAGCACCTCCTTATTCAATTCTCATTGTACATTTTGCCTGCAAAACAGTATTCCATTTTACAGTTTATAATAGAATGTAAATTCTAACAAGCAATTCACAACAGTTTGATTTTAAACTGAAATGACTATTATGTCAAGTGTAAGTCGCAATATCTTCCAAAACAGGGGGCAAATTCAGACGATATTTGTGCATTTATAACTATTCCGGCTCTATGTCGACATCATTCATCGCTTTTCTAATCATATCACCCGAAAAACCCTTTCTCATTAAAAAAGCACAGGTTCTCTGACGTTCTTTATAATCGGCGTGATCCGCGTCATAATGCCGTTTTTCTAAAAGTTTTTGTATCATTGCCAGTTCATTCTGGCTCCCGCCCTCTTCTTCCCATGTCTGCCATGCCTTTTCAATAAAATCTCTGGAAATTCCCTTTGCCTGCAGATCCTGCCCTATCCTACGGCGGCTTTTACTGCCTTCGTTATAGGCAATAAAGCTCACCGCATAACGCAAATCGTCAATATAGCGAAAAGCTGCCACATACGCCAATGCCTCCTCCACAACCGCCGCAGGATATCCTCCCTGTTCCAGCTTAGTTCGAAGCTGCACCGTCGTGTAATCTCTGCTCTTTAATAAATTCATGGCTCGAAGCTTTGCCCTTTTGGGAAGGACCTCCTCCATAATTGTGCGATAATCTTTCTCTGCTATTTCTTCATCTTCCCGTATATGATAGAGGCGCAGTTCGCCTTTGTATAAAACAAAGGCGAATTNCTGCTCTATATATNTTTTACTGNNGGTTNTAGATAATTNCGCAATCTGTGTTNCCCTCATATCNNCCTNNGAATCNTGNACNTTGCCTCACNTNNATNCTACNTTATGNACNGACACCAGTACACTCGTATCNCAGTGTCNGNACAATAGGTCTTACTGCTACTTAGTCGCCTTGGAAGCAGCCGCTTTTTTAGAATCCGCCGTCTTGACCGTCTCCTCTTCCGTCTCGTTTTTAACGCCATTCAATCCAAAATGCTCGCGTACCTTTTGGGTAATGGCATCACAAACAGCCGCATTATCCTTCAAATACTGTTTTGCATTTTCACGCCCCTGTCCGATTTTTTCTCCGTTGTAGGCATACCATGCCCCGGACTTATTCACCACATCTATGCTGGCTGCCAAATCCAAAATATCACCCACCATGGAAATTCCCTCGCCAAACATAATATCAAATTCCGCTTCTTTAAACGGAGGTGCAATTTTATTCTTCACGACCTTAACACGGGTACGGTTACCGATAACCTCGCCTCCCTGCTTGAGAGATTCTATTCTTCTGACATCAAGCCTCACCGAAGAATAAAACTTCAAAGCACGACCGCCTGTAGTAGTCTCCGGATTGCCAAACATTACTCCGATCTTCTCCCTGAGCTGGTTAATAAATACTACCGTGCAGTTAGACTTGCTGATAATTGCCGTCAGCTTACGCAGTGCCTGTGACATCAGACGCGCCTGTAAACCCACATGGCTGTCGCCCATATCCCCATCAATCTCCGCCTTAGGAACCAGCGCAGCAACAGAGTCCACCACCACAATATCCATTGCGCCGGAGCGCACCATAGTCTCCGTAATCTCCATTGCTTGTTCGCCGTTATCCGGCTGGGAAATGTATAAATTGTCAATATCCACACCAATATTCTTAGCGTATACCGGATCCAACGCATGCTCCGCATCAATAAAGCCTGCGATACCGCCCCTCTTCTGAACCTCGGCAATCATATGAAGCGTAACCGTAGTCTTACCACTGGATTCCGGTCCGTATATCTCAATAATTCTGCCCTTAGGGATACCACCCAAGCCCAAAGCCACATCCAGACTTAAAGAACCGGTAGGTATTGTCTCCACATTCATCTGTGCGGTGGGATCGCCCAGCTTCATAACGGCGCCCTTCCCATATTGCTTCTCAATCTGACCTATGGCAGCATCTAATGCTTTCAGCTTCTCATCTCTCTCCATTACATATCTCCTTTTCTACAGAGAACAAATGTTCTGTATAGTCAGAATAAAACATTTGTTCGCATTTGTCAACAATTATTTTGTGCTACACATCTTTATGTACAACAGTTCGGACAGGTATCCGAACTGTTACCTTTATGTAAGCATTGTTATTTTGAAATGTTCTGACAAAATCAATGATAATCCTTTTTATGTACCTTAAAACTCTCTCAAAGCCGTTTTAACACTAAACAACACCAGCACAACAAGTTGAAACTTAAAAACACAGTCATTCTTTCTCTTCTCCTTTCACGGATAGGGCAGGAACACTGCTCCCCTGTAAAAGGCCCGCAAAAATCCCTGCTTCAGTTAATGATTGGGTAAATAAAGCAAGGATTCTCACAAAGATATGCGCCAAAGCGCTTATTTGACATTAGAAACTATAGAATACAAAACTTCTGTTAGAATTTCATTGCTTTAAATGTATTTTAGCAGAAAAGGCAGGTCACGTCAACCTATTTTATATTTTATTATTAACGTAATACCGTATATTCATTTCCTTCAATACCTGATTCCGCAAATTATACATACAACAACTTTCATAATAAAAATCATCACAAATCTCTCAGGATTTTTATTTTTTCCCAAACGTAACCTTGCTGTAATACTCCAGCACGCAGCTTCTCATCAACATAAGCGCGGACATCACTGCCGCCTCCCGCACTTTCATGCGATTTCCTTTATAATGAAATTCTTTTACCGTTATATTCCCCTTCACATTGCAGGCAATATATACAAGCCCTACCGGTTTTTCCTTAGTGCCGCCGTCAGGTCCCGCAATCCCCGTGACGGCAACCCCCACATCCGACTTGGAATTAAATACCAGACCCTTTACCATTTCCTCCGCCGTCTGCTTGCTGACCGCGCCATATTTTTGCAAAGTGGTCTTTTTTACACCTAGAAGCTTTCTCTTAGCCTTGTTAGAATAAGTCACATAGCCCGCTTTATAAACCTCCGATACCCCCGGCACATTAATCAGTCTTGCCGACAACATACCGCCTGTGCAAGATTCCGCACAGGTCATGGTCAACCCGTTAGCCAGCAGCAAATCAACTACCGCCTTTTCCAGAGTTGTAGACTCCTCCGTGCTGTAAATGTCATAGCCAAAGCGAGACTTCAATNCCTTTACCACAGGTNTGATCATNTNATTTGCCGCTTTTTTGTCATCTGCNTTTGCCGTCACNCGGATATGNAGCTCGNCCAGTNTTGGCANAGNTTGCCATGGTGGGATTTGATTGCTCGCCAATC